>NZ_VNIM01000077.1 GCF_007785815.1 Alterirhizorhabdus solaris | reverse complement strand
GCTCCACCTGATCGGGGGCGAGGCGCTGGTAACGGTCGAACAGCGCACGGCTGGTCGCCTCGCCCCCGATCAGGTGGAGCAGCAGCGCCGCGATCAGCGCCGCCGCCAGCCCGGCCAGCGGTACCCGGCCCGGGCGTCGCGGCGGGTCGGGTGCGGGGTCAGACGTCGAGTTCGAGCCCGTCATAGGCGCACACCACCGTCAGCGGCGGGCGATCCTGCCGGTTGATCTCCTCGTAGCGGATCGTCTCGGCGTGCATCCGCTGGATGTCCTCGTCGACATAGGTCGGCTCGTGGTGGAACAGCACCAGCCGGTCGGCGCCTGCCGCATGGCACAGGTCCACCGCGACGAGGTTGCTCGAATGGCCCCAGTCGGCCTTCATCGTCACGCTCTCGGCCAGCGAATACATCGTATCGCACACCACCACGTCGGCCCCCCGGAAGAAGGCCTCGAACGCGCGCTCGTTTTCCATGTCGTCGATGCGATGCTCGGCGTCGGTCGAGTAGATCACCGCCTTGCCATCATGCTCGAAGCGATAGCCGTAGGAGGCGTGCGAGTGGCACTGCTCGATCAGCCGCACGTCCATGCCGGCGATGCGGTACGTCTCGCCCGGCACAAGCGTGCGGAAGCGGATGTCGGCGCGCAGCCAGTCGAACGCGACCGGGAAGCTGATCTCCTCCTGCTGGCGGCGCAGTGCCTTTTCCAGGTCGGCGTGGCCGCCGTGGATCACGATCGTGGCCCCCGGATCGAAGGCGGCGACGAAGAAGGGGAAGCCCATGATATGGTCCCAGTGCAGGTGCGACAGGAACACATTGTAGATGCGCGCGTGCCCGGCGGCGCAGCGGCGGGCGGCGTCCAGCCCGAAATCGCGCAGGCCGCTTCCCATGTCGCACACGATGAAGCTGCCGTCCGGCGCACCCTCGACCTCCACGCAGGAGGTGGCGCCGCCGTAGCCGCGCCCGGTGGCGAAATCGAGTTCGCTGCCGGCGAAGTCCCACGCTTCCGCCTCGTCGGCGAAGCGGCGGCCGTCGGCGGCGACGAGCGCCCTGGCCACCTTGCGGCGAAACACGTCGGCGCGGGGGGCGACGGGGAGCGAGCCGCGCGTACCCCAGAAGCGCACGCGCATCACGCGGCCCCCGCCGGCAGATCGTCGGCGACGGTGAAGATCCTGTCGTAGCGGCTGATCGCGAGGATCTCGCGCATCCGCTCGTTCGGGCGGGCGAGCGTGAGCGTCAGGCCGTGCCCGTCCGCCTCGCGCTTGGCCAGCGTCAGCACGCGCAGGCCGCGCGACGACATATAGTCCACGTCGGCCAGATCGAGGACGAAGCCCTTGCCGGCCTCGCTTGCGACGAGGATGCGGGAGGTGATGCCGGCGAGGAACGCCTCCCAGCTGGCTTCATCGATACGGCCGTGCGGTCGCCCGACGATCGCCGTGCCGGTGGCGCTGTCCGTCCAGTCCATCCCGCTCCCCCCGTCATGGCGTGACCCCGTGGAGCCTAGCGTAGCAAGTCGGCGGCGTTCACGAAAGCGCCGTCAGGCCGCGCCGCCCGCCGGGCCGAGGGCGGCGGCAAGCTCGTCCTGCCACACGCGCGCGGTGCCGTCCGAGGGCGCGCGCCAGTCCCCGCGTGGGGAGAGCGCGCCGCTGCTCGATACCTTCGGGCCGTTGGGGATGGCCGATCGCTTGAACTGGCTCGTCTGGAAGAAGCGCCACAGGAACGAATCGAGCCACTTGCGGATGGTCGGCAGGTCGTAGGCGTGGCGTGCATCCTCGGGCAGCCCCGCCGGCCAGCCGCCGATGTTCGCGTCATGCCACGCATGCCAGGCGAGGAACGCGATCTTCGAGGGCGGCAGGCCGAGGCGGACGACGTGGTGAAGGAAGAAGTCGTGCAGCGCATACGGCCCGATCTTCGCCTCCGTGCTCTGGATCGCGCCGCTGGCATCGGCAGGCACCAGTTCGGGCGAAATCTCGGTGCCGAGGATGGCGGCGAGAATATGGTCGGTCTCGCCATCGAACTGGTTCGAGCGGATGCACCAGCGGATCAGATACTGGATCAGCGTCTTGGGTACGCCGCAATTGACGGCGTAGTGGCTCATCTGGTCGCCGACGCCGTAGGTGCACCAGCCGAGCGCCAGTTCCGACAGGTCGCCGGTGCCGATCACGAAGCCGTGGTTATGGTTGGCGAGGCGGAACAGGTAATCGGTGCGCAGCCCGGCCTGCACGTTCTCGAAGGTGATGTCGTATTGCGGCGCGCCATCGGCATAGGGGTGGCCGAGGTCGGCGAGCATCTGGCGCGCGGCGGGGCGGATGTCGATCTCGGCGGCGGTGATGCCCACCGCGCGCATCAGTGCCCACGCGTTCGCCTTGGTCTCCTCGCCGGTGGCGAAGCCGGGCATCGTGAAGCCGAGGATGCGGTCACGCGGCAGGCCGAGCCGGTCGCACGCCTTGGCCGCCACGATCAGCGCGTGGGTGGAATCCAGCCCGCCGGAGATGCCGATCACCATCGTCTTGCTGGCGGTGGCGGCGAAGCGCTTGGCGATGCCCTCCACCTGGATGTTGAACGCCTCGTAGCAATCCTCGTCCAGCCGCGCCGGATCGTTCGGCACGAACGGAAAGCGGCGGATCGCGCGCTTCAGGCCGAGATCGGCGAAGGCGGGGCGGTGAGCGAACCCGATGCGGCGGAAGCGCGTTTCGGGGGGGCCGGCGGCGACGACCGCGTCGTTGAACGTGGGCGTCCGCATCCGCTCCAGCCGCAGGCGCTGTACGTCGATATCGCGCACCAGCAGCTCGGGATCGTCGGCGAAGCGGGCGGACTGGCCGAGCTCCTCGCCCAGCTCGAAGATCATCGCCTGCCCGTCCCACGCCAGATCGGTCGTGCTCTCGCCGGGGCCGGAGGCGGAATAGATATAGGCGGCCTGGGCGCGCATCGACTGCGAGGCGCACAGCAACGTCCGCTCGCGCGCCTTGCCGACGACGATGTTCGAGGCCGAGAGGTTGCACAGCAGCAGCGCGCCCGCCAGCGCGCCGTGGGTGGAGGGGGGCAGCGGCGCCCAGTAATCCTCGCAGATCTCGATATGGAACACGAAGTCGGCCAGATCGCTGGCGGCGAAGATCAGGTCCGGGCCGAACGGCACCGTCTGCCCGGCCACATCGATCGACAGGCCGGCAAGGCCCGCGCCGGCGGCGAACCAGCGTTTCTCGTAATATTCGCGGTAGTTGGGCAGGAAGCTCTTGGGCACCACGCCGAGGATACGCCCGCGCGCGATCGCCACCGCGCAATTGTACAGCCGCCCCAGCCGGCGCAGCGGCGCGCCGACGAGGATCACCGGCGACAGCGTTTCGCTCGCCGCCACCAGCTCGGCGATGCCCGCCTCGGTGCGATCGAGCAGCGCCTCCTGCAACAGCAAGTCGTCGATCGCGTAGGAGGACAGGCCGAGTTCGGGGAACACCAGCAGATCCGCGCCCGCCGCGTCACCCTGTCGGAACAGGTCCAGCGTCGCCGCCACGTTGGCCGCCGGATCGCCCGCCGTGGCACGCGGGGTGCAGGCGGCGACGCGGACGAAGCCCTGCGCGTGGAGCGAGTGGAAACGGGCGTCGGGCGGCGTCGTCATGGTCTGCGGGCTCTTTCCGGGCAGGGGGGCCGGGCGGGGGCGATCAGACGGGCGCGGTCAACGCGGCGATCGCCCGGCCCAGCGTGTCCGTTCCATAGGGCTTGCGGATGATCGGGGTGGCGGCCAGCCGTTCCGGCAGGTCGAGCTGGTCGCCATAGCCGGTCGCAAAGGCGAACGGCGTGCCGCGCGCGGCCAGCACGTCGGCGACGGCGAGGCTCGTCTCGATCCCGAGATTGAAATCGAGCAGCGCGAAATCGGGCGGCAGATCACCCTCGATGATCGTCAGCGCACGGGCCACGGTGGCCGCCGTCAGCACGGTGTCGGCACCCAGCGCCTTCAGCGCGTCCTCGCCGTCCAGCGCGATGATCATGCTGTCTTCCACCAGCAGTACGGTCTGCCCGTCCAGCACGCCGCGCCCGACCGGGGCCGCCGCCGCGGCGATCTTGCGCGAGGGGGCATCGCGCAGCACCCGCGCGACATGGCGCGCCGGCACGCAGAAGTGCGCGGTGAAGCCCGACAGGCGATAGCGCACCTCCGCCGTGCCGCCGAGATCGAACGGGATCGACCGTTCGATGATGGTGGAGCCGAAGCCACGCCGGGTGGGCGCCACCACGGCGGGGCCGCCTTCCTCGCGCCAGTCGATCAGCAGCGATCCGTCCTTGTCCACCTTCCAGTCGATCGCGACGAAACCGCTGTCCACCAGCGCGCCGTATTTGGCGGCGTTGGTCAGCAGTTCGTGGAATACCAGCGCCATCGTGGTGAAGGCGCCCGGCTCGATCAGCACGTTCGGCCCGGTCAGCCGCACGCGATCGCGCTTCTGGCCGAGGAAGGCGCCGGCCTCCGTCTCGATCAGGTCGATCAGCCGCGCCGGCCCCCAGCGGTCGCTGGTGATCTGGTCGTGCGCGCGGGCCAGCGCCTGAATGCGGTCGTCCAGCGTCTCGACGAAGGCCTCGGGGGTGGGGGCGGTGCCGCGCGTCTGCGAGATCAGCCCCCGGATCAGCGACAGGATGTTGCGGACGCGGTGGTTCAGCTCGGCGATCAGCAGCTCCTGCTGCTCGTTAGCGCGGCGGCGATCCTGCGTCGCGCTGTCCGACAGGCGCAGCACCACCTCCAGCAGCGCGGTGCGCAGCGTCTCGGCGACGCGCTGTTCCGGCGCGGTGAACGGCATCGCCTTGCCCTTCACCAGTTCCGACCACTCGTCGAAGCTCTTGCGCGGGGTGAGCCGGGGGCCGTTGGGGCCATGCTCGATCGGCTTGTCCGGGTTGCCGGCCCAACGGACCGCGCGCAGTCGCTCGATCCGGAACAGCACCACGTAATCGCGCGGGGAACGCGAAAGCGGTATGGCGATCAGGCCGGCGGCGCGATCGGCATAATCGGCGGCGGCCGGCAGGATGCCGGCGATCGAATCGGTGGCGAACACCGCGCTCGCCGCCACCTGGTTCAGCGTGGTGACGATTTCCTCGAACTGCGCCCGCCCCGGGGTCATCCCGGACAGCGACAGCGCGCCGTCGATATAGACGCCCACGCCGTCGCACGGGATCAGGTCGGACACCATCTCGCCGAGCCACACGGCATCGGCCAGCACCTCGGCATCCTGCGCGACGGCGGCCATGATCCGGTCCGATACGCCACGCGCACGCGTCTCGTAATCCGCCACCTCGCGACGCTCGCGGCTTTCGAGCATCATCGAGAACATCTGGCCGAACAGTTCGGCAGCCCCGCGATGGGCGATGCCGGGCAGGCGCGGTGCGTTGTGGTGGCAGGCGAACAGCCCCCACAGCCGCCCATCGACGACGATCGAGATCGACAGCGACGCCTTGACGCTCATGTTGCGCAAATATTCGATATGGATCGGCGACACCGCCCGCATCATCGCCAGCGACAGATCGAGCGGCGCGCCACGCGGATCGAGCGTCGGGACGACCGGCACGGGCGTGCTGGAGACATCGACGATCACGCGGAAGATGTTGCGCAGGTAGAGCGCGCGCGCCTGCACCGGAATATCGGACGCCGGGTAGTTCAGCCCCAGGAAGCTGTCGACGCCGGGCCGCACCGCCTCGGCGATCACCTCGCCCGCACCGTCATGGTCGAAGCGATAGACCATCACCCGGTCGAAGCCGGTCAGCGCGCGCACCTGCCGCGCGCCCTCGCGGAAGAAACCCTTCAGCCCCTCGGTCTGGCCCAGCCGGGCCATCATCGAGCGGACGAGAGTGGAAGCCTCCACTTCGTCGCCCGTGGCAGGTTCGGCCTCCATCACCACGATATCGCCGGCAAAATGCACCGAGACGTCGAAGCCGCCATGCCCGGCGACCAGCTCGACGTCGAACAGCCGCTCGACGGAATCGCCACCGCGCAGCATCGTCATGCGGTTGCGGATCGAGTGGATCGCCTCCTCGTCGAACACCGCGCTGACCGGCTTGCCCAGCATCTGTGTTGGGGTAAAGCCGATGAAGTCGGCGACGTTGGCAGACACGCGCGACACCAGCCAGTCGGCGGTGAACGCCACGAGGAAACCGAACGGCTGGATCATGCCGGGGATATGGATCGGCTCGCGATCGCAGTTGGTCAGGTCCACCGGCGGCGGGGCTTCAGCGTGGGCCATCGGTTGCCTCCTGTGCTGCGCTCGCGGCGAACAGCGCGAAAGCCGCCTGCGCCCCGCCCCCCGCCTCTGCCCGCCATTCGGCGCCACCGGCATCCCCGGCGCCCTCCAGCGCCTCCAGGAAGCCGCGCCATTCGCCCTTGCCGTGCTGCGCGCCGAGATAGGCGGCGGGCAGCCCGGCGCCCACCTGCCGGGCCAGCATCGCGCCGCCCAGCCGGGAGCCTTCCACGACGTAACGCATGCCCCACAGCCGGGCCGCGCCGGGCGGATCGATCGTCATCGCTTCTGGCATCGGTTCGCCGAGTGCGGCGAGATCGGCCGCGATCAGCGGCACCCGTGGTTGCCATGCGTGGGTCGCCGCCGATCCGGCGATCGCTGTCTCCACCGGCTGCAACGCCCGCGCGTGCGCCCGCAGGAAGCGGCGATACGCCGCCGCGTCGGCAAGATCATATTGCCCGAACACCGCATCGAGCCGGTTGTGATCGTCGGCGGTCGCGCCGCGCAGATCGGCCCGCAGGCTCATCGCACGCTCGCGCGGAGAATCCGGTTCGGGTCATATAAAATGTTTGGCATTACCGGCTGCTAGCGCAGGCCGGGGTGATGAGCAAATGCGGGGTGCATGATCGCCGCGGCGGCCGCCGGGATACGCCGGATCGACCTGCCGCCGGCAGGGCGGAAGGGCCGGTCAGGTGCGCACGGGAGCGAAGCCGTGCATCCGCCGCGCCCACTGGAAGGCGATCACCGCGCCCTTCACCGGCTGGATCATCGCCAGCGCCAGCAGCCCCGCGCACAGCGGCCACAGGATCATCTGCGCGACCATGCCGGGGGAAAACAGGTTGTTCACCTCCACGACCACCGGCAGCAGCAGGTGGCCGAGCAGGATGATGACGATATAGGCCGGGAAATCGTCCGCCGAATGACGCGACCAGTCCTCCCCGCAGGCTGGACACGACGCGACGGGCTTCAGGAAACGGCCGAACAGCCGGGCGTCGCCGCACTTCGGGCAACGGCCGGCGAAGCCGCGCAGCAGCGCGGGGCGGAGGGGGCGAACGATCTCGGTCTGCATCGCTCACACCTAGCATGGCGCGGGCGAACAAGCGACTAACCGGCTGGAAACAGGCGCGCGCGCAATGGGCGGACGCCGATGCGGTCGCCGGGGCGGGGCGGGGCGTCGCCGGTGTAGTCCAGTTCGAGCGGTGCCTCGCGGCCTTCGATCCGCGCCTCGATCCGGGTGCCGCCGCCGCGCGGGCGCGCCAGCGAGACGACCGCCGGCAAGGCGGCCGCGCCGGCCCCGACGATCTCCACGTCGTGCGGGCGGAAGAACAGGGTGGCGTCCCCGTCGCGCGTGCCGTCGGTGGCGACATCGAAGGCATGGCCGCCGAAATGCGCGCGCCCGCCACGCACCGACACCGGGAGGCGGTTCGATTCGCCGACGAAATCGAACACGAAGGCGGAGGCCGGATCGTTGTAGATCGCCTCCGGCGCGGAAACCTGCTCGATCACGCCATGGTCCATCACCACCACGCGATCGGCCAGTTCCAGCGCCTCTTCCTGATCGTGCGTCACGAAGATGGAGGTGAGGCCCATGCGATCGTGCAGCTCGCGCAGCCAGCGCCGCAGGTCCTTGCGCACCTTGGCGTCCAGCGCGCCGAACGGCTCGTCCAGCAGCAGGATGCGCGGTTCCACCGCCAGCGCGCGGGCCAGCGCCACACGCTGCCGCTGCCCGCCGGACAACTGCGCGGGGTAGCGTTTCCCCAGATCCTTCAGCTGCACCAGATCGAGCAGTTCCTCCACCCGCCGGGCGATCTCCGCCTTGGCCGGACGGGTGCTGCGCTTGCGCACGGTGAGGCCGAAGGCGACGTTGTCCGCCACCGTCATGTGGCGGAACAGCGCATATTGCTGGAACACGAAGCCGACGCCGCGATCAGTGATCGGCTGGTTCGTCACGTCCACGCCGTCGAACGCGACGGTGCCGGTGTCGGGAAACTCCAGCCCGGCGATGATCCGCAGCAGCGTCGTCTTGCCCGAGCCGGAGGGGCCGAGCAGCGCGAGGAATTCGCCCGGCCGTGCCTCCAGGTCGATATCGCCCAGCGCGGTGAATGCGCCGAAACGCTTGGAAATCCCTGAGACGGTGATGCCCATCAGTGCGCGCCCTCGATCAATGCCCGGTGCCCCCGCGATGATAGTCGAAGCGCCATTCCAGCACGCTTTTCAGCACGAGCGTCACGAGCGCGAGGCCGGCCAGCAGCGATGCCACGGCGAACGCCGCGACGAAATTATACTCGTTGTAGAGGATCTCTACATGCAGCGGCATCGTGTTGGTTTCGCCCCGGATGTGACCGGAGACGACCGATACCGCGCCGAATTCCCCCATCGCGCGGGCGTTGCACAGCAGCACGCCGTACAGCAGCCCCCAGCGGATGTTCGGCAGGGTGACGTGCCAGAAGGTCTGCCAGCCGCTCGCGCCCAGCGACAGCGCCGCCTCCTCGTCGTCTCGCCCCTGTTCCTGCATCAGCGGGATCAGCTCGCGCGCGACGAACGGGAAGGTGACGAAGATCGTCGCCAGCACGATGCCCGGCACCGCGAACACGATCTGCATGTCCTGATCGGCCAGCACGGAGGCGAACCAGCCGCTCGACCCGAACAGCAGGATGTACATCAGCCCCGCCACTACCGGCGACACCGAGAAGGGCAGGTCGATCAGCGTGATGAGCAGCCCCTTGCCCGGAAAATCGAACTTCGTGATCGCCCAGGCGGCGGCGATGCCGAACACGATGTTGAGCGGCACGCTGATCGCCGCGACGGTGAGCGTCAGTCGGATCGCCGACAGTGCGTCCGGCTCGACGATGGCATCGAGGAACGGACCGATCCCGCGCTGCAACCCCTCGGCGAACACCGCGATCAGCGGCAGCAGCAGGAACAGCCCGAGGAATGCCAGCGCGACGCCGATCAGTACGATCCGCGCAACGGGCGACTCGGCGGTGGCGCGCTGGTGCGCGGGGGCAGGGGTGGCGCTCATGCGGCCATCCGCTTCCGGCTCCAGATCTGGATCAGGTTGATGACAAGCAGCAACGCGAACGAGGCGACCAGCATCACGCTGGCGATCGCGGTGGCGCCGGCATAGTCATATTGCTCGAGCTGGGTCACGATCAGCAGCGGCGACACCTCGGACACGAAGGGCATGTTGCCGGCGATGAAGATCACCGAGCCATATTCCCCCACCCCGCGCGCGAAGGCGAGCGCGAAGCCGGTCAGGAGCGCTGGGCCGATCGCGGGCAGGATCACGCGGGTGAACGTGTCCACCCGCCCGGCGCCGAGCGAGGCGGCCGCCTCCTCCACGTCATGGCCCAGATCGGCCAGCACCGGCTCCACCGAGCGGACGACGAACGGCAGGCCGACGAAGACCAGCGCCACCACCACGCCGAGCGGCGTATAGGCGACCTTCATCCCGAGCGGTTCGAGATACTGGCCCAGCCAGCCGTTGGGCGCGTAGATCGCGGTCAGCGCGATGCCGGCCACCGCGGTGGGCAGTGCGAACGGCAGGTCCACCATCGCGCTCACCAGCCGCCGGCCGGGAAACTCGTAGCGCACCAGCACCCAGGCGATCAGCAGGCCGAACACGCTGTTCACCGCCGCCGCCGCCGCCGCCGCGCCGAAACTGAGCCGGTACGAGGCCATCGCCCGCGCCGAAAAGCCGACATCGACGAAATGCGCCGGCCCCAGCCCGGCCGACCGCACGAACACCGCCGACAGCGGGACCAGCACGATCAGGCACAGGTAGAAGATGGTGAAGCCGAACGTGATCCCGAAACCGGGCATGATCGACCTTTTCTTGCCATAGGGCCGCGCCGGCGAGCGGAGCTTGCCCTCGATCGCCGTCGATCCCAGAGACGCCCCCGTCGCCGTCATGACGCCTAGCGGCGCCGCTGCGCGAAGATCGTGTCGAAGATCGCACCGTCGGCGAAATGCTGGGCCTGTGCCTTCGCCCAGCCACCGAAATCACCGTCGATCGTCAGCAGCTTGATCTGCGGGAAGGTGGCGGCATATTTCGCAGCCACCGCCGCGTTGCGCGGGCGATAGTGGGCCTTGGCGATCAGTTCCTGCGCGGCGGGGGTGTAGAGATAATCGAGATAGGCTTTGGCCACCGCCTGGGTGCCGTGCTTCTTCGCATTGCCGTCGACCACCGCGACCGGCGGCTCGGCGAGGACCGATACCGACGGCGCGACGATCTGGAACTGGCCCTTGCCCATTTCCTGCTGCGCCAGCATCGCCTCGTTCTCCCACGCGATCAGCACATCGCCGATGCCGCGCTCGACGAAGGTGGTGGTAGCGCCGCGCGCGCCGCTGTCCAGCACCGGCACGTTATTGTAGAGTTTCGTGACGTAATCGCGTGCCGCCGCATCGCTGCTGCCGGTCTTGCGGCCATAGCCCCAGGCCGCGAGATAATTCCACCGCGCGCCGCCGCTCGTCTTGGGGTTGGGCGTGATGACCTGCACGCCGGGGCGGATCAGGTCGTTCCAGTCATGGATGTTCTTCGGGTTGCCCTTGCGAACGAGGAATACGATCGTGGAATAATAAGGCGCGCTGTTGTCGGGCAGGCGGGCCTGCCAGTCGGCCGGCAGCTTCTTCGTCTTGGCCGCGATGGTATCGATGTCGTAGGCGAGGGCGAGCGTCACCACGTCCGCCTCCAGCCCGTCGATCACCGCGCGCGACTGCTTGCCCGAGCCGCCGTGGCTCATCTTGATGTTCACCGTCTCGCCGGTCTTCGCCTTCCATTCGGTGGCGAAGCCGGGATCGATCGCGCGGTACAGCTCGCGCGTGGGATCGTAGGAGACGTTGAGCAGGTCGACCTCGCCCTTCGTCTTGCCGCCACCCGAACAGGCGGCAAGCGCGAGCAGTGCGGAGGTCGCCAGCGCGGCGGAGATCTTGGTCCGTTTCATGGCATCTCGCCTATAGTCTACCGTCAAGATCAACAAGGCGTCGGCCGCCAACATTTGCTTCGCTCAATCTAACAATTTTTGCGAGAGCGAAACCCCGTCGAGGATCCGCGCGGTCTCGT
Source organism: Alterirhizorhabdus solaris (assembly GCF_007785815.1). GTDB lineage: Bacteria > Pseudomonadota > Alphaproteobacteria > Sphingomonadales > Sphingomonadaceae > Alterirhizorhabdus > Alterirhizorhabdus solaris. Next base: position 8,639 of record NZ_VNIM01000077.1, on the reverse strand, counting down.
CGCGGACGGACAGCATCACGTGGTGCAGCCGGCAGGTCGCCTCGTCGATGCAGTGATCGCACGGAGTGTAGGCCAGCCGCGCGGCGCAGGGCACCAGCGCCAGCGATCCGCGCGTCAGCCGCACGATCTCGCCATAGGTCACATCGGCCGGCGGGCGGGAGAGCCAGTAGCCGCCCTCCTTGCCCCGCAGCGTCTCCACCAGCCCGGCCCGCTTCATTTCGGAAAGGATGACGGTGAGAAACTTGCCGGGGATATTCTGCGCCTCGGCTATTTCGGTCAGCTGCACCGGGCCTTCGCCATAGCGATCCCCCAGATGCAGGAGCGCGCGGATGGCGTAGCGGGTTCGTTGGGAAAGCACGCGCGGTCTTTGTCGCTTTGCATGGCGCGGCGCAAGGGCATCGGGTGTCTTGACGCTGGGGGGCACACGCTCCTATGGAACCCGGGCTTCGGCGTGGTCGTGGCGGTCGTAGCTCAATTGGTTAGAGCGCCGGTTTGTGGTACCGGAGGTTGCGGGTTCAATCCCCGTCGATCGCCCCATCATCCTCTCCTTAAATTCGGATGCATCCAGGGTCGCTGTCAGAGGCAGCGCGGGATCGTCGTTTCGCGGGCTTGTCGGTGACACTGCCGCCGTCTGGATTCGTATCCTGATGGATCAGCGGCGCCGGGTCGCGAAGAAGGCGCGGAGCAGCGAGGCTGCTTCTCCTTCGCCGATCCCGCCGTATATTTCCGGACGATGATGGCATGTCGGCTGGCCGAACAGCCGTGGCCCATGGATGACGGCGCCGCCCTTGGGATCGGCGGCGGCATAATAAAGCCGGCCGATGCGGGCATGGGCGATGGCGCCGGCGCACATCGCGCATGGTTCGAGCGTGACCCACAGATCGCAGTCGCCGAGCCGTTCCGCCTGCAAGGCAGCGGCGGCGCGACGGATCGCGAGCATCTCCGCATGGGCAGTGGGGTCATGGGAGGTTCGCATGGCATTGGCCGAGGTCGCGACGACCTGCCCGGCTCGGGTGACCACGGCGCCCACCGGCACTTCCCCCGCTCGCGCCGCTTCGGCGGCGAGATCCAGCGCGAGACGCATCGGTGGGGGCAGCGGAAACGGCACGGGGCCGGATAAGACAAACAGGCCTGACGCGAAAGCTCAGGCCGTTACCTTCTTGGGACGTGTTTCCACGGGCGGCGCCCGGAATATCGTGAGGAGGGCGAAGACGATGCCGGGGATTATCCCGAGGCAGGTCAGGCCGACACCGATCCAGAACGGCAGTCCAAGCCCACGCACCAGAAAGATGCCGAGGGGTGGCAGCAGGAGCGCGGCGACGATCGCCGCCGCGCCCGGCCGTTCCCGAGGGGGAAGATTATTTGCCATCGGCCTTCTGGACGCCGACGACGGGAACGTCGATCGTTTCCTTGGTGGTGCCGACCTCGACCTTCGGCACGTCGACCGCAGTCTCCTTGGTGCCGACGACGACCTTGCCGACATCCGCATCGACCGTCGGCGCGCGGCCACCGTTAACCGAGACTTCCGGCAGCTTGCCGGCATCGCCGCTCAGGTTGACGAATCCGGTCGCCACCGCGACGATGGCGATCAGGACTATGACCACCAGGGCGATTAGGGCTGCGCGCATCTTGAAGTTCCCTTTTGTTGCTATTTGACTGCCACTGAACGGTCTAGACCCGTAACGGTTGCACGGCATGGACGATCGGACGGACAGGTTGACGAATCCCGGTGCGCCGGTTACCTGCCGCCACTTTCCGGGCAACCGAACATTCAGGGCGATAAAGTATGGCGCGCATCTGCGAGCTGACCGGCAAGGGCCGGCAGGTGGGTCACAACGTTTCCCACGCGAACAACAAGACCAAGCGGACATTCCTGCCGAACCTGCAGAACGTCACGCTGCTCTCCGATGCGCTCGGCACCGGCGTGAAGCTGCGCGTCTCGACGCACGGCCTGCGCTCGGTCGAGCATGTCGGTGGCCTCGACAACTGGCTGCTCAAGACGTCTGACGACGATCTCTCGCTGCGCGCACGTCGCCTGAAGCGTGATATCGTCAAGAAGGCTGCCGCCTGACCTGACGTGACGCGCCGGCTGCGGCCGGGGCTGTGGATGTGGAAAGACCGGCCAATGCCTCGCGCATCGGCCGGTCTTTCCGTGCGTGGCGCGGATCGCCTCACGGTACGAGCGCGAACTTCAGCAGCAGCGTGCGCTGGAGCGGGCTGAAATTGTCGTCGGACGCGATCCACAGGATCGTGCGCCCGCCTTCGCGCGACACTGCGACCGCCTCCATATTGTCTACCGTCAGCGGCGGCGCGAGCCGGGCGAGAATCGTCGCCTCCACCGCATGCCCCGGCCGGATCCGCGCCGGATCGAGCAGCGAGACGATCGCGGACACCCCCTCCATCAACGTGAACCGGCGGTGGAGCAGGATCAGCCTGCCGTCGTCCAGCGCCACCACGTCGGTGACGGCATAGCCCGGCGGCGCGCGGTAGCCGGCGAGCAGCGGCACGGCGTCCGATTTTGTCGGATCGCCGGGAAAGATCAGCAGCGCGGTGGATTTCGCCGGGCCGGGTGCTTCCTCCGAGAATATGAGGAAACGTCCGTCGCGCAGGCGGACCATCGCTTCCGGCCCGCCGTTGCCCGGCCACTTGCGCATCGCCGACGGCTCCACATGGGCCTCGGCCCGGCCGAGGGCGGCATCGTAACGCCAGATCGCGTTGTGCGCCTCGAACCCCACCCACAGCCGCCCGCTCGCGGGATCTGCTGTCAGCGACTCGGCGTCGCGATCGCTCTTGGCCTCCCCGGTGCCGGGGCCGGCAGGCAGCATCCCGCGGACCGCCCCGCTCGGCACCTTGCCCGTGACGGCGATGTCGAACACCGCGCCGGCATCGCTGATCGCCAACAGACGACCGTTCCGCCAGATCATCGAGGACAGCCCGCCGAAGCGCGGATCGGTGCTCGCCAGTTCCCACCCGCCGAGATAGCGCAGGGCGCCCAGCCGCGTGCGCGCGGGATCGACGCGATCGAGCGGCACCGGCGTTGCCAGGATGATCGGGCTGGCCAGCGGGGTGGAGGAGGGCATGAGAAACGTCGCCAGCAGCAGGGCCGGCATCAGGAAAGTCGATCGCATGGCGTGCTTGTAGCGGCGATCCGGCGGCCGCCCAACCTGAACGCCGGCTAACATGCGCGTTCAGCGATGGGCCACGCGACTCGTTGCATAAGCCCCTTCATGCCGGAAGACGCGGCGCCGCAGGCGGCGACATCGTCCGCCGGGCCGAGTCAGGAGAAAGATCATGCCGGGCAAGTCGATCACACTTTCCGCCATCGCCGCGATGGCCGCCATCGCGCTGGTGCCGGCGGCAGCGCAGGCACGTCCATGGGGCGGACAGGGCGATTATTACCAGCAGGTTCGCGGTGATCGTCACGGCGGATACGGCCGTGGCTATGGCCGGGGCGGCTACGATGGTGGCCGGGGTTATTACGGGGGCCGCGGTTATTCGGGCGGTCGCGGCTATTATGGCGGCAACCAGGGCTATTACGGCGGTGGTCGCGGCTATTATGCCGATCGCGGTTACGGTGGCGGCCGAGGCTATTACGGCGGGCGTGGCCGCTGCCGCGACAACGGCACGGGCGGCACGATCATCGGCGCGATCGCCGGCGGGCTGCTCGGCAACGAGGTCGGCCAGGGCCGCTACAATCGCGGCGATGGCACGACCGGGGCGATCCTAGGCGCCGGCGTCGGTGCGCTGGCGGGCCGCGCCATCGATCGCAACTGCTGACCCTCATTTCCGGAACAGGGCACGTCGCCCAAAACGGTTCCCCCGCGTCGCGTATCGGGGGCGGAGGCCGGGCTTTGCCAAAAGCCCGGCCTCCGACATGCGTTCAGCCCGGGGAGCGTCCCCACTGGAGCGCGTAGGATGGGAACGGGCTGGGCTGCAGCGGCTTGCCGGGCGGGGCTGCCTCGAGTTCGGCCGCCACCTGCCCATAGCGATCGCGCCAGAGCGACAGCAGTTCGCTGTCGTCGCCCATCGGCTCCAGCGTATGCGCCGCGTCGCGCACGATACCGCCCGCCTCGGCCGGAAGCAGCACGCCGCGATCGACCAGCGCGGCCAGGATCAGCGTCGTTACGTGATAGAGCGCGACATGTGCTTGCGCGGTCGCTCTCGATCGCTCGTCGGCGGTCATCCGTCGGTCTCCTCCAGCCCTGTCGACGACGCTAGCAGAGCAGGCGTGGCCTGACCAAGCCCCCGACGCGGGCAGAGCGGGCGGTCAGCCGTCGTCCCGCCGCATCCGCGTGGTCGCCAAGGCGAAGTGGGCCGCGGCGGCGAACAGCAGCGCCAGCGCGAGCAGGAAGGCCATGTCGCTCGACCACCACAACCGCTCGAAGATCAGCAGGCCGAAGCCCACCACCGCCGCCAGCGTGGCGAGCCTGTCGCCGAACGGCAACGGCTCGGGCATCACCGGCGGCGGCGGATAGGGGCCACCCGCTCAGGCCGGTGCCGTTGGCATCGCCGCCGGGTCGGCGACGATATCGCGCACCGCCGCCTGCCAGTCGCGCGGCTCGATGCCGTAGTCGCGGGTAAGGCGGCCGGTGGCGAGGCGGGAGTTGACCGGGCGGCGAGTAGGGGTGGGAAAGGCGCTGGTCGGGATCCCCTCGACCGGCACGGAAGGGCCGCCCCGGGATGCGCTGCACGCCATGATCTCACGCGCCAGTTCGCACCAGCTCGCCTCCCCGGCGTTGACGAAATGATAGATGCCGGTCGGCGCATCCGCATCCCCGGCCAGCCGGGGGACGATGGCGGCGATGGCCTCGGCCAGATCGTCCGCCGAGGTGGGGGAGCCGCGCTGGTCGTCCACCACGCGCAGCGCCGGGCGCTCCGCCGCCAGCCGCAGCATCGTCTTCAGGAAATTGGCGCGGAACGGGCTGATGACCCACGCCGTGCGCAACACGATGGCGCGGGGATTACCGCTCAGCACCGCATACTCGCCCGCCAGCTTGCTCGCGCCATAGACGCCGAGCGGCTGCGGCGTGGCGTCCTCGGGATAGGCGCCGGTGGCCGAGCCATCGAATACATAGTCGGTCGAGACGTGGATCAGCGGCAGCCCGGCGCGGCGGGTGGCGTCGGCGAGGATGGCCGGGCCGGTGGCGTTGATCGCGAATGCGCCGGCCACATCGTCCTGCGCGGCATCCACGGCGGTGAAGGCGGCGGCGTTGACGACGATGTCATAGGGGTGTGCCGCCAGCGCCGTGGCGATGCTCTCCGGCCGGGCGAGGTCGATCACGTCGCGTCCGGGCCGGTGCACGACGGTGCCTTCGCTCCACCGCGCACGGCCCAGCGCCTGTCCGAGCTGGCCGTTGCCGCCGAGGACGAGGACCGCCGTCATGCGCGCGTGCTCGCTTGGCGGAAGATGGGGCGGTGCCGATCGTCGTCGCTGAATGTCATCGGAAATCCTTGCGGTTGTTCGGCGGGACGGCAACGATGATCCCGTTGCCCGTCGACTCGATCTGCCGTCCTGCACGGACGTACCCCATACGTCGAAAAGCGTGGGATCGACCAGCCCGGCCGGGCATGGCAGAAGGCGCGCCGAACCGACCCAAGAATACGGACGACGCCGAACCATGCCAGCTTTCCTGACGCCCGCTTTCGATATCGACTTCTACCGGGCCACCAATCCCGATCTGGCGCATCTGAACGCCGAGCAGGCCGCCGAGCATTACCGGCAGTACGGGCGCACGGAAGGCCGGGTGGCGGCGGCGCTGGCGGTGCGCGAGGTCTTCGTCGAAATGCCGCGTGCGGCGGCCAGCGCGCTGGAGATCGGACCGTTCTGCAGCCCGGTGCTGACCGGGCCGAACGTGAAATATCTCGACGTGCTGACCCCGGAGGGGCTGCGCGCGCGCGCGGCGGAAATCGGCCTCGATGCGACCAACTGCCCGGAACGGATCGACTATCTCGGTGATCTGGGCGACGTTACCGACAGTTTCGACGCGGTATTCAGTTCGCACGCGATCGAGCATCAGCCCGACCTGGTCCGCCACCTGAACGAGGTGGCGGCGGTGCTGAAGCCGGGTGGGCGCTATTATCTGCTTGTGCCAGATAAACGCTTCTGTTTCGATCATTTCATGGCCGAAAGCACCGTCGCGCAGGTGGTGGACGCGCATGAGGTCCGGCGGCGGGTGCACAGCCTCATGAGCGTGATCGAAAATCATGCGTTCGCGACGCACAATAATTCCGAGATGCACTGGATGGGCGATCATGGAACGCCGTTCGGCCCGGATGAAGCGTATCGCGTGACAGCCGGTATGGATCGACATGCCGCGGCCGCAGGCGACTACATCGACGTCCATGCCTGGTATTTCACGCCCGCCAGCTTTGCCGTCATCATCGAAACGCTGTTCCGCCTGAACCTGACGAAACTACGTCCGGCCGTCGTCTACGAGACGCCGCGTAACCGGCTGGAGTTCAGCGCGGTGCTGGAGGTGGCCTGACCGCCGGCTAGAAGCGGCGGGCGAAGCGCAGCGCTCCTCCCACGTCGTCGGGCGCGGCGGCGATGTGGCCGGGGTCGCGTCGCCAGAACAGGTTGGTGGTGAGCCAGCCCGCCAGCAGCGGCGTCGCCCAGCTTGCCTCCACGTCCCGCTCGCGTCCTTGCGGCGACAGGTCGAGCCGGGTGGCGGCGAAGCGTGCGGTGCCGCTGGCATAATCATAATCCACCGGCAGCGAGAGGGCGTAGCCGCCCGAGGCCACGCGAAGCGGCTGCGCCAGCCGCAGCCCCAACCGGTCGCGCCTGCCGAACAGCCCGGTGCGGGCGATGTCGATCGCGTGGCCGCCGCTGTGCAGCGATCCGCCGGTCGACACGCCGCCGGCGGCCATCCGCGTCCACCCGCGCCGCACGCTCGCGCCGATCGCCCAGCCGTCGCCGGGGGTGAGGGTGGCCGAGGCGTCGGCAAAATCGGTGATGGCACCGCCTGCGCCGAAGGCGGTGCCGAAGCGCGCGCCGAGGACGGTATCGCTCTCGCGCAACCGGCTGACCCCGGCATTGAGCGCGAGCGGGCCGATCGCGCGGTCGAGCGTAACGCCGAGCATCGCGTAACCGCCGCGCAGCCGATCCTGCCGGCGGGCGCTGAACGTGGCGGTACGCGGCGTCAGCGCATCGCCCTGCTCGACGGCGAAGGTGAGGCCGAGCCGGCCGACCGTGTGCCGCAGCGCCATCGCATTGCCCGCCCGCCGCTCGAACCCCGGCGCGGCCAGTGGATCGGCGGCGATCAGGAAGGCGCCGCCCGACTGCCCGCGCAACGTGTCGCCGAGCGCGCGGCCGCCCTGCGCGAAACCGAACGCGACGGCGAGGTCGGGAGAGAGCCGGCTCGCCACCATCCCCGCCACCGCGCGGGCCTGCCGCGCCTCGCCGGGGGCCAGCGTCAGCCGCTCGACCGTGGAGGAGGTGTCGCCCGCGATCGAGACGGCCGCGACCGATCCGTCGCGGGAGAACGAGACGCTGTGCAGCCCACCCGCCAGCGCCGGTGCCAGTCGCAACGCCGGGGCGGGGCGGGCGAGGCTCGATCCCAGCGCATAGCCGTAGGCGCGGCCGTAGCCGTCGAGCAGCACCGCCGAGGCGCCCGACTTCATCGCGGCGTCGCCCATCGCGGCGGAGAGCATGCCGTTCCCCTCCAGCGATACCGCCACCGCCGTACCGGCGAGCGAGGTCTGCCCCTGCGGGCGGAACGCGCGCGACAGGTTCAGCACGCCGCGCCCGTAGGTGGTATCGATGCCGCCGGTGCCGAGATCGGCGGCGGTGGAATAGAGCAGTTGCACGATCTGCTGCCCGGTCAGGTTCGGGAAGGCCTGCGCCAGCAACGCCACCGCGCCAGAGATCAGCGGTGCGGAAAAGGAGGTGCCGTTGAACAGGAACAGCGCGCCATTCTCATCGTAGCTCAGCACCCGCTCGCCCAGCGCCATCAGATAATGCGTGGCGCCATTGCCCGCGCGGTTGCTGAACGTGGCGATATCGCCCGCCTGGTTGGTCGCGCCCGCGATCACGACGAGACCGCGCGCGATGGTGTCGTCGTTGGCGATCTGCGCCAGCGCATCGGGATCGGCGCGGGCATCGTTGCCGCCGGCGATCACCACCACGATCCCCGCCGCCGTGGCGCGGGCGATCGCCGCGCGCAACGTGGCGTCCGCCGCCGATCCGCCGAGCGACAGGTTGATGACGCGCGCATTGTTCTGCGTGGCGAGGTCCACCCCGCGTGCGATCGCGGTGTCGGTATGCTTGCAGCCGTCGCTGGTGGCGCAGGTGCCCGGCGTATCCGATCGCGCGATCAGCAGCGTGGCGTCGAAGGCGATGCCGAGCGGCCCGCTGTCGTTGCGCGCCGCGCCCAGCACGCCCGCCACCGCCGTGCCGTGGCCGCCCTCGTCCTTGATCGTGCCGCGCGACCCGCCGACATCGGCCGAGGCGTTGCTGATCCGCCCGGCGAAATCCGCGTTGCCCGTGTCGATCCCGCCATCGACGATCGCCGCCACCACCCCGCGCCCGGTGAAGCCGGCATCGTAGGCGGTGATCGCGCTGGCCTGCACCAGACCGCCCGAGGCGCGATATTCGCTGGTGTTGAAGTTGGTCGGGGTGGAGGGTGTGGTCGGCACCACGG
>NZ_VNIM01000076.1 GCF_007785815.1 Alterirhizorhabdus solaris | reverse complement strand
GATCAGCCATGAGAAGCCGAACAGCTCCAGCCCCGCCCCCACCGCCGGCACCAGCCCGAAACGGAACAGCAGCGAGACGCCTCGCCATGCCGCCACCCAGGTCGCGGCGGAAAGCGTGCGGATGGTGCGGGTCTCGGCATCGGGCAAGGTCCACGCCGCCACCAGCATCCCCGCGGCCCCCGCCGCCGAGGCGAAGGAGGTGGCCAGCGCCGCTCCCGTCGCGCCCATCGCGGGCAGGCCGGCATGGCCACCCACCCACGCCCACGCCAGCACACCGTTCAGCGGCAGGGTGACGAGGTTGACGATCATCACCCGGCGCGGCCGGCTGACCCCTTCGAGGAAATAACTCGCCGCGATCTGGACGAATTGGAACGGGTAGGCGAGCGCCATCGCCCGCGTGACCGACGCGCCGCCCGCCGCGATGTCCGCCGGCACGCCGACCAGATCGAGCAGCGGGTGGGCGAAGGCCAGCAGCACCGCCATGCACGGCAGCCCCAGCATCAGCGCGAAGACCAGCCCGCGCCGCAGCCACTCCCCGGTGGCGGCATGGTCCCCGGCCCCGTCCGCCCGCGCCGAGAACACCAGTACGCCGGACAGCGCCGCCAGCCCCATCACGATGGTGATGAAGGTAAGCGTGCGGCCGGCGGCGAGGAAGCCCAGCTCGCCGGTGCCGGCATGGCCGACCACCGCCACGTCGATCAGTTGCATCAGCGTCCAGTTGAGGCTGGTGAGCATCACCGGCCACGCGAGGCCCATGATGCGCCCCGCCTCGGCGACGACTTCGGCACGGTTCATCGGCGTCGGGCGCGACACGGGGCGGTCCGCTCGTCTAGTCACGACGGGCAAGGCTGGAGACGGGCGACATGCATATCGGAATCCTCACGGGTGGTGGCGACGTGCCGGGGCTTAACCCCTGCATCCGTTCGGTGACACTTTCGGCGATCGCGCTCGGCTGGCGCGTCACCGGCTTCCGTCGCGGATGGGAAGGCCTGCTCAAGATCGATCCGGACGACCCCGCGAGCATCGCCGCCTACACCCGCCCGCTCGACCGGGAGGCCGTGCGCGGGATCGACCGGATGGGCGGCACCATCCTCCATACCTCCCGGCTCGATCCGCGCACGGTGACGGACGGCGATCGGTCCGACCATGTGCTGCGCGTGCTCGATGCGCTGGGCGTCGAGGCGATCGTCACGCTGGGCGGCGACGGCACGCTGCGATTCTCCGCGCATCTGGCCGCGCTTGGCTTTCCCGTCATCTCGGTGCCCAAGACGATGGACAACGACGTGTTCGGCACCGATTACTGCATCGGCTTCTCCACCGCCGTCAGTCGATCGGTCGAGGCGATCAACGCGCTGCGCACCACGATCGAGAGCCACGAGCGGATCGGCGTGATCGAGCTGTTCGGCAGGCGCAGCGGCGAGACGGCGTTGCTGGCGGGTTTCCTCGCACAGGTGGACCGCACCGTGATCGCCGAAGTGCCGGCCGATCTGGACCGGCTGCTGCCGCTGCTGGGGCGGGACAAGAAATCGCGTCCGGCCAATTACGCGGTGTGCGTGATCTCGGAAGGCGCGACGATCGGCGGGACGGAAGGCAACGACATGACCAAGCCGGCCAGCCAACGGTTCGAGGCCGGGGTCGGCCAGCGACTGGCGCGCGAGATCGAGGCGAGACTGAAACAGGGGACGGTCGTCCAGTCGCTCGCCTACCTCATGCGCGCAGGCGAACCTGACGCGATGGACCGGATGGTCGGCTTCGCGTTCGGCGGACTGGCGGTGCAGCTCATCCAGAGCAAGCGGACCGGCCGGATGGTGACGCTGAGCGACGGCAAATACAGCCATGTGCCGATCGATACGCTGCTCGGCGGCACCAAGACGGTGGATGTCGGCGGCCTCTACGATGCGGACGCCTATCGCGCCAAGCTGATGCGGATCGAGGGGATGCCGATGTTCCTCTACTAGAAAAAAGGCCCCTCCGTATGGGGAGGGGCCTTTTCGGCGATCAGCCCGAGATGCTGGCCGGGGCGAGCGCCTTGGCCTGCTGGTAGTGCTGCTCCACCACCGGGACGATCGTGGCGGCTACCTGCTTGAGCGCCGGATCGGTACCGTTCACGGCATAACCCTTCTGGAGCGCCCATGCCTGCTGATGCGCGGCGATCTGCTGCGTCAGGTAGATGTTGTCGAAGCTGGCCTTCGGCGTGCTCTTGAGCAGCTTCAGGTTCGACGCCTGCGCGGTGTCGAGCTTGGTGGACGGGCGCTGGATCTTGCGCTCGTTGTTCGTCAGCGCGGCGGTCAGCGATTTGGTGGAGTTGGTGTGGGCGTCGATCATCATCTTGGCGTACGCCTTCACGTCGGCGCGCTGGCTCTTGGAGAGCGCGACGCGGGCGGACTGGATCTCGAACTGGTCGGAGGCGGCCGCCAGCTTCACATAGTCCGGGCCGGGGATCGGGCCGTTGGGGGCGACGCCGATGTCGGCGGCGGTCGCCATGCCGGTGGTTTCGGTGGCCATCTGCGCGAAGGCGGGTGCGGCGACGGCGAGCAGCGCGGCCGAGCCGGCCAGCAGGAAGCGGTTCATCATGGGATACTCCATCGGATAGGGACCGTGCCGGGGCGTGTCATTGCCGCCCCGGTTCAGGTGCGCGGTTCAAACGGTGCACGGTCCATACGGTTCCTTTCCGCGACGAAGGCGGTTGCAGGCGGCGAATCTCTCTGTTAGAGGCGCGCCACACCAGATCGCCGGGCCAACAGCCCGGTAACACGTGCGGTCGTGGCGGAACTGGTAGACGCGCAACGTTGAGGTCGTTGTGGCCGAAAGGCCGTGGAAGTTCGAGTCTTCTCGACCGCACCATATTCTCTGAAACTCTGGCGAGCCGGGAAAAATTGGCTTCGGCCGCCCGTCCCCAAAGCTGGCTCGCGGGGCCGGCGCACTTCAGACAATCACATATCATCGTCGGGCGAACTGCCGCCCGATGCCGATCACCGGCCCGTTTGAATGTCGGCGAGCCGGCCGCGCCCTCGCCGGACCCAGCTGCCCGGAACGGATAGACGCGGTGTGTCGTGGATCAGGCGGATCGCGCCGGCGGCGCGGCGCTGCCGTCTAGCCCCCGGAGCGGCCTGCATGACGCTGCCCGAACCACAACGTCACCAGCCAGCCCGCCGCCCCGCAGCCCCCGAGCCAGATCAGGAAGGCGGCGGGGTCGCCCAGCAGCACGCACAGCAGGCCGGGCAGGCACGCAGCGGCGGCGAGCAGGCGGCGGGTAGCCGTGCCCTGCCCCTCGCTCCCTGCCCGTGCGGCACGGCGGCGCTTGGGGTCGCCGGCGCACAGCGCGATCAGCAGCAGGGTGGAAACGGCGATGGAGACGAGCGCCAGCATCGTCATTCCGCCGGATGAAGGACAGGCGCGGCCGTGGCCGTACGGACCGCACGATCGCCCGCGATGCGCCATACCGTCCAGCCGCCGGAGATCGCGAAGGCGAGGTCGAGCGCGACGATGATCGGCTGCCCCGCCGCCAGCGCCGTCGTCCAGCCCGGGCCGCCGGTGGCGAGACGGAGCGCGGGGAGCACGATCATCCCCGCCCCCGTGGCCAGCAGCAGCCCGCGATCGAGCGCCGCGCGCGAAGGGGCCACTACGCCGCCGAGGATCGCCAGCGCCGCGGCGATCAGGAAAGCGGCCGGCGTCCAGTATACCGCAGCGCCAAGCGGCATCGCGATCAGGAACGCCGCCGCCGCGCCCACCAGCGCGAACGGAAGGCCGAACCCGACGACCGTAACCGCCCGGTCGAGCCAGTCGAGCGAGCGGGCCGCTTCCCGCCGGCGGGCCAGCCACAGCCGCAATCCGGTGAGCGTGACGTAACACATGGCGAATCCCAGCGCGAACCACACCGCCTTCGACACGATCCCGGCGAAGTTGCCGAAATGCAGCGGGGCCATGATCGCGGTCAGCGTGCCGCCGGCCGAGGGCTGCGTGCCGATCGACGGCTTCACCCTGTCGAACGCCCCGGTCGCGCCCCGGTACAGCAAGGTCGTCGGGGCAAGGCCGCCCTCCCGGGGACGATGGAACGTCGTCACCTCTGCGTCCGCCCGGCCGAAATGCTCGATCGAGACGAAGGTGGGCACGTCGCCGCCGCGCCGCGCGGCATCGGCCAGCACCCGGTCGAGATTGCCCGGCGTCGCGGCGCGGGGATCGGGCGTGCCGGGGTTGCCGAACACCGTCTCGTTCAGCTTCTGCACGTCGCCGCCGAACGCCGCCATCGCCACGATCGGCACGCCGATGGTGCCGAAGAAGGAGAAGAAGCTGCCGGTGAACGCCAGCACGAACGCGAACGGCAGGCTCCACGTGCCCGCCACGCTGTGCCGGTCGCGATCCACCAGCACGGGGCTGGCGCGGCGGCGCAGGGTGAAGATGTCCTTGAACAGATGGCGGTGGATCAGCAGGCCGGAGATCGCCGCGACCAGCATCGCCAGCCCCAGGATGCCGGTGAGCAGCAGACCCCACGGGTTCGGCAGATGCAGCCGCACATGCGTATCGACGAGGAAACTGGACAGCGCATCGTCGTTGCGCGGGCCGAACACGTCCTCGCCGGTGCCGTGCAGCGCCTTGACCACCCGCCCCTCGCGATCGAGCTGGTAATAGATGCCCCGGCTGACGAACTTGCCGTCGGCGTCGGTTTCGTCGCGGTGGAAGAACGCGCCGAGATTATGGTCGCCGATCTCGAACAGGTTGACGCCTTCGTGATATTTCGCCGGCGTGCGCGCCGCCAGTTCGCGCACCGGGCCATCGACCGGGCGGGCGAAGGCGGATTTCGCCTCGACATGGCCGGCGGACCAGATGCCGATCTCCTCGGCGAACACCGCCGCCATGCCGGTGATGACGACAGCGTACAGCAACAGGCCCAGCACGATGCCGGACCAGCCGTGGACGGCGACCATCAGCTTGGTCTCATCCTTCGCCAGATGGATCATCGTGTCGTCTCTTCCGTATTGGATCGGGCGTAAAGCCCCTGCGCGACCAGCCCGCCGCTGACCACCAGCAGCCCGGCGGCAACGACCGCGACCCGCATCAACCGGCGATCGAGGCAGGCGTGAAAGAACAGCGCGGCCCAGATCAGCGGCACCAGCACCAAGGGCAGGACGAGGTTGTCGATCCCCGCCGCTCCCGCCGGCACCCACCGCGTCATCCCCGCCATCACCACCAGCGCGACGATCACGGCGCCCGGCCCGGCGAGCAATATGCGGGCCCATCTGCCCGATATGACGGCCATCGTCTCACTCCTGCGCGGCTGTTGCGATCCGGCCATACAGCCACGCGAAACGATTGTCAGCGACGTTGTTGCTATTGCGAGCGTGTCGCAGGTCGCTATAGGCGCGCTATCGCAGGTTAGTTCCGGGGGAATAATGAAGATCGTCGCAATCGCCGGTGCCGCTTGCCTTCTGGCACCGCAGGCCGCCCATGCCGCCGACGCGGTGACCGATGCCGCCGTCACCGAACCCTCGGCCGACACCATCATCGTCACCGCCGCACGGATCGACACCTTCGCCGGCACCAAGACGGAAACCCCGCTGATCCAGACGCCGCAGCCGATCACCATCGTGACGGCCGAGACGTTCCTGTCGCAGGGCGCGATCAACATCAGCGACACGGTGCGCTACGCCGCCGGTATCACCGCCAACGCCTACGGGCGGGATTCGCGGGTGGACGGCTTCGTCATCCGCGGCATCGAGGCGCTGCAGTTCCGCGACGGCATGCGCGACATCTTCAGCTTCTACGCGAGCATCCCGGCCGACCCGTACAATTTCTCGGCGGTGGAGATCGTGCGCGGGCCGGCCTCGGTGCTGTTCGGCCAGGGATCGGTCGGCGGCATCGTCAACCTCGTCTCCAAGACGCCCGTCTTCGAGACGGGCGGCGAAGTCCGCGCGGTGTACGGCAGCAACGATCGCAAGGAGGTGCTCGGCGACGTGAACGTGGCGATCACCGATACGCTGGCGGTGCGCGCGGTGGGCCGTGCGCGCGATGCCGACACCTTCGTGAAGAACGTGCCCGACGACCGCGTGATGTTCGCGCCGTCGATCCGCTGGCAGCCGACCCCGGATACCGACATCACCCTGCTCGGCCTGTATCAGGAGGACGACGGCGGCTCGACCTCCCAGTTCCTGCCCCGCGTGGGCACGCGGGACCCGAACGGCAGCAATCCGCCGCTGAACCGCTATCTGTTCGTCGGCAAGCCGGGCTGGGATCGCTACGACGGGCGGGTGTTGCAGGGCGGCGGCGGCATCACCCAGAAGTTCGGCGAGAACGTGCGGCTGAACCTGAAGGCGCGCTACATCGACAGCAACCTCGACTACTTCACCCATTATCCGGACAGCTACACCAATCCGGCCAACCCGTATCTGGATGCCGCGCGCCGCCAGATCGGCCTTTATGCCGATGGCAGCATTGCCCGGCTGAACGTGTTCACCACGGACAACAACCTTCAGCTCAAGTTCGATACCGGCAGCAGTATCGAGCACACCCTCCTCGCCGGCATCGACTATAGCTGGAACAACGTCCGCAAGCGTGGCGGCGTCGCCTACGAGACGATCGACCTGTACAACATCAATTACGCCGCCCTGTCCGATTACGGCGGCACCATCCCCACCGCGACCAGCCCCAACTTCCTGTTCGGCTCCAGCGAGGACAGTTCGCAGAAGCAACTCGGCGTCTATGTGCAGGACCAGATCCGCTTCTGGGATCGCGTCTCGGTGGTGCTCGGCGCGCGGCGGGATCGGGTGCGCTCCTACGGCAACGGCGCCGATACGCAGATCGACAAGGCGACCACGTTCCGCGCCGGCATCATCGGCGAACTCGGGGCCGGCATCTCGCCCTTCTTCAGCTACACCGAGAGCTTCCTGCCGATCGCGGGGGCGGGCCTCGTGCCGCAGGTAGGTACCCAGTATGAGGCGGGCGCCAAGTGGCAGATCGATCCGCGCACCCTCGTCACCGCCACCGTCTTCCGCATCAAGGATCGCAACCGGATCGTGTACCTGCCGACATCGGTGGCGCAGACCGGCGAGATCAAGACGAAGGGCTTCGAGCTGGAGGCGAACCGCACGCTGCCGGGCAATTTCGAGCTGCTGGTCAACTACGGCTACAACAAGCTGACCAACAGCGAGGCCAGCTTCGACTTCCTGCCGCGCCACAACGCGTCCGTCTGGTCGACCAAGACGTTCGACCTGTTCGACGACGCGACGCTGCGGCTGGGCGCCGGCGTGCGCTACACCGGCAAGCGCCGCGGGGTGTCCGGCGCCTCGACGCTGGTGACGGGCGCCAACACGCTGGTGGATGCGCTGGCGGAAGCGACGTGGCGCGACTGGAGCCTCACCGTCAACGCGACGAACCTGCTGGGCAACAAGTTCTACGCCTCGTGCCTGTCGCGCGGGGATTGCTTCGTCGGCGCGCCGCGCAACGTGATGGGCACGATCGCCTATCGTTTCTGAGCGGACGCGGCCGGCCGCTCAGGCGCGCCGGCCGCGCAGCAGGCAACGCTCGGCCAGGCTGCCGAACGTGATGCCGAGCGCCAGCCACAGCACCGCCTGCGCGCCGATGGAGGCAAGGCGGAACTGCCACAGCACGGTCGCCGGGAAGTCGGCCGGTACCTCGTCGATCACCGGCAGCGTGGCCTGAGCGATCGCGACGAGCAGCACGTAGCTGCCGCATGCCAGCAGGAACACGGTGATCGCATCGCGCTGCCCGCGCCACTGGCGGCGCAGCCACAGGCTGCCGATCGCGGCGAACAACGACAGGGCGATCATGCCGAAGAAGGCGGCGGTACGCAGCCGCACCGTCTCGTGCTGGCCGACGGCCGGCGGGGTGGGCGGATACTTGAGCGCGGGGACGAGAGCGATCACCACGAACGCGGCCAACGCCAGCAGCAGCGCGACGGTGCGCGGCCCGAGCGGCCCGGCCCGGCCATAGCCGTAGGCGAACACGAGGGCGAACAACCCGCCCACCGCTGCCCCGTACAGCAGCATCGCGGTGAACAGCCCCGCCCCCTTCTGGGTCGCGCGACTGACCAGTTCCTCCTCGACGGGCGGCGCGGCCATGCCCGGCATCGCGTGATGCGCGGGTGCGGCGTGCGACGCCTCGAACGCGATCGCGCGGTCGATCTGCGGCTCGGCGAAGGCGAGGGCGAACAGCGCGGACAGCAACGCGCCGACCATGCCGGCGAGCATACCCCGCCAGAGAAGAGCTCCGGTCATTCGGTCTGATCCTGCGTGCAAGGCGGTCCGGCGGCGGGTGGTGTCACCTGCCGGCCGGAACCGCGATATTCAGTGAGAGAAGGCGTCCGGCCTGGCCGGCGCGCTCACCCCCTAGTGGCAGGGAAAGCCGAGCAGATGGCGGGCATCATGAACGAACTCGTGCACGTACATCCCGTCGAAGAGGGCGAACGCGCCCTGTTCGGTGCTGACGAAATACAGCAGCACGGTGGCGAGCAGCGCGCCGAGCACGGCCCACGGCGCGATCTCCGCTAGCGGGATCGCGGGGGCGGCGGCGCCTGCGCCTGCGGGAATGAAGGGATCGTCGAAGACGGCGGCGGTCGACATCATGATGCTCCTGCCGGGAAGCGCGCCCGGTGATGGGTTGATCGTCCCGGCCGGGTCTGGCTCTCGACAGGCGGTGGCCCGTCGATCACAGTGGCGCGACCGCGCCGGAATTGCACCGGCTGCCTGACCGAGATCGATGACCGCGATCTGCGCCGAATCGACTGCCGCGTCAACGCCGGGCCACCCGGCGGCGGAACGATACGGGAGGACGGGTGACGCATCTGCTGCTGCTCTGTTGCGCCGGCACCGCCGCCGCGCGCACCGGCGCCTTCGCCGCGCCGGGCGATCTGCTGGACGCGAGCGGCCGGGCCAGGGCGGCGGCGCTGCGCCTGCCCGGCCCCGCGCCCGACCGTGTGTTCGCCAGCCCGGTGGCGGCGGCACGCGAAACGGCCGATCTGATGGGACTGGGGACGGTGGCGGAAACCAGACTGGCCGACATCGGCCACGGCGCATGGACGGGCCGGCTGTTCACAGAGGTCCATTTGGCCGATCCGGACGCGTTCGCCCGTTGGCTGGCGGCACCCGAGGCCGGAACGCCCGGCGGCGAGACGTTCGCCACCCTGGCCGGGCGCGTCGGCGCATGGCTGGGCGAGCAGGCGGCGGCGGGCGGCACCGTGCTGGGCGTGACGCATCCGATGGTCCTCCGCGCCGCGCTCCACGCCGCGATCGGGCTGGCGCCCGCCGTGGCGATGCGGATCGATCTGCCGCCGCTCGGCCTCGTCCGCCTGTCGTTCAATCGCGGTTGGCGCCTGCAGTCGCTGACGCCCGCCTGATCCGGGCCTATCGAGCGAAGTCGGTCAGGCCGCCTCGCTGCGCTGGGCGAACTCTATATTGGCCGCCATCGGCATGGGCCGGCCGAAATAATAGCCCTGCGCCTCGTCGCAACCCTCGCTGCGCAACAGCCGCAGTTGATCCTCCGATTCGAGCCCCTCGGCCAGCACCGGCACCTCGAGGCTGTGCCCCAGCGCCAGCACCGCGCGGATGATCGCGCGCGCCTGCCGGCTCGTCTCCGACTGCATCAGGAACGAACGGTCGATCTTGATCTTGTCGAACGGAAACGAGTTGAGCGTATCGAGCGAGGAATAGCCGGTGCCGAAGTCGTCGATCGCGATCGTCACCCCCAGCGCCTTGATCTGGCGGAGGACGTGCAGCGCGCGCACCTTGTCGGCGATCAGCGCGGTTTCGGTAATCTCCAGCTCCAGCCGGTGCGCAGGCAGCCCCGCCGACACCAGCGCGCTCGTGACGACGGCGATGAGGTCCGGCTGCATCAACTGCACCGGCGAAAGGTTCACCGCGATCCGCCACGGCTGCTCCCACGATGCCGCCTCGACACAGGCCGCGCGCAGCACCCACTCGCCGATGCGCACGATCTCGCCGCTTTCCTCGGCGATCGGAATGAATTCCGTCGGCGAGATCCAGCCATCGCGCGGGTGGTGCCAGCGCAGCAGCGCCTCGTAGCCGATCACCAGGTCGGTCGAGATCGACCGCTGTACCTGATAGGCCAGCGACAGTTCGCCCCGGCCGATGGCCTCGCGCAGATCGTTGGCCAGCAGCCGCCGCGCACGGGCCGCCTCGTCCATGTCCTGCGAGTAGAAGCGGGTCCGCCGGCCGACCGCTTCCTTGGCGCGGTACATCGCCAGATCGGCGTTGTTGATGATCGTCTCGCGGCGGGTGCCGTGATCGGGGAACAGCGCCACGCCCACGCTGGCGCCGGGAAAGATGGTCAGGCTGCCGTGCTCGATCGGCTCGTGCAGGCAGGCTTCCAGCGCGGCGAGGAAACCGTCCAGCGCCGCCGCATCGCGATACGGCAGGAAGGCGGCGAATTCGTCCCCGCCGAAGCGTGCCACCACGCCGGCCGCCGGGCATATCGCGCGCATCCGCTCGGCCAGCCGCCGCAGCACGTCGTCACCGATGGCGTGGCCGTGCAGGTCGTTGATTTCCTTGAAGCGATCGAGGTCGATCCCCAGCACCGCCACCCGCGCACCGGACATGTCGGCGCCGGCCAACGCGCGATCGAGCAGATCGTTATAGTTCGGCCGGTTCGGCAGGCCGGTCAGCTCGTCGTGCATCGCCATGTGGGCGATCCGCGCGTCCGCCCGGTAGCGTTCGGTCACGTCGTCGAACGTCGTCACCCAGCCGCCCTTGGCCATCGGCCGGTGGGAGATGGCCAGCGTCATGTCGTCGGCGACGGGTACGATCACCGATCCGCCGCCGGGCTGCGCGATCACGGCGCGATGACGCTGGACGATCCCGTCCAGCACCTCCTCTGAGACGCATATGCCCAGCCGGTTCTCGGCGCCCCGTCGCATCACCTCGGCAAAGGTCGTGCCGATGGGGCAGTCCTCGAGGGAAACGGCGAACATCTCGCCGACGCGCGCGTTCGCCATCACCAGCCGCTCGTCGGCATCGAACAGGCACAACCCCTGGTGCATGTTCGACAGCGCGGCATCGAGGTTGCTCGCCAGCGTGGCGAGCTGATCCTGCGAGGCCTTGTACTCGGTCATGTCGCGCGTCAGCTTGGTATAGCCCGTGAAGACGCCGCGCGCGTCGTGCACCGCCTCGATCGTCACATGCGCCCAGAAGCAGCTCCCGTCCTTGCGCAGCCGCCAGCCCTCGGCATTCAGCATGCCATGCTCGCGCGCGTGGCGCAGGCCGGCCTCCGGCACGCCGTCGACACGATCCTGCGCGAGATAGAATTCGCGGATCGGGGTGCCGATGATCTCGTCGGCGCGATAGCCCTTCAGCCGCTGCGCGCCGACATTCCAGCTCATCACCCGGCCCGCCGGATCGAGCATGTAGATGGCGCAATCGTTGATCCCCTGCACCAGCAGGCTGAACTGCCGCTCCTGCGTGCGGATCGCGCTGCGCATCCGCGCGCTGGCGAGGACGGTGATGAGGCATATGAGCAGGACCGCCAGCGCGACGCCGCCGATGACATAGCCCATGGTGACCGGCGACAGGATGGCGCCCGGCCTCACGCCGGCCGCCGAGGGGATCACCTCGACCCCGGCCATGCCGGTGAAGTGCAGCAGCAGCACCGCCGCGCCGAGCAGCATACCGGCCCACAGCGCCGACATCCTGCTCTTGCGATCGAGCGCCAGCACCAGCGCGGGCGGGATCGGCACGATGGCGAAGACCACCGACAGGACGACGAACTGCGGCGCCCAGCGCAGCTCGGCCGGCAGCTCGATCGCGTGCATCCCGATATAGTGCATCGCGGCGATCCCGCAGCCCGCCAGCGCCCCGGCCAGGCAGCGATAGCGCAGCCGGCCGGATCGCAACGCGATCGCATAGCTCACGGTGAGCGTCACCACCGAGACGACGAGCGAGAACAACGTCGTCGGCGCGTGGAAGCCGAGGACGAAGCCCGGATCATAGCCGAGCATCGCCACGAAGTGCGTCGCCCAGATGCCGAAGCCGGTGGCCAGCCCTGCCGCCGCCGTCCAGCGCAGGCTGTCCCCCTGCCCGTCACGGGCATGGCGCAGCAGCATGACCGAGGCGATCGCGGACATGACGCAGATGACGCCCGCCAGCAGGACGAGGCGGATGTCGTGGTCATCCCGGATACACAGAAGGACAGGCAGCACGAACATCTCCACTAAGCGCTTGGCGGCATTAGCGGTTTCAATCCTAAGGGAGGGTAAAGCCGCCGTCAGGGTACGGATCGACCCTGATATTTTTCAGCGTTATGGCGCGAACCTGTGATGATGTCGCGATCGTAAATTCGATTAGCTGATCGCCTTGATGATCGGATGGTTAGGACTGCCCACCCCGGTTCTCATCGCTCCAGCGCGCGGATCTCGTTGTTCGCCAGGCGCAGCCGTTCCGCCAGATCGCGGGTGATGTTGGCGATGATGCGGATCAGGATGCGCGGATGCCGCTCCCCCAGCGACTCGAGGCCGGCGATGTCGAAACCGAAGGCGCGCACCGCCTCGTCGGCGACGATATCGGCGGAGCGGCGGCCGCGGTCGATCAGCGCCATCTCGCCGCAGCTCATCCCCGGGCCGACCGATCCGAGCCGGATCGATCGCCCCGGCCCGCCGCCGGCGCGCAGGCGGATGCTGGCGGATCCCTCGGTCAGCACGAAGAACAGCGCCGCCTCGTCTCCCTCGCGGGCCAGCGCCTCGCCCGCAGCGAAGGCGAGCGGAACCGCGACCATCGCCACCTCCGCGATTTCGGCGGGCGAAAGGCCGGCGACGATATCGAGATCGGCGAAGGCCACGGCGCGGGCGGGCGCCCCGCCCCCGTGGAGCGCGATCAGCCGATCCTCGCACCATTCGAGCGCGGTTTCCCGGCCGGGGGCCAGCGTGCCGGCCTCCGCCTCGGCGGCGACGGCTGCGTGCAGTGCGGCCAGCGAGCCGCGATCCTCCAGATGCGCGAAGACCAGCGTGCGCCCGCGCGCGCGCATCGTCTCGACCAGCCCGGCGAGCAGGCGGCACGCGGCGATATCGGCGGAGAGCACGCGGCGCATGTCGATGATGAGCCAGTCGGCCTGCACCGCCAGTTCACCCGCGCGACGGATCAGCCGCTCGGTCGACCCGAAATAGAGCGCGCCCTGCGCCTCGATCACGCGAATGCGCGCGCCCTCGCGGGCCAGCAGCGCCAGATCGGCATGGCGCCGCGCGCGTTTGGAGCGGAGCCGGTCGCCGCGATATTCGGCGCGGATGGCGTTGCGCACGTTGGGATGCGTGCCGAAGATGTGCAGGCCGAACGCATCGGCGATCTCACCCGCCGCCGCCACCCCGCGCACGCTGTTGCCGTTGGCGTCGATCGGTGGGGAATAGATGGCGATGCCCGCCTGCCCCGGGATCACCAGCAGGATCGCGCCGGACACCCCGCTCTTGGCCGGCAGCCCGATCTCGTAGCTCCATTGCCCGGCGTAATTGTACATGCCGCACATGTTCATCACGGTCAGCACGTCGGGCACATGCTCCCGCGCCAGCGCCCGCGCGCCGGTGCGCGGGTTGATGCCGTCGTTGGCGATGGTCGCGCCCATCGTCGCCAGATCGCGCGCATCCACCAGCAGCGAGCACTGGCGGAAATAGAGGTCGAGCACCTCCTCCGGCGCGCGCTTTATCATGCCGGAATTGAGCATCATCCACGCGATCGCGCGGTTGCGGTGGCCGGTCGCCTTTTCGGAATGATACACCGTCTCGTCCAGATCGAGGCGGCGGCCGGCGTACCGCTCCATCAGCGCGGCCAGCGCCGCCTGCCGCGCGATCGGGTCATCGCCCTCGATCAGCTCGGCGGTGGCGATGGCGCCGGCGTTGACCATCGGGTTGAACGGGCGGTTGTGCGCCTCGTCGAGGCTGATCGAGTTGAAGCTCTCCCCGGTCGGCTCCACCCCGACATGCCGCAGCACCGCCTCTCGCCCCAGCCGGTCGAGCGCATGGCCATAGACGAACGCCTTGGAGATCGACTGGATGGTGAAGCGGTGGGCCGCATCGCCGGCGGTGTAGAGCGTGCCGTCCACCATCGCGACGGCGATGCCGAACAGCGCCGGATCGGCCTTGCCCAGTTCGGGGATATAGGTGGCGGGCGCGCCGCCCGTCAGCCCGGACAGGCGGGCGTGGAGATCGGCGAGGAAACGGTCGATCGGCCCCGGTGTCGCTCGCATCGTCGCCTCCCCCTCGTGCCGTCCATGCTTCCGCGATCGGGCATGTTCCGTCAACGGGGGCGGGTTGGGGGCGAGAATGACCAATTGTTCATGCCGCCGTCACCGTGCGGGCAACGGCGGGCGCCTAGAAGCGGTCCTGCACGGAGCGGTGATCGCTCTGGCCCAAGGAGTTCCGGATCATGAAGCTCACCCTGCTCGCACCGCTCGCCACGCTCGCCCTCGTCGCCGCCCCGGCGCTCGCCGCCACCGCGCCGGCCAAGCCCGTCGCCGCCAAGCATGCGCCGGTGAAGGCCGTGAAGAAGGTCACGACGACCAAGACCGTCAAGACCAACTGATTTTCCCCCCTTCCGGCCGTGCCCCCGCCGGCCGGCATCTTCCAAGGAGACCCATCATGAAGTTTACCCTGCTCGCACCGCTCGCCGCCCTCGCCGTGATCGCCGCTCCGGCGATGGCGCAGACCAGCAGCACGACCACCACGACCACCAAGTCGGCGCCCGCCAAGACCCACCACGCGAAGGCCGCCAAGCACAGCAAGCACATGAAGAAGACCACGACGATGACGAAGACCGAAGCCAAGACCAACTGATCGTCGTCGCCTCCCGGGATACCCGGCGCGCTGCCCGCGCCGGGTCGCAACCCTCCGGTCCACCCCTGACGGATCGGGGGGTTGCTCCTTTTCCGGCAAGGGGCGATCTATGCCCGTCGATGCCGACGCCCCGGTGAACGCAGACGCCAACGCAGACGAGGACATCATGGGCCGCCGCATCCTGCTGATCGAGGACGATGCCGACACCGCCGGCTACCTGGCGCGCGGGCTGGCCGAACAGGGCCATGTCGTCGATCGCGCGGGCGACGGCCGCGACGGCCTGTTCATGGCCAGCGACGGCGTGTTCGACCTCATCATCATCGACCGGATGCTGCCCGGCCTCGACGGCCTCTCGGTGGTGCGCGCGCTGCGCGCCGCCGGCATCGGCACGCCGGTGCTGATCCTCTCCGCCCTCGGATCGGTCGACGACCGGATCGACGGGCTGGAAGGCGGATCGGACGATTATCTCGCCAAGCCGTTCGCCTTCGCCGAACTGCTGGCGCGCGCCAACGCGCTGTTCCGCCGCGCCGAGGGCAAGGCCAGCGGCACCGTGGAAACCCGGCTCACCGTCGGCGATCTGGAGATCGATCTGCTCGGCCGCGTCGTGCGGCGGCGGGGCACCACGATCGAGCTGAAGCCGCGCGAATACAGCCTGCTCGAATATCTCGCGCGCAACGCCGGCCGCGTCGTCACCCGCACGATGCTGCTGGAGCAGGTGTGGGATTATCATTTCGACCCAGGAACGAACGTGGTGGACGTCCACGTCAGCCGGCTGCGGCGCAAGCTGGAGGAAGGGTTCGGCCAGCCGATCCTGCATACCGTGCGCGGTGCCGGCTATCGCCTCGCCGCTGCCTGACCGGGCGATGCCCGCCCCGGCGTCGGCGCGCGCGCACGGCGCACGGGTGCCCGTCACCATGCGGGTGGCGGCACTGGCGATGCTGCTGGCGCTGCTCTCGAACCTCGCGCTGATCGGCTTCGTCTGGTGGCGCACGCACGACGACGCGCTGGCCGCGCTGCGTGGACAAGCCGTGGAACAGGCCCGCGCGCTGTCCGACGTCTATGCCGATGGCGGCGTGCGTGCGCTGCGGGCGACGATCGCGGACCTGCGCGACGCCGGCGATCCCCGCTTCGTCGCCGCCCTGCTCGACGGGGCCGGCCGGCCACGCGACGGCAACATCGTCTCGCACATTCCCGGCGCCGAACGCCATGTCGCCGGTTTCCAGATCGTCCGCCTACATGCCGCCGGCACGGCCGCGACGGAGGAGGCCGGCGTGGTGATACGCCCGCTCGGCCGGGCGGGCTGGCTCGTCAGCGGCCTCACCTTCAGCGAGCGGCTGACGCTGCAACGCACGCTGGAACGCTCGCTGGCACTGGCCGTGGTGCTGTCGCTGCTGTTCGGCCTGCTGTGCGGGCTGGTGACGGCCGGCTACGTCGGCAGCCGGGTGCGCGCGATCGCGGTGTCGGTGGACGAGGTGGGCGCGGGCGATCTGGCGCGGCGCGCGCCGATCACCGGATCGGGTGACGCCTTCGACCTTTTGTCCACCCGCATCAACCTGATGCTCGATCGCATCTCCGCGCTGATGGCCGAGTTGCGCCTGCTGACCGACAGCCTCGCGCACGATCTGCGCTCTCCTGTCGGGCGGCTGCGCGCGCGGATCGAGCGCGCGATGACCACCGAGGACGAGGCGCAGCGCGAAGCCCTGCTCGGCGGCGTGTTGCAGGAAACCGACGCGCTGATGCGGATCCTGACGACGGTGCTTGAGATCGGCCGCAGCGAGGCGATGGCCGGGCGCGAGCGGTTCGCCGCGCTGGACCCCGCCGATCTCGCCGCCGAACTGGCCGAGATGTACGAGCCGCTCGCCGAGGAGGCGGGCGTCGCGCTGGTGCTGGAAGCGACACCCGGCATTTCCCCAGCGCGCTTCGCCGGTCACCGCCAGATGCTCGCGCAGGCGCTGAGCAACCTGATCGACAATGCGCTGCATTATGGCGCCGCCGGCGGCACGATCGCGCTGTTCGTGGGGGTGGAGGGTGACATGCTGCACCTCGGCGTCGCCGATCGCGGCCCGGGCATCGCCGCCGGCGACGAGGCGGAGGCACGACGGCGATTCGGCCGGCTCGATCATTCGCGTTCCGCGCCCGGCGCCGGGCTGGGGCTGGCGCTGGTGGAGGCGGTGGCCCACCTCCACGGCGGCACGCTCCGGCTCGACGACAACCGGCCGGGCTTGCGCGCCACGCTGCTTTTGCCGATGGCGCGGAACAGTGCCTGAACGGCGCTGCGGCGGGCTTGACTCGGCCGCCCGGCCCGCCTAATCCGCGCCTATCCCACGAGACCGGCCCGGCGGCGCGTTCTGCGCTCGCCGTTTTTCGTTCTGGTGGACCAACGCGTCGAGATGGGGTGCGCGCCACGCGCCCCGTGGAGCAGGAGAAAGCATAGCATGGCACGTATCGCGGGTGTGAACATCCCGACCAACAAGCGCGTCGAGATCGCGCTGACCTACATTCACGGCATTGGCGCGACCAAGGCCAAGGAAATCACCGGCAAGATCGGCATCGAGCCGGCCCGTCGCGTGCAGGACCTGACCGATCAGGAAGTGCTCCAGATCCGCGAGGCGATCGACGCCGGCTATACCGTGGAAGGCGACCTTCGCCGCCAGGTGGCCATGAACATCAAGCGCCTGATGGATCTCGCCTGCTACCGTGGCCTGCGTCACCGCAAGGGCCTGCCGGTCCGCGGCCAGCGCACGCACACCAATGCGCGCACCCGCAAGGGCAAGGCCAAGCCGATCGCCGGCAAGAAGAAGTAACGAGCCCGTTCCGAATTGGCGGCGCGCCCTTGCGGCGCGCGCCCGTACGCGGTTCCTTCAGGTAGGATCAGAGATAAAATGGCACGCGAACCCCAGCGCATCAAACGGCGCGAGCGCAAGAACATCACGGCCGGCGTGGCGCATGTGAACGCCAGCTTCAACAATACCATGATCACCATCACCGATGCCCAGGGCAATGCGATCAGCTGGTCGTCCGCCGGCATGATGGGCTTCAAGGGCAGCCGCAAGTCGACGCCGTACGCCGCGCAGGTCGCCGCCGAAGACGCCGGCAAGAAGGCCGCAGAGCATGGCGTCCGCACCCTCGAAGTCGAGGTCAAGGGCCCGGGTTCGGGTCGTGAGTCCGCCCTGCGCGCGCTTCAGGCGGTCGGCTTCCACATCACGTCCATCCGCGACGTGACGCCGATCCCGCACAATGGCGTGCGCCCGTCCAAGCGTCGGCGCGTCTGATTTTCCACGGGGGCTGCGGCCCCCGTCCCGTTTCCGGCCGGCGCGGACGCGCGCTGTCCCAACCCCAAGGGGAATCAAGCCCATGGCTGTCAACGCCAAGAACTGGCAGGAACTCAAGAAGCCGAACGGCCTCGAAAAGAAGCAGGGTGGCGATACCCGCCGCCGCGCCACTTTCGTCGCCGAGCCGCTGGAGCGGGGTTTCGGGCTGACGCTCGGCAACTCGCTGCGCCGCGTGCTGCTGTCGTCGCTTCAGGGTGCCGCCATCACCTCGATCAAGATCGAGAACGTGCTGCACGAGTTCTCCTCGCTTGCCGGCGTGCGCGAGGACGTGACCGATATCGTCCTCAACGTGAAGCAGCTGGCCATCCGCATGCAGGGCGAGGGGCCGAAGCGGCTCCAGCTCTCCGCGACCGGCCCGGCCGAGGTGACCGCGGGTGACATCGCCACGTCCGGCGACATCGAGGTGATGAACCCCGAGCTGGTGATCTGCCACCTCGACGAAGGTGCGACGCTCAACATGGAGCTGACCGCCGACATCGGGAAGGGCTATGTGCCGTCCGCGAACAACCGCCCGGTCGATGCACCGATCGGCCTGATCCCGATCGACGCGCTATACTCGCCCGTGCGCCAGGTGGCGTACAAGGTGGAGAACACCCGCGTCGGCCAGGAGCTGGACTACGACAAGCTGACGATCACCGTCGAGACCGACGGCACCGTGACGCCCGACGATGCGATCGCCTATTCGGCGCGCATCCTGCAGGACCAGTTGCAGCTGTTCGTCCACTTCGACGACCAGATCGCCACCAGCGCCGCGCCGGTCGGCGTGGCCGCGACGGCACAGTCCGTGGCGGAGCCGGAGGCGAACTCGAACCAGCTCAACCGCTACCTCCTCAAGAAGGTGGACGAGCTGGAGCTGTCGGTACGTTCCGCCAACTGCCTCAAGAACGACAACATCATCTACATCGGCGATCTGGTCCAGAAGACCGAGGCCGAGATGCTGCGCACGCCGAACTTCGGCCGCAAGTCGCTCAACGAGATCAAGGAAGTGCTGGCCTCGATGGGGTTGCGGCTGGGTATGGAAATCCCCGGCTGGCCGCCCGAGAACATCGAGGAAATGGCCAAGAAGCTCGAACAGGAGTTCTGAGCCGAAACGTCATCCTGACGAAAGTCAGGATCTCAGGGAGGCCGGGCGTACCATCGGGGTTCGCCTTGCTTCCGGAGATCCCAGCGTTCGCCGGGATGACGGGTTGAACCGGGACGACGGGCTACAGAGACAGGGAAGGGGCGGCCCTTTAACCGCCTGGCCTGGGGTACCTCACACGGCCCCCTGACGAACGAAGGAAATCGATATGCGCCATCGTGTAGGCGGACGTAAGCTTCAGCGGACCTCCAGCCATCGCGCGGCCCTGTTCCGCAACATGGCCGCCGCGCTCATCAAGCATGAGCAGATCACGACCACGGTCGCCAAGGCGAAGGAGCTTCGGCCCTACGTCGAGAAGCTCGTCACGCTCGGCAAGAAGGGTGGCCTTGCCAACCGTCGCCTCGCGCATGCGCGGCTGCTGGACGAAGTGCAGCTGGTGAAGCTGTTCGACGTGCTGGCCGTGCGCTACGCCGATCGCGCCGGTGGCTACACCCGCGTCATCAAGGCCGGCATCCGCGCGTCCGATGCCTCGCCGATGGCGATCATCGAGTTCGTCGACCGCGACACCTCGGCCAAGGGCCAGGATAGCGGCCCGGTGCAGGGTGACGACGATCTGGACGAAGCGGCCTGATCTATCGCCCTCCGGCGATCGCTCTATAACGAAGGGGGTGTGGCCGCGATGGCCGCGCCCCCTTCGTCGTTTCCGGAGCCAAGCGCCATGCGTCTGATATCGCTCGCCATCATCGCCGCATTGGCCCCCTC
>NZ_VNIM01000075.1 GCF_007785815.1 Alterirhizorhabdus solaris | reverse complement strand
GGGCATCAGGGGCGGGGCGGCCCCGTTCGGCTCTCCGGCACCGCGGCCTCCCGGCCCAGCGGAATCGCGCGGGCGAGCGTCCCTTCGACCGGCGGCGTCGCGGGGGTACGGATCGTGCTGTCTACCGCGACCGGCACCACCGGGAAAGGCCTTCCGTCACGGCCCGGCTTCTGGATCTGGTCCAGCGCCTGCAACGGCACCTGCAACGGGCCGAACTGCCGCCCGCGCTGACGCTTCAGATAGGCGGCCTTGTCGTAGACCTGCGTCGCCTCCTGCAAGGTCGCCCCTTCCAGCCGACCCAGATTGGCGAGCAGCGAGGCCTGTCCCGCGTACCGCGCGTAGCGGGCGTTGGCGAGGATCAGCTGCGAGTTCAGCAGCCGCTGTTCGGAATCCAGAACCTCGAAGTTGGAGCGGAAACCTTCCGCGAAGCCGCGCCGCACGCCTTCCAGCGCAGCCTGCGCCGCCCGCACGCCCGCCTCTCCCGCCAGCAACTGCTCACGCGCGGTGATCGACTGGTTCCATGCCGACAGCACCTGCTGGTCCACCTGCCGCCGCACGTCCTCCACGACATAGCCGAGCCGCTGCTCGTCCGCGATCGCCTGGCGGATGCGGGAACCGATGATGCCCTGCGCCAGAATCGGCACGGACAGGGTCACGCCGCCGGCGATGTTGCGCCTCAGATCGCCGGTGTCGAACGTGTCGATCGTCGTATAGCCGATACGCCCTTCGGCGGTCAGCTGAGGGCGGCGCTCCGCACGCTGTGCGGCGATCCGCTCCTTGCCGGCGCGGCGATTAAGGATCGCCTGCCACAACGCCGGATTGTCCCGCCCGGCGATCCGATAGGCGTCGTCGATCGAGATCGGCAGGCCGGGCAGGTCCGGTTCCTGCGCCAGCACGCCCGGCACCCGGCCGACGATCACCGCAAAGCGCGCCCGGCTCTGCTCCACGCTGGCGCGCGCCTGCGCCAGTTGCGCGCGGATGATTTCATACTGCGCCTGCGCCTGCGCGATGTCCGTCCGGGTCAGGTCGCCGCCCCGCTCGCGCGCCTGCGCTTGCTCCACCTGCCGGCGGTAGCTTTCCAGCGATCGTTCCTGGATCGCGACCAGCTCCTGATCGCGGCGCACCGAGACGTAGCTGTCGACGACTTCGAGGAGGATGAAATTCTCCACCTCGCGCAGGCGTTCGCGTCCGGAAAGCACGTCGGCCTCGGCGGCGGAAACCTGCGCAGCGGTGCGCCCGCCGTTCAGCAGGATCTGCGATGCCGTCAGCGATGCGCCGAGATTGCGGTTGCTGATCCGGCCCGTCTCGTTGAACGCCTCGATCGACCGCTGCTCGTACGACAGGGTGGAGACGATACCCAGGTTTAGCCTGTACGGCGACGCGGCCTGGATCACGTTTTCGTCGATCGCTCGCAACTGCGCGCGCTGCGCCTGCAACCGCGGGTTGTTGGCATAAGCATCGGCAATCGCCTGACCCAGCGTCTCGGTGCCGACCACGGGCGCCACCGAGGATGGCGGCAGCGCGCCCGCCTGCGGCACGGCGGCCTGCGACGATGGAGCCTGCTGCGCCCCCGCCTGTTGCGAAAGGGTCATCGCCAGCGCCACGCCCGTCAGCCACGCCGTCCGTTTCGTCATCATCCCGCACCCCAGATCGAATAGTCCGCACCCTGTGCCCCCGCGCGCTATCATATCCCGCGATTGTTCCATACAAGGTTAACGCGCACGGGAAAATGATCGGAGCCGGTGGCCGGCAGGCGTTGCACCGATGCGACACGCCATGCCGGCCCGGCATAGAGGTGATCGAGCGGCAACAGCGGCCACGGCACCCGCCAGCCGTGCCAGCGCGCGGGGAACGAGAATGTCGCCCGCGTCGTCCGGTGCAGCGGTGCCAGCGCCGTATCCAGCCGGCGCATCGGTCGGCCCCAGGGGGTCAGGTTGAAATCCCCCGCCAGGATCAGCGCGGGATCGCTCACCTGCCCCACCGCGCCCGCCAGCGAAACACGCTGCGCCGCCCGCTCCTCTCCCGTGCCCAGGCGGCTAAGGTGAACCGTCGCCAGCCTGGCCATGCTGCCCCACGGCAACCGCACCGGCACCTGCATCAGCCCCGGCCCCACCGCCCGGCCGCCCGCGTTGCGGAAACGCCAGCGGTCGCGCCCCAGCGGCCAGCGGGAGAATATCGCGAACGAGCAACGTCGCCGGCAACGGCTGGCGAATGGATATTGCGCACGCAAACGCCGGAGGAAAGGCGCGACCGTTCCATCCGTTTCCTGCAACAGCAAGATATCCGCCCCGCTGTGCGCCAGCGCGGTGACCGTGCCCTCCGGATCGCGGTTTTCACGCCCGACATTGTGCGTCACCACCACGACCCCCGGGCCGGCGACATCGCCGTGACCGCCGCCCGCCTCCACCGCGATCAGCGCCAGCGCGCCGATCAATCCCGGCACCGCCAGCCATATCACCCGCCGTCCGCCCGCCAGCAGGGCGGCAATGGCAAGCAGCGGGACAAGAGGCATCAGCGCCGCCACCGAATCCAAAGCGGCGCCTCCGATCAGGGCTGTCAGCAGGAGCGTTACCGCACCGCCGGCAAACAGCCATCCTGACCGGAGCCGATTCGCACCGCGACCTTCGGCCTCGCCGCGGGTTCGCGCCACGGGCATCTCCGTCATTCGTTCGGTGCGGGCAACTAAATGCAACGCAACCGCAACGCAACTTGGCTTCGGCTGGCGCGCGGTCCGCAGCCGCGCTATGGAAGCGGCTCGCAGCCAGTCAAGAGGGGTGAGATGATCCACATATCCAGAGGTCTGCGGCGCATCACCATGCCTGTGGCGGCACTTGCCGCGATCGCGTCTGCCCTGTCCGGCTGCGCCGGCAGCGTGCCCCCCCTGCCCACCACGGCGGTGACCCCCGCCGATGGCGTGTACCGGCTGGGCCTTGGCGACAAGCTGCGCGTGAACATCTACGGCGAACCACAGCTCAGCGGCGAATATCAGGTATCGGGCAACGGCGCCGTCACGCTGCCGCTGGTCGGCGACGTGCCGGCGGTGGGCCTCACCGCGCGCGATTTGGAAACGGCGCTGACCGGGCGTTATGCCGCCGGCTATCTCCGTTCACCGCGCATCGCCGTGGAGGTCTATGACTTCCGCCCGTATTTCATCCTGGGCGAGATCCAGAAGCCCGGCCGCTATCCATCGGTGGAAGGGCAGACCGTGCTCGGCGCGATCGCCACCGCCGGCGGGTTCACCTACCGCGCCAACACCAAGCGCGTGTTCCTTCGCCGTGCGAACGAGCAGGCCGAATACAGTGTCGATGCCAATTCCAGCGTTCAGATCCGGCCGGGCGACGTAATCCGCGTCGGCGAGCGTTATTTCTGAGCCGGCCGCAGCGTATGACCCACATCCGCCTCGCCCGTCGGACCGGCATCTCGCTTGTCGCATTGGTCGCCGCCACGGCGGCGCCGTGCCTCGCCCAGAGCGCCGACAGCCTTTCCAATTCGTCGTCGGACGCGGTCGGCGTCGGCCCGTTGCGCAATAGCGATGCCACCAGCGTGGGCGGCGCGCCGCTCAGCGACGTTTCACCGCGGCTGCCGCGGGTGAATTACGGCGGCAACGATATCCTCACGCCCGTCGCCACCCGGCCCGGGCAGGTGCGTGGCCGCACGGTGCTGGATCGCAGCCGGCCGGAGTACGATCCGGTCGGCATTCGCACCGGCGGCTTTCGTCTCTACCCGCAGGTTTCGGCGCGGGTGGGCTACGGCACCAATACGTTGACCCGCAATTCCGGCAATGGGGACGTATTCGGCCGCCTTCGCGGCGCGCTGACGGCCCGGTCGGACTGGAACCGCCATAGCCTGCAGGCAGACGGTTTCGTCGACCAGCGGGCATATTCGCGTTTTCAGACCGAGAACGGCACCACCTACAACGGCAGCGTCGCCGGTCGGCTCGACGTGACGCGCAGCCTGTCGCTGGATGCCGGCGCGCAGATCGGTCGCATCATCGTGGATCGTCGCGCCACCACCGAATTCATCACCACGCGTCGGCCGGTCCGCTACGATCTGCGGTCGGCGAACGCCGGGGCGAACCTGACGGCGGGGCGCTTCTCCTATACGCTCGTCGGCAGCGTGAGCGAGTTCGACTACAAGAACGCCGAAACGCCCGCCGGCCTTCCATTGAACCAGCAGTTCCGCGACTTCACGTTGTGGGACGCCGCGCTTGAGGTCGCCTACGGCTCGCCCGAGGGTGGCCCCGCCCTGTTCGGCTCGGTTCGCACCGACGCTCGCCGCTTTCGCGTAAGAAACGTTCTCGATCGCGATGCGGACGGGCTGGAACTGCTCGGCGGCGTTCGGGGAGACATCACGCCGTTGCTGCGCGGGCGGCTGGGTGCCGGCTACCTCTGGCAGAGTTTCAAGGATCCTTCGCTCAAGACGCGGGGCGGCCTCGCCCTCGATGTCCGGCTCGATTATCTTGCCAGCGAACTCACCACGGTCAGCCTGCGCGCGCGGCGGTTGTTCAAGAACGTGGCATCGGTCACTGCACCCGCGACGCTGTCGACGGAACTCGCCGTGGGTGTGGATCACGAGCTTCTGCCGAACCTCATCCTGTCGCCCAGTGCGAACTATGAAAACGCGGATTACGTCAATTCCCCGCTTCGGGTAAAGCGGTACGGCGCGGACCTCGGGGCGATCTATTACGTCGACCGACGTTTCCGGCTGGATGGAAACGTCGGCTACCGCAAACGCAGCCAGAACATCGCGATCGGTGGCCGCAACTTCGATGAGATCAACGTGACCGCCGGGGTAACGTTCAGTCTCTGAGCCGCGGGTGACAGACTGTGCTTCGGCACAGGGTTCGTCGGGCGGCACTCGGCAGCGTGCCTTCGAAACGAAGTGACTCGGGTCGCATCGAGAAAAGGCCTGCGCGGTTTGGCGGAGAACTCACCCGACGTCGACCTGTCGTCAGGCTTGCATCGGGATGCCTCAAGTAAACACAAAGGCATGCATCCCGTCATGGGACGCACGCCTCTGTGTGGCCAGCATCAGCTGTAATAACCGGCGAACTGGTTGTAGTAGATCATCTCGTCGCCATCGCCGGCGCGCGCCTGTTCCTTCAGGTTCACGCGGGTCAGTGCGACACCCACGATCCGGGCGCCGGCCCGGCCAAGCAGATCCGTCGCCAGCTTGGCTGCCTGCACCGGCGTCTTGCGCCAGCGCGTCACCAGCAGCACGCCGTCCGCCATCGCCGCCACCGCCCGTGCCTCGGCCAGCGGCAGGACCGGAGCGGTGTCCAGCACCACCAGATCGAACCGGCCGGCCAGAGTGTCGATAAGCGTTTGCATAGCGGACTGGGTGATGAGATCGTAACCGCTCTTCCCGTCGCCCTGCGGCAGCACCCACGCATCGCTCGATGCATCGCGCACGGCAACCTCGTCGAAGGTGGCATCGCCCTTCAGCAGATCGGTAAGCCCCTTCTGCGCCTCGGCCGCCATCGACCGGCTCGATGCCCGGCGCCGCAGATCGCAGTCGATCAGCACCGTCTTCAGGCCCGCCATCGCGGCGGACCGGGCGAGGCAGATGGCGGTCGTCGTCTTGCCCTCGTTGGGCAGCGCCGAACAGACCGCGAGAGACCTGATGCCGCGCTCCCCCTGCTCGATGTGCGCGCCATTTCGGATGCTGCGGAACGCCTCGCCGAAAACCGACGCCTCATTCTCCACCAGATAATCGGGCGGGCCGAGAGGATCCCGGCGGGAATAGCTGACGCCAGGTATGGTCGCGAGGTCCGGCACGTTGCCCAGAACCGGCAGGCCCAGCTTGCTCTCCACATCACGGCGCGACTTGAAGCCGCTTTCCAGCAGTTCCAGCACCAGCACCACGGCGCCCGCCGCAATCAGCGCGGCCATCAGGCCGGCAACGCCAAAGACGGCGGGGTTGGGAAAGGTATGGCCGGTCGGCACCAGCGCATAGGCGACCACGGACGAACGGCTCCGCTCGGTGCCTTGGCCGGCGACCGACTGCTGATAGCGATCGAGCAGCGACTGGTAGAGCGTTCGCGCCGATTCCGCCGTCCGCAACAGCTCGTTCAGCTGCACGGAGGCGTTGTTGCCGGCCATCAGCCCGCCCTCGGCGCTGGAGAGCGCAGAGCGGATGGCGCCCGCCCGCCCCTCCGCAACCCGCGCCTCGGCGGCAAGGCCCTGGCGGATACGGTCGCTTTCCTTGCCGATCGATGCATTCACGTCCGTCAACGACCGATCGATCTTCGCCAGATCGGGGTGCAGCGGGCCGTAGCGACCGGCCAGTTCCGCGCGCTGGGCGCTGAGCTGTGCCTGCTGGGCGCGCAAAGCACCGATCACCGGCGAGGCGTCCGCCCCGACGCCGGCGTTCAGCCGGGCCACGGCCGCCGCACGGTCGGCGGCGGCGGTGGCGAGCTGCGTGTTAAGGATCGAGATTTCCTGCTGAGTCGCCGTGCTGTCCTTCTGCACGTCGATCAGGTTGGTTGCGGCGCGGTAACGCGCCACCGCCGCCTCGGCCGCGATCACGTCGCTGCGCAACTTGCCCATCCGTTCACGGAGCAGCATGGTTTCCCGGTCGCGGTCGCCGACGCGCCCGGTGCGCTGGTCGTCGACATACTGGTCGATCGTGCGGTTGACGATCGCTGCCGAAAGGGCGGGATCGGGCGCGGCATAGCTGACCGCGATCGCATAGGACGTGCCCACCCGCTTTGCCGAAAGGCCCGACATCAGGCGGCGCACTGCACGCTGGCGCGCCTGCTCGGGCGGCACGACGGTGCCGTCATCGGGCTGGCCGAAGCCGGCGCGGCGGCCGAGGTTGAGCGCATCCACCACCTCGCCGGTCAGGCGCGGCGAAGTGAGTACCTGCACCTCGGTATCGACGGACGGCGAATCGGTCGGCAGCGTGCCATCACCCTTCGGCTGGGCGACCAGTTCCTCCACCTGCCGGTCCAGCGCCACGGTCGCGGTGGCGCTGTAACGACGCGGCACCAGCATGTAGGCGACCACCGTCAGCCCCAGCACGATCGCCACAACCGCCATCACCCACCAGAGGCGACGACGGATGGTCAGCGCGATCTGGCGAAGGTCGAGCAGCGTCGTTTCGTCGCGATCAGCCGACGGCCGGACCGCGTCGGTCGTACCGATTTCCATTATCGTCTCACCTTTGCCGTGCTCAGCGTTCATGCATCGAGCGCGAAAACGCCTCGACCAACGGGTCCATCAGATATTGCAACGCGGTGCGCTTGCGCAGCTTCACCAGCACCGCCACGGGCACGCCCGGGCGGATGCCAATGTCCTCGCCGCGCACTGCCTTCAGCAGGTCCAGCTGCGATTTCGGCACCATGATCTCCGCCGTGAAGTAAGAGCGTCCGCTCGTCTCGTCGCGCAGGCTGTCGGCGGAAACGTTGCGGACGGTACCGAGTAGGATCGGCAGGTCGCGCTCGTGCAACGAAAGGAACTTCACCTCCGCCTGACGCCCCTCGTAAACCCCGTCGATGTCGCCGGGCTGGAAATTGGCCTTCACGACCAGCGGCGCGGCGTCCGGCACGATGTCGAGAATCGGCTGGCCGCCCTGGATCACGCCGCCCACGGAAAATACATGGAGCCCCACGACCCGCCCCGTCACTGGCGCGCGGATGATCGTGCGTTCGAGCTGGTCCTTGGCGGCCAGCCATTTCGGCATCACCTCGTTCAGCTGGAACTGCGTGTCGCGCAGCAGGCCGGCAGAGTCCTCGACATATTTACGCGAGGTCTGCACCACCTGCTGCCGCGTCTGGCCTACCTGTTCGCGCGCAGCGGCAGCGCGGGAGCCATATTCGGCGTCCTGCCCCTCCAACTGCTGCACCGCCCGCTCCAGCGCACGGACGGAGTTGCGGGAGACATAGCCTTCGTCCGCCAGCTTGGGCGTGTTGACCAGCTGTTGCTCCAAGGACGCACGCTGATCGGCGCTGGATTTCGCCTGCGCGGCGTATCCCGACGATTGCAGCGCAACTTCCGCTTCCTGCTGGCGGAGCACGGCGCGATTGGAGGCAAGCGAGTTGCTGCGCGCACCGATCTGCGCGATCTGCAACGACATCGCCCGGTCGGCCAAGATGCGGTCGTCGCCCGTCATCGCGGTGAAGCTGGCCGGCCAGCGGATCGGGCCGCCGCGGATTTCGGCCTCCAGTCGCGCCCGTTGCGCCTGAAGGTCGATGACGCTGCTTGCCAGTGCCCGTTCGGTCGCGGCCACCTCGGCGCCTTGCAGACGAACCAGGATCTGTCCCGCCTCGACATGCTGGCCCTCGCGCACCGGGAGGCGTTCGACGATGCCGCCATCGCGGTGCTGCACGGTCTGGCGGTTGCCGGAAACGGTGACCTGCCCCTCGCCCGCCGCAGCCGCATCCAGCCGGGCGATCGCCGCCCAGCCCAGCAGGATCACGAAGAAGAAGATCGAGATGCCCGCCCCGATCCGCAGCGCATGCTTGGGCGAGTCGTCCAGATGCAGGCGGTCCGCCGGGGTTGTGGTCGGAACCACCACGTCGTCGCGGCTCGGGATGATGTCCGTGGTCACAGCGAATCCTTTTGAACGTCGCCGCCTTCAGTGGGCTCAACGCCCCGCGGGCCGGGGACGTCGGCAGCATCGCTTGCCGGTGCATGCGAGGACGGCGCGGCGGGAGGCGCAGGCGACGGCCCAGCGGGCAGCGTGCCCGTTGCTGCGGAGTCGTCGGCAGCAGGCGGCGCGGCACCTTCTACACGGCCACCCGGGGCGGACTGGGCACCACGTATGACTTCGTCGCGGTCGCCGTACACCTGCACCATGCCGTCGCGCAGCAGCAGCACTTTGTCCACCGCCTGCAACAGCCCGGTTCGGTGGGTGGACACGATTACCGTCGCGCCCCGCTCCTTCAGTCGGGCGAGCGTCTCCAGCAGACGTGTTTCGCCATTGATGTCGAGATGGGCGTTCGGCTCGTCGAGAAACAGCAGGGCCGGTTCGTCGTACAGCGCGCGCGCCAGCGCGACCACCTGCCGCTGGCCGGCGGAAAGCCCGCCGCCCTCGCGCGGGACGAGCCGGGTTTCGTACCCTTGGGAGAACCGCAGAATCAGTTCATGCGCACCGGCCTGCCGGGCGGCGGCGATCACCTTGGCATCCATCGCCTCGCCGTGCGGCTCGACATAGCCGCGGAAGCGGGAGATGTTGGTGTGGACCGCCGCCGGAAACAGCGTCGGCGTCTGCGGCATATAGCCCACGTTACGGCCCAGCAGTTCGCGGTCCCATTCCGCGAGGCTCGCGCCGTCGACGCGGATTTCGCCGTCGTCCACTTCCAGTGCGCCCGCCATCGCTCGCAGCAACGTGGATTTTCCCGCACCGCTCGGCCCTACCACGGCGACGATCTCGCCAGGCCGCACCTCGAAGCTGACGTTCGACAGGATCGGCCGGTCCACCCCCGGCACACGCACGGTCACGCCGGTCACTTGGATGTGGCCCGCCGGTGTGGGCAGCTGCGTCTTCGCGTCGGTCGCGCTGGGCAGGCGGCAGAAGGCCGAGAGACCGCGATAGGCGTTCTGCGCCTCCAGCACGTTCTTCAGGGCGCCTAGGATCTGCTCCACCGGCTGCAACGCACGGCCAAGGATCAGTGAGGCGGCGAAGATCGCCCCGGCGGAAATCTGCTGGTTGATCGCCAGATAGGCACCCAGCGCCAGCGCCAGCGACTGGAGCAGCATGCGCAGGAACTTGGTGATCGCAAAGAAGATGCCCGAAGCCCCGGCGACCTCGCCCTGCCCGCGCACCAGCTCCGCCCGCTCCAGCAGGTGGCGCGTCACCAGCGCCTGCCGCATCCCTAGTGCGCGTGCGACCTCCGCCGACTGGATGGAAAATTCCTGAATCTGGTAGGTCGCACTCGATTGCCGGCCCGTCTTCTCCAGCCCCTTGCGAGTATAGATGTCGCTCGCCACGGCGATGCCGATCAGCAGCATCGAACTCAGCAGCGCCAGCAGGCCAATCAGAGGGTGCAGCATATAGGAGATGACGATGTAGATCGGCGCCCATGGCGCATCGAACAGCGCGATGATGGCAGGCCCGGTCAGCGTGCCGCGCAGCTTGTCGAAATTGCGCATTGCCTCGGCCCGTTGCATCAGCGAGGCGCCGTTGGTGCCGAGGATGCGGTGCAGGATGTCCGGCGCGGCCATCCTCTCCAACCGCACGCTGGCGCGCAGCAGCAAGCGCATGCGGACCGTATCCAGCAGCGCGAATACGATCAGCGAGATGGCGAGGATCAGCGTCAGCACCAGCAGGGTGGCGAAACCCCGCGTCGGCACCACCCGGTCATACACCTGCAGCATGAAGATCGACGGCGCGAGATACAGGATGTTGATGAGGCCGCTAAATAATCCCGCGTAGATGAAGTGCGTACGACAGGCACGCAACGCTGTGTGCAGCGGATTGCCGGTCTCGGTCGAATCGATCACACTGTAGTCCTGATGCCGTTTAAGCCGCGAGCTATAGACCTATTTGGTGTACGACGCATTAGCGCCGAGGCTGATCAGCTTCTGGAGGAACCTGTCGTAACCGCGCTCGATCTGCCAAGCGTCGGCGATGCGTGTGGTCCCGTCCGCCACCAGCCCCAGCAGGGCGAGCGCGGCGCCCGCCCGCAGATCCAGCGCGCGAACATCCGCACCGCGCAATCGGGCGCCGCCGCTGATGCGGGCGGTGCCGCTGGTGACGCGGCTGGAAATTCCCATGCGCGCGAACTCGTCGAGATAGGCGTAACGGTCCGCGAACCGCAGGTCGACAATGCGGGATTCACCCCGTGCGCACGCGCCATACGCGGCGAACAGCGGCTGCATGTCCGAATTGATGCCCGGATAGGGGCCGGTCGAGATCTCCACCGGCCAAGGCTGGCCCGAGCGGACGATCGCGACGTTCCCCTCGCGGAAGATGCGCGCGCCGCTTTCCCGCAGGAAGATCAGGGGCACTTCCAAATCCTCGGCCGGAAAATCCTCGATCTCCACATCGCCGCCGGTGATGACCGAGCCGACCGCCCACGTCATCGCCTCCATGTTGTCGGGCATCACGCGGTGGCTGACGCCGGACAGCCCGTCGCACCCATCTATCACGATGCTTTCCTGCCCGCGCACCTCGATCTTCGCGCCCATCATGCCGAGGAATACGGAGAGGTCAAGTATCTCGGGCCGGACATGCGGGTTCCACAGCACCGTCCGCCCTTTGGCTAAGCTGGCGGCGAGCAGCGCGTTCTCGGTCGCGCCGGTAGAGCGCAGCGGCAGGGTGATTTCTGCCCCAGTCAGACCGTTCGGCGCCTCCGCATGCAGACGGTCGCCCTCCACCCACACCCTTGCGCCGAGCCGGGTCAGCACCAGCTCGTGCAGGTCGTATTTCCGCTCGCCCAGATTGCACCCGCCCGGCAGCGGCACGCTGCCGGTGCCGGTGCGGGCCACGAGCGCGCCGAGAATCAGCAGCGTATTGCGAATCGAGCGACCAGCCCACACCAAATCGCCCGGCGGCGCGAACGCCTCCTCGATCACCAGCGCCCCGTCGACGACACGGCAGGTCTTGCCCAAAGTTTCGAGCATGCCGACGTGCACGATCGCGTCCAACAGCGCGTCTGGATAATTGTCCAGCACGATCCGGCCGGACGTGAGCAGCGAGGCGGCGAGCAGGCGCAGGACGCTGTTCTTGGCACCGCTGACGGTGACGCGCCCCTCCAGCCGGGAACGGCCGACTTCGAGGAAGCGCGCCTCGGCCGCGCCGATCTCCTCGCCGTCGTCGGCCGGACCGGCCGGCTGGGCGTCACGCGATTGCAGCGCTCTGTCCGTCATCGTGCATCTCCTGAAAATGAGCGGGCGCCACCATGTGCGCCGGCTGGAACCGGCCGTATGGATCGAGGTGGCGCACCTCGGCTTCCATCGCCACGCCGGTCAGCGCGTGAACCCGCGTACGCGCTTCGGCGATCAAGGCCAGCACGTCGGCCGAACGGGCTTGTCCGGTGTTGACAATGAAATTGGCATGTTCCGGGGAAATCCGGGCATCGCCGCGGGCAAGCCCCTTCAGCCCCGCGCGCTCGATCGCCATGCCCGGCGGACCAATCAACGCATAAAGCTTCGGATCGCTGACGAACACGGATCCACAATTCGCCCGCACTTTGGGAAATTTGGCCCGCCGGCTGGCGAGGATTTCGATCGCCTCGCGGCGCAGCGCGGCGGAATTGCTTTGCTCGAACCGGAATTCTGCGGAAAGCACCACCGCCCCATTTTCCTGCAAGCGTGAGGAACGGTAAGCGAAGGCGAGCGCATCGCGGTCCAGCCGGGCAATCTCCCCCTCGGCCGTCAGCACGTTCACCGCCGTCACATGCTCGCCGATGCCGCGACGCTGGCTGCCGCCGTTCATCACCACTAGCCCGCCCAGCGTGCCGGGAATACCGATCGCATGAACAGCGCCCGTAAGCCCCCGATCGATCAGACGGCGCACGAAGCCGGGTACCCAGAGACCGGCCCCTGCGCGGACATGCCCGTCCGCATCCGCCGCGAAACCACCGACCGCGCGGCCGATGCGGATCACCGCGCCGCGAAAACCGGCATCGTCGAACAGAATGTTCGATCCGTCGCCCACGATCACATGACGCACGCCTCGCGCCCTGACGAACGTGACGATGTCCGCAAGGCTCCCGGCGGAGCGCGGCGTGACGATCGCATCCGCGGGACCGCCGATCCGCCAGCGACCCAGCGTCGACAAAGGTACGTCAAGCCCCACCTCATCCGGGTAACACGCCTTCAGTTCGGCCAGCGGGTCAGCGGAAGAGGCCAGAACCAATCCTTTCGTCAAATGCATTTTCGCACACGGATTACTGGGCCATGTGCTGCAACGCAACATCGCAGATCGTACCCTACAGCACAAACATTGCCACAGGCTGAAGATCGATAGCGAGAGGCCATACCATGCCGCCGCCTTATACCGTCAGTCGCCCGTCAGAAGGCCACGCGACCGATGATGTTGCCGGGGTCGCTGTAGCGGCAGACGAGGATTTCCTCGCGACGGCCGTTGCTCAGGCTGCATCCCACCTGCCGAGTGGAACGCCACATCACTTGGGTGTAATGCGAGACGTCGGCGACGTTGCCGGTGCGGCTGTTGCGTGGAAAGACGCCGTCACGGAAATAGCGTTTCTCGGCGATCCAGTACGTCACCATCGCCTCCGGGGAAAACGCCTTCGGCGTTCCGCCCCAGATATTCTCACCCTCCAGATCCTGTCCGGGCTCGTTTGGCGAGTGGGCAAACCCGCCGGTGAGCGCCAGATGATCGCTCCAGTCCTTCGCGCCGTTGGCCAGATCCTCGTTCCAGCGCAGGGGGGGGATGCCGAGGGCGGCACGCTCGCGGTTATGGGCAGCCAAGATGCGCGCCTCGAAGTCCGTGCGGTGGCCCAAGCTTCCCGTCACGATCGGCAGACAGGCGAGCAACAATGCGCTCGCGACCAGCTTGCCCTTCCCGAGTATCGATGTCATATATCCCTCCGGCTGTTCGGAGGGGTTTTCGCAGTCTCAGCTAAATGAAGCTGGATCGGGAATGGTTATCACCATTTCAAGCAGTATCCGGCTTGCCCCGATTGCCGACGATCAGGACATCGTCACCGCGCCCGGCCACGGTGAACAATCGTCTAGCGAATTCTGTCGGAACACCGATGCAACCGTGCGTCGCGTTGCCGCTGCGTACGTTGCTGCCGTGGATGGCAACACCGTCGGCCGTAAGCCGCAGCATATAGGGCATCGGTGCATCATAGGTGTGCGAATGATGTCTGGCGGCCTTCATTATGATCGGGAAACGGCCGATCGGCGTCAGATGGCTGTCCGCCCCGTATAGGATCACCGC
The DNA here is from genome assembly GCF_007785815.1 of Alterirhizorhabdus solaris. Taxonomy (GTDB): domain Bacteria; phylum Pseudomonadota; class Alphaproteobacteria; order Sphingomonadales; family Sphingomonadaceae; genus Alterirhizorhabdus; species Alterirhizorhabdus solaris. The sequence goes on along the minus strand of NZ_VNIM01000075.1, from coordinate 6,150 downwards.
GGCGGCGATCTCGTGCCCCCCGCGGAAGACGGAGACCAGTTGCGCGTCCAGATCGACCCTTACGGTGACGGGTGCGGCCGGCACGCCGCGCTCGTTCCATACCCAGTCGCCGTGGTGCAGGCGGCGATCTATGGCGAGCAGCGACCGGACCGGGACAGGCCAGAGGGCGGGATCGGCGGTCTGCGCGGTTTGCGCCACAGTCAGATAGGTTCGACTGTCCGCGACCGACGGCACCACCATTTCGCCAACTGCAGCGGCTGCCCGCGCCTCTTGTCGCACGTTATATATGTGATGCGCGACCGATGCGATCCCGACGGACAGCGCAACCACCCCCAGCGTCAGGAAATTGGTTCGCATACCGTCTCGCGGGCCTGGGCGCCACGTTGCCGCCGCAGCATGTAGCCGCAAAAGCCGAAGGCGACGATCATTAGCAACCATGTCGCCGGTTCGGGAATGCCTGGCACCGGCGTACTGCCACCACCGCCTGGACCACCACCGCCTGGACCACCACCACCGGGGCCACCGCCACCCCCACCAGGGCCGCCACCGCCACCGCCACCGTCACCGAACGGGGGTATGCCGACCGGTCCGCCGGGGGGGCCGGGCGGCCCGACTAAGGCCAGCGTACCGGGCTGAAACGGCAGGAACGGTAGGTCGCTGCCGAGAGGGCCGACATCAGCGGGACCAAACACCTTGCCCAGAGCGCGTTGCTCCGGCGGACCGAAAGTCTTACCAAGCGCACGCGGCGGTGGTTTCGCGTCGACCAGTCGTTCGTGCTTGTCGCTGAGTGCTCCATTGCCCCGCACACCCGGCGACCGCCCGTCCAGCATCTCCAGCACGCTGCTCACAGGAGCCATCGATGCGATCCGGGCGGAGCCGACGGCGACGATGTAACCAGCCGCGATCACAAGAACGGCAAGAGCCGCAGCCACCCAACGGGTGCGACGCCCCCGCAGGATTGTAGCAAACCCAGCCGGCCGGCTTGAAGCGCCATGGCCAGATCGCAAGACACCCGCGCACTTGGAAATGGCAACATAGGAGGATCGGGCAAGATCCGTCCCGAGCCAACGCCTGACAGCTTGTTGTGGACTCGCCTGCATACAAACCCCTCGCCCAAGGCTCTAACATCGGGAGCTTCCGGTGGCAATCAGTCAAAACGGTTACATCTCTCACCGGGTTCCGGAACGGGACGATCCCTGCCTCGATCGGCGGTGCATTCGGCCGGATGCGCCTGACATTGACAGGGTCTCCACGATGATCGACATCGCCGTCGATGTCCGCCCGCACCCTCATCGCCCGGCAATCGCTACCTCCGCCCTCCCGTCTTTTCGCCGTTGCCGGGCTGGCATGCGTCATCTTGCCGACGTTGGCCGCGGCAGGGCAGCAACACTGGTCGTCGCCGGAAGGAAGCCAGGGACCGATCATTCTCGCAACGGGCGCGTGGCTCCTGTGGCGTGCCCGTGCCACATTTGCGCGGGATGCCGCGCCGCTACGGGGATGGGCGTCGCTGCCGGTGCTGGCGGGGCCGGCGCTGCTTTACGCCTTCGGCCGCGCCTATGGCATCCTCTCGATCGAAACGGCGATGGCCTATCTGCTCTTCGTCGGCGCCGCCTTAGTCCATCTCGGCCCCCGCCTCTTCCGGCGCTTCTGGTTTCCCCTCTTTTATCTCGCCTTCCTCGTCGTGCCGCCGCCGACGCTCGTGGCCGAGATCACCCAGCCCCTGCGCCTGTGGATCTCGGCCACGAGCGTCGATATGTTCCACGCGCTGGGCTATCCCGTGGCGCTGTCGGGCGCGACGATCCAGATCGCGCAGTATGAACTGGAGGTGCGCACCGCCTGCGCGGGGCTGAACTCGATGCTGACGCTCGGCGCTATCGGGTTGTTCTACATCCATCTGCGCGCCGACGCCGGCATTCGCTATGCAGCGCTGCTGGTGGTGGCGATCGTGCCGGTGGCGATCCTCGCCAACTTCGTGCGGGTGAGCGTCCTCGTGCTGCTCGCCTGGTATGTCGGCGCCGACGCCGCGCAGGGCCTGTCGCACGAGCTTGCCGGGCTACTTATGTTCAGCGTCGCGATGCTCGGCCTGTTCGTGGTCGATACTGTGCTGAACGCGCTTGGCGCCGGACTCCGCCCCCGCCGTGGCTGACGGAGCAGGCCGGCCCGGCGAGATCGCCCGGCGAGACATCCTGATCGGCGGGCTATGCCTGACGGCGGCGGCGCTGGGCGGCGCGGTCTCCGCCCTGAACGCGCCACGCCCGCACGCCGGGCCGGGCCTGGACGCACTCATCCCCCGGCGGCTGGGCGCGTGGCGGCTGGCCCGCACCGCAGGCGTGGTGGTCGCCGAGGAAGGGGAAGACGGGCGCGGCCCCTACGACGATCTGCTGACCCGCATCTATGAAGCGGACGGATGGCCACCGGTCACCCTGCTGGCCGCCTATGCCCGCACGCAACGCGACGACATCCAACTGCACCGCCCGGAAGGATGCTATCCTGCGGCCGGCTTCGCTCTCGGCCGGCGGGAGGCGATCGGCCTGGATCTGGCCGGGGCGCCCGTCATCCCCGCGCGCATCATTCTGGCGCAGGCACCGCTGCACACCGAATGGGTGCTCTACTGGACGCGGATCGGCCACGTCTTTCCCACCAGCTATCTGGCGCAGCGGTGGGCGGTTGTGCGGGAAAACATCGCCGGTCGCACGCCGGACGGCATGCTCGTCCGCGTGTCCGTACCGGGGCGCGACCGGGATGCCGCGCTGGCGACCCTGCTGGCGTTCCTGAATGCGCTGATGGCCGCCGTATCCCCGTCGGAACGCCGTCTGCTGATCGGCGCATAGGCGCGGCAGTGGTCAGAACGGTGCCAGCACCAGCTTAATGAAGACCAGCACCACCGCCAGCGCCAGCAGCGCGGGCAGATGATGCCCCGCGTTGCCCAGCCAGTTGACACCCGCACACCCGACCGACACCACCATATACTGCCACAGCGCGTCGCGCGGCTCCTCGACATCGACCGAGCGATGCAGATAGAGCGTGATGAGGCCACAAAAGATGCCTACAGTCAGCCAGTCGTAGATCGTCTGCATCGCTACCCTCGCGTCATTCTTATCGGGGCAAAGGCCCAGTCTTGGAAAGCATTGTCACAATGATCCGCCTGTCGATATGGCTCTTTTTCACGACGATCAGCCTGTCGGCCTGTAGCCGGGGCGCGCCCGTGGGGCAGGTGCTGGCGACGGTCGATGGCGAGGAAATCACGGTGAGCGAGCTTCGCGCAGAGGCCGACGCGCGCAATGCAGGCGACGATCCCGATACCCGCAAGCGCCTGCTGTGGGATATCGTCGACCGCCGGCTGCTCGTGCGGGAAGCGCGACGCCTCAAACTGGACCAGCAGATCTCCTATCTTCTCGACAGGCGGCGCGTGGAAGAGAAACTGCTGTCCAATCTGCTGCTGCGCACATTGACCGAGTCGATCGGGACTCCATCAAAGCACGATACCGATGTTTTCCTAAGAAGCCATCCAACCGCCTTTACCAAACATACAGTTTACGATGTCGAACAGATCGATATCCGTGGCGACCATCCTCGATTGGCTGACCAACTAAAAAAGACAGCCTCGCTCAACGACGTCGACCATGTTTTGGCCACGCAGGGAATCGTCCATCAGCACAGCCGTACGCAATGGGATGGCAGCTTCATGTCAGACGACCTGGCAACGTTACTAGAGCAGTTACCGCCAGGCAGGCCATTCCTGCGGGTCAGCATGAATGGCTTGGTAGCAGCAAATGTGCTCTCTCGCCGTGTCAAGCCGTACTCTTACGAGGATCGCATCGCTCTTATTCACGAGAGTTTGCGGATTCAAAGTCAGGAGAACTTTATTCGCAGTAAGCTTAAAGGTTTATCTGAGTTATCTAAAATCCAAGTTCAATCTCGTTTTGTCAAATGATATTATACTTTATCTCACTTAGGATTTTAGATATATTTCTAAGGATTTGGAACATCTAACCTGTGAGTCAAGGTGGATCTTGAAGCGTACCGGGTTTTCCGGAGGCAGTTTGGATCATGTGATGTGATAGGGTAGTTGGCCCCTGCACCAACGAAGCTGTGCAATGATGTGGTCGTTGAGCCATGTGTGAACGCCCCCCTGCGGTGCGAGAGCTTTTGTGCGGCAATGAGCACCGGTCGGGTGCATCTATGTGTTCGACCTTTTCGCGCAGCACCGCATGGCTGCTGGCGCTGATGAAGTCTGCGGATCGGATCCCTAAATGTTTGGTCTCGGTGATTGATGGTGCATTGTCTGCAAGCGAGTGGAAGGATGCACTATGGGCCAGGTTCTACACGGGAGCGCCACGACGACAAAGGCAATCCGTCGAGCGATACAGCATAGTGAAGAGAGCCTGAGAGCGCTGGCCAGGCGCCACGGCATCAACCAGAAGACGGTCGCCAAATGGCGCAAGCGCTCATCGACCGCCGATCTGCGGACCGGCCCCCGGGATCCTAGGTCGACGACGCTGACGGTCGAGGAGGAGGCCGTGGTGGTGGCATTCCGGCGCCACACACTGCTGCCGCTGGATGACTGCCTCTACGCGCTACAGGCGACGATCCCGCATCTGTCGCGTTCCTCGCTGCACCGATGTCTGCAGCGCCATGGCATCAGCCGACTACCAGACGTCGATGGCGACAAGCCGGCCTAAAGGAAGTTCAAGGCGTATCCCATCGGCTACTTCCACGTCGATCTGACGGACGTGCGCACCGAGCAGGGCAAGCCGTGCCTGCTGGTAACCATCGACCGGACGTCCAAGTTCGCTTTCGTGGAACTGCACAAGAAAGCCACGCGCAGGATCGCTGGCGACTTCCTGCGGCATCTAGATGTTTGATCCCAGGCTTTGATGGTGCATTATTCACCGTCAGCTGGAAGGAAGCGTTATGGGCCAGGTACTCCATGGGAGCGCCACAATGACTGAGGCAGTCCGTCGAGCGATACAGCATAGTCAAGCGAGCCTGAGGGTGCTGGCCAAGCGTCACGGCATCAACCAGAAGACCGTCGCGAAGTGGAAGCGGCGCACCTCGACAGCCGATCTGCCGACCGGACCGAAGGTCGCCAGATCAACCGTGTTATCGATCGAGGACGAGGCGGTGATCGTCGCCTTCCGACGCCATACGCTGCTGCCGCTGGACGACTGCCTGTACGCGTTGCAGGCGACGATTCCGCACCTGACGCGCTCGTCGCTGCACCGCTGTCTTCAGCGCCACGGCATATCACAGCTGCCCACAATTGAGGGCGACGCACCCACCAGGCGCAAGTTCAAGAGCTACTCGATTGGTTACTTCCACATCGACATCGCCGAGGTGCGGACCGAACAGGGCAAGCTCTACATGCTGGTCGCAATCGACCGCACCTCCAAGTTCGCCTTCGTAGAGCTGCACGAAAAGGCCACCACCAGGGTCGCAACCGACTTCCTCCGGCACCTAATCGCCGCGGTGCCGTACAAGGTGCACACCGTACTCACCGACAACGTCCTATGTTGGGAAGCAGCGGCGGATTTGGCCAGCAGATATCCATGCGCCGACAACCATCGGCGCGGCATGCATTCTGAGCCAGATGGCTCCCACCGTCAACGGGATCGCTCCCTGCCATAGCAAACACAGGATCCAGCGGCGCCGAGGCGGCCGTGGTCCTCACCATCCTTAAGACGAGATACGCACCCAGGTGGAAGGCCCGAACATTATCTACAGGGTCGCTCTCGCGCCCTCACGGCACATCAGAGAGGGGTCCTTCCACCTGGCATCCGACCGTTCGAGAAACGGCCGGTACTCTGTCCCCGTCTTGATGACGGCGTGAGCCACGCGCGCCATCTTGGCGGTGAGCGCCGTCATCGCCTTGCGGCGACGGTCGGCATCGTCCGCGTGCCCGGCGATATATCGTCCGAGCTTATCGCGGAAGCTATTGTCGCGCTGACGCGCGGCAACCTGAGCAGCCATCCAGAAGGTCCGGCGCAATCGTGCATTGCCGTACTTGGACAGCTTTGTGCGGCCACGGAACGTGCCTGACTGACACGTTGCGAGATCGAGGCCGCAGAATTTCAGAAATTGACGATGATGATTGAACCGGCGCAGATCGCCGGCTTCCGCCAGGATGGTCAGCGCATTGATCGGGCCGAT
>NZ_VNIM01000074.1 GCF_007785815.1 Alterirhizorhabdus solaris | reverse complement strand
CTACGCTGACGAAGTAAACGAAAGGCGCGGGCGGCAGCGTCAGATATTTAAAAGAGACAGGCGCCGGACCTCCCGCAGTTCGAGGCGATCGTCGCCGCCACCGCCCGGCGGGGTGCAGCGGCGGGGCTCCGCGCGGTGTTTCTGTCGGGCGAGGGGCGCGTTTCCTGCGCGGGGGGGGATCTGGCGGTGCTGGCGGAGGAACACGCCCCGCCGCTGGCCCCGCGCACGCACGGCGCGGCCAACCTGCTCCAGCAGGCGGCGTGGGGCTGGCGCACGCTGCCGGTGCCGGTGATCGCGGCGGTGCATGGCGTCTGTTTCGGCGCAGGATTGCAGATCGCGCTCGGCGCGGACATCCGCCTCGCCGCGCCCGATGCGCAGCTCGCGATGATGGAGGCACGCTGGGGGCTGGTGCCCGATCTGGGCGGCATCGCGCTGCTGCGCGGGCTGGTACGCGACGACCTCGCCCGTGAGCTGACCTATACCGCGCGGCGGATGAGCGGCGCGGAGGCGGAGGCGATCGGCCTCGTGACCCGCACCGCCGACGATCCCCATGCCGAGGCGATGGTGCTGGCGCACGACATCGCCGCGGCCAGCCCGGCGGCGACGCGCGCGGCCAAGCGATTGTTCAACCTGGCCGCCGATGCCGATGCGGCGACGATCCTGCCGGCCGAGTCGACCGAGCAGGCCGCCCTCCTCGCCGGCCCCGGCCCCGCCGAGGCGTTGCGCGCGGCGCGGGAGGGGCGGTCACCGCGCTTCGCGGACTGAGCCGCCGCTCAGGCGATGCGGCGGCCAAGTTCCTTGTTGATGACGAGCGCCGCCAGCGTGCAGACCGCGCCGGACAACAAATAGCCGCCCGCCGCGACCAGCCCGAAGCGGCTGGCCAGCACCAGCGCCACCAGCGGCGCGAAGCCGGCGCCCACCAGCCACGCCAGATCGGCGGTGAGCGCCGCACCGGTATAGCGCCGCGCCGTCGCGAAATTGGCCGCCACCGCGCCGGAGGACTGGCCGAATGCCAGCCCCAGCAGCGCGAAGCCCGAGATCATGAACGCGATCTCGCCCATGTCGCCGCCGTTCAGCAGCTGCGGGGCAAAGCCGCTGAACACCGCGATCCCGGCGGCCGAGAAGCCGAGCAGCGAGCGCCGCCCGACCCGGTCCGCGATCAGCCCCGAGGCGATGATCGCGAACAGCCCGACGATGCCGCCGACGATCTCGATCGCGAGGAAGCGCGCCGCGCGCTCCTGCGTGAACAGCACCACCCAGGACAGCGGGAACACCGTGACCATGTGGAACAGCGCGAAGCTGGCGAGCGGGGCGAACGCACCGATCACGATCGTGCGCCAGTCCTTGCGCAGCGTCTCGACGACGCGCGACGGCTCCAGATCGCGGCTCTCGAAGAGCGCGGCGTAGCCCGGCGTCGTCACCATCCGCAGGCGGGCGAACAGCGCCACCACGTTGATCGCGAAGGCGACGAAGAAGGGATAGCGCCAGCCCCAGTCGAGAAAGTCGGCGGTGGAGAGCGAAACCAGGAAGTAGGCGAACAGCCCGCTCGCCACGATCAGCCCCAGCGGCGCGCCGAGCTGCGGGATCATCGCATACCAGCCGCGACGGTTCTTCGGTGCGTTCAGCGCCAGCAGCGAGGACAGACCGTCCCACGAACCGCCCAGCGCGATGCCCTGGCCGATACGGAACACCGCCAGCAGCACCGCCGACGAGTGACCGATCGTCTCGTAGCCGGGCAGGAAGGCGACCGCCACGGTGGAGCTGCCGAGCAGGAACAGCGCGATGGTGAGCTTGGTGCCGCGCCCGAGCGTCTCGTCCAGCCGCAGGAAGATGAGCGAGCCGATCGGCCGCGCCACGAAGGCGAGCGCGAAGATCGCGAACGAGTAGAGCGTGCCCGTCAGCTTGTCGACGTAGGGGAAGACGAGCGCCGGGACGACCAGCACCGAGGCGATGGCATAGACGAAGAAGTCGAAGAATTCCGACGTCCGGCCCATCACCACGCCGATCGCGATCTCGCTGGGCGCGATGTCGCCATGGCGGGCGTTGATCGCGCGCGCATCGCGTTCGGCGGCGTGGGATCCGGTGGAGGCGACCATGCTCGTTCTTTCTAGGGCGTCGGGAAACAGACGTCTAATGCACCTTAACGCACGGGGCGGGGATTGGACAAAATGTCCAATGTCGCGATGCGGCGGACGGGCCTAGCTGGACGTCATGCCAGCCCTTGCCATGCCCCCGCGTCCTGTCCGGACCATGATCCGCGCCGCCTCGGCGGCGGTGCCCGCGCTGTTCCTCGGCGGATGCCAGATGGTCGTGATGAACCCCGCCGGGGATATCGCGCTCCAGCAGCGCAACCTCGTGATCTTCGCGACGGTGCTGATGCTGCTGATCGTGATCCCGGTGATCGCGCTCGTCGGCCTGTTCGCGTGGCGCTACCGCGAGAGCAACAAGGAGGCGCGCTACGAGCCGGACTGGGATCATTCCACCCAGCTCGAACTCGTCATCTGGGCGGCGCCGCTGCTGATCGTCATCTGCCTCGGCGCGGTGACGTGGACGGGCACCCACCTGCTCGATCCCTATCGCCCGATCGGCCGCATCGACCGCGACCGGCCGGTGCCCGCGAACGCGAAGCCGCTGGAGGTGCAGGTCGTCGCGCTCGACTGGAAATGGCTGTTCATCTACCCCGAATACGGTTTCGCCACCGTCAACGAACTCGCCGCCCCGGTGGATCGCCCGATCCGCTTCCGGCTGACGTCCTCCTCGGTGATGAACGCTTTCTACGTGCCCACGCTGGCGGGCATGATCTACACGATGCCGTCGATGGAGACCAAGCTTCACGCGGTCATCAACAAGCCGGGCGACTATGCCGGCTTCTCCTCCAACTACAGCGGTGCCGGCTTCTCGGGCATGCGTTTCCGCTTCTACGGCATGGACGACGCGGGCTTCGCCGCCTGGGTGGCGCGCAACCGCGCCGCTGGCGGCACGCTGAGCCGGGCGAATTACATGAAGCTGGAGAAGCCGACCGAGAAGGTGCCGGTGATGCGCTTCGCCAGCGTGGCGCCCGGCCTGTTCGACGCCGTCGTCAACCAGTGCGTCCGCCCCGGCACCACCTGCATGAGCGACATGATGGGCCACGACGCCGCCGGCATGAAGCACATGCCGGGCAAGGGCATGCCCGCGCAGGCCAAGCCCGAGGAAGCGCTGACCGGCGGTGACGCCGGCGAGGCGCCGCCGAAGAACCCGACCGACGTGCAGCAGCGCAGCAATGCCTCGCCGTCCAACCCGTCAACGCTGTGATCGGCACCCCCATGCAGACGCCCACCACCCATCCCGCGATCAGCCCCTTCCTGGGGCGTTTCACGCTCGAATCGCTGCCGCTGCACGAACCGATCGTCGTCGCCACCTTCGTGGCGGTGGCGATCGGTGGCGCGGCGCTGCTGGCGGCGCTCACCTATTTCAAGCTGTGGGGCTATCTCTGGAAGGAGTGGTTCACCACCGTCGATCACAAGCGCATCGGGATCATGTACATGATCCTGGGCATCATCATGCTGCTGCGCGGCTTCTCCGATGCGATCATGATGCGGTTGCAGCAGGCGTGGGCGTTCGGCGGGTCCGAAGGCTATCTCAACGCGCACCATTACGATCAGGTGTTCACCGCCCACGGCGTCATCATGATCTTCTTCGTGGCGATGCCGATCGTGACGGGGCTGATGAACTATGTCGTGCCGTTGCAGATCGGCGCGCGCGACGTCTCTTTCCCGTTCCTCAACAACTTCAGCTTCTGGATGACGGCGGGCGGCGCCGTGACGGTGATGATGAGCCTGTTCGTCGGCGAGTTCGCGCAGACCGGCTGGCTCGCCATGCCGCCGCTGTCGGGCATCGGCTTCAGCCCCGGCGTGGGCGTGGACTACTACATCTGGTCGTTGCAGATCGCCGGCGTCGGCACGCTCCTCTCGGGCGTCAACCTGATCGCCACGATCGTAAAGCTGCGCGCGCCCGGCATGACGATGATGAAGATGCCGATCTTCTGCTGGACGGCGCTGTGCACCAACATCCTGATCGTCGCCGCCTTCCCGGTGCTGACGGCGGTGCTGGCCCTCCTCAGCCTCGATCGCTACGTCGATACCGCCTTCTTCACGAACACGCTGGGCGGCAACCCGATGATGTACGTGAACCTGATCTGGATCTGGGGCCACCCGGAGGTGTACATCCTGATCCTGCCGATGTTCGGCGTGTTCAGCGAGGTGACCTCCACCTTCTCGGGCAAGCGTCTCTTTGGCTACACCTCGATGGTGTACGCCACGCTGGTCATCACCGTGCTGGCCTACCTCGTGTGGCTGCACCACTTCTTCACGATGGGATCGGGGGCGAGCGTCAACTCGTTCTTCGGCATCACCACGATGATCATCTCGATCCCCACCGGGGCCAAGATCTTCAACTGGCTGTTCACGATGTACCGTGGCCGGGTGCGGTTCGAGCTGCCGATGATGTGGACGATCGCCTTCATGATAACGTTCACGCTGGGCGGGATGACGGGCGTGCTGCTGGCGGTGCCGCCGGCGGATTTCGTGCTGCACAACTCGCTGTTCCTGGTGGCGCATTTCCACAACGTCATCATCGGCGGCGTGCTGTTCGGCGCCTTCGCGGCGATCAACTACTGGTGGCCCAAGGCGTTCGGCTTCAAGCTGGACGTGTGGTGGGGCAAGCTGTCGTTCTGGCTGTGGGTGTCCGGCTTCTACTTCGCCTTCATGCCGCTCTATGTGCTGGGGCTGATGGGGGTGACGCGCCGGCTGCGCACGTTCGACGATCCTTCGTACCAGATCTGGTTCATCATCGCGGGGTTCGGCGCGTTCCTGATCGCGCTCGGCATCGCCGCCATGCTGATCCAGTTCTTCGTCAGCATCCGCAACCGCAAGGCGCTGCGCGACGTGACGGGCGATCCGTGGCACGGCCGCACGCTGGAATGGGCCACCTCCTCGCCGCCGCCGGACTACAACTTCGCCTTCACCCCGGTGGTGCATGACGGCGATGCGTGGGCCGACATGAAGACGCGCGGCTACAAGCGGCCGCTGAACGGCTACAAGGACATCCACATGCCGAGCAACACCGGCGCGGGCGTGATCCTGGGGGCGCTGAGCGTGGCCTTCGGGGTGGGCATGATCTGGTACGTGTGGTGGCTGGCGGCGCTCAGCTTCGTCGGGATCATCGGCGTCGCGATCGTCCACACCTTCAACTACAAGCGTGACTATTACATTCCCGCCGCCGAGGTGACGCGGCAGGAAGAGGCGCATACCGCCTCGCTGGCGGGGGTGACGGCATGACCACGCAGGCCGATCTCGATCGCGAGCGGTTCCACCTCGACGAGGAACCGCACCACCCCGAGGGGTCGAGCACGATGCTTGGCTTCTGGATCTACCTGATGAGCGACTGCCTCATCTTCGCGATGCTGTTCGCCACCTACGGCGTGCTGGGCACCAGCTATGCCGGTGGGCCTGGGCCGAAGGAGCTGTTCGACCTGCCGCTGGTGGCGGTGAACACCTCCATGCTGCTTCTCTCCTCGATCACCTACGGCTTTGCCATGCTGGCGATGACGGACGGGAAACGCGGCGCGACGCAAGGGTGGCTGGCGATCACCGGGCTGTTCGGCCTCGCCTTCCTGGGCATCGAGCTCTACGAATTCTCGCATCTGATCCACGAGGGCGCGGGGCCGCAGACCAGCGCCTTCCTGTCGTCCTTCTTCACGCTGGTCGGCACCCACGGGCTGCATGTCACCTTCGGCATCGTGTGGCTCGTCACGCTGATGGTGCAGGTGCAGGTCAAGGGGCTGATCCCCGCCAACCGTCGCCGGCTGATGTGCCTTTCGCTGTTCTGGCACTTCCTCGACGTGATCTGGATCGGCGTGTTCACCTTCGTCTATCTGATGGGAATGCTGCGATGAGCGCGGATACGCACCCCGATGCCCACGGCCACGTCGGCGATGGGCATGGCCACGACGACGAGGAAGCGCATGGCTCGCGTAAAGGCTATGCGATCGGCTTCCTGCTGTCGGTCGTGCTCACCGCCATCCCCTTCTGGCTGGTGATGGCGCGGCCGCTCGCCACGCAGGCGACCGCGCTCCTCATCATGGCGTTCGCTGCCGTGCAGATGGTGGTCCACATGATCTTCTTCCTGCACATGAACCGGCGGGCGGAAGGCGGCTGGTCGATCATGGCGCTGCTGTTCACCGTGGTGATCGTGCTGATCGCGCTCAGCGGCTCGCTGTGGGTGATGTACCACATGAACGCCAACATGATGCCGATGCAGGACATGAGCCGGATGGAGTGAGCCGCGCCCCGCGCCGTATCGCCCGCGCCGCGCTTGCCATCGTGTGGCTGGCGGTGGTCGCGGGGCTGATCGGGCTGGGCACCTGGCAGGTGCACCGGCGGGCGTGGAAGCTGGCGCTGATCGAACGGGGGGAGACGGGCCTGCGCGCACGCCCCGTATCGCCCCCCGCCGTGGCGCGGCCCGACGATGCCTATCGCCGGGTCACGGCCACCGGGTGCTACCTGCCCGGACAGGACAGTTTCGTGCAGGCCGCCACCGATCTCGGCGCGGGCTGGTGGGTGCTGACGCCGCTGCGAACCGATGCTGGCCACACGCTGTTCGTCAACCGCGGGTTCGTGCCGCGCCGGGCGGCGGCGGCGCCCCCGGCGGGGACCGTGTCCGTCACCGGACTGCTGCGGCTGACCGAGCCGGGCGGCGGCTTCCTGCGCAGCAACGACCCCGCCGCCGATCGCTGGTACTCGCGCGACATCGCCGCCATCGCCGCACGACGCCGCCTCTCCGGGGCCGCCGGCTATTTCATCGACGCCGCCGCCGGCCCACCCGCCGCCGCCACGCCCGCCACCACCGCGCCGCAGCCGGTGGGCGGGCTGACGGTGATCCGCTTCGCCAACAATCACCTCGGCTATGCGGTTACGTGGTATATGCTGGCTGCCATGACGCTTGCCGCCTTCCTCTACTGGGCCGGCCTCCTGAGACGGAGCGGCGGGCCGCCGCGATGAGCGGCGCGGCGATCCTGCGCCATCTGCCCGGCCCGGCCCCCGCGCATGCGGCGGTGGGGCACGCGAACATGCTCCAGCTCGTCCACTTGCGCTGGCTGGCCGTGGCGGGGCAGCTCGTCACCATCCTGCTCACCCGCTTCGGCTTCGGTATCCCGCTGCCGCTCTGGCCTATGCTGGGGGTGCTGGCCGGGCTGGTCGTGCTCAACGCCGTCAGCCTGCTGCTGATGCGCCATCCGCGCGCCACCACCAACGGCGAGCTGCTCGTCGCGCTGCTGCTCGATGTCGCGGCGCTCTCGGCGCAGCTCTATCTGAGCGGCGGGGCGACCAATCCGTTCGTCTCGCTGTTCCTGTTGCAAGTCGTGCTGGGCGCGGTGCTGTTGGATCGCTGGGCAAGCTGGGCGCTGGTTGGGGCGACCAGCCTGGCCTTCGCGTTGCTGACCGCGATCCACCGCCCGCTGGTGCTGCCGCCCACGATCGACCGCACGCTGTTCGCCCTCCATGTCCAGGGCATGTGGGTGTGCTTCGCGCTGGTGGCGGTGCTGCTGGTGATGTTTCTCAACCGCATCGACGGCAACCTGCGCGCGCAGGACCGGCGGATGGCCGAGATTCGGCGACAGGCGGCGGAGGAGGATCATATCGTGCGGATCGGCATGCTCGCCTCGGGCGCGGCGCACGAACTGGGCACGCCGCTGTCCTCGATCGCGGTGATCCTGGGGGACTGGCGGCGGATCGAGGCGATCGCGCGCGACCCCGATCTGGTGCGCGACGTGGCCGAGATGCAGGCCGAGGTGCTGCGCTGCAAGGCGATCGTGACGGGCATCCTGCTCTCGTCGGGCGATGCGCGCGGCGAGGAGTCGGCGGCCACCACCGTGCGGGCGCTGTTCGACCGGATGATCGCCGACTGGCGGGATACGCGCGATTTCACCGCCGTGGAGTATGTCGATCGCTTCGGCGGCGACGTCTCGATCGTCAGCGACGTGGTGCTGCAACAGGCGGTGTTCAACCTGCTCGACAATGCCGCCGAAGCCTCGCCCGACATGATCCGCATCCGCCTGGATCGTGCGGGCGACACGCTGGTGCTGGCCGTGCGCGACGAGGGCGGCGGCTTCGCACCCGAGCAGCTCGAGGCGTTCGGCAAGCCGTACAACAGCTCCAAGCCCGGGCTGGGCCGGGGGCTGGGGCTGTTCCTCGCCGGCAACGTGGCGCGCAAGCTGGGCGGCGGCCTCGACGCGCGCAACCTGCCGCGCGGCGGGGCGGAGGTGACGCTGCACCTGCCGCTCGCCGCGATCCGGCTGGAGGGGGCGGACGATGCCGGATAAGCCGCTGCTGATGATCGTGGAGGACGACGCCGTCTTCGCCCGCACGCTGTGCCGCTCGTTCGAGCGGCGGGAGTATGCCGTGGTGGTGGCAGACGGCCCGGCGGCGATGGAGCGGCTGCTGGCATCGATGACGCCGGACTATGCGGTGGTCGATCTCAAGCTCGCCCATTCCTCCGGCCTCGCCTGTGTCGAGCGGCTGCACGCGCATGGCCCGGCCACCGTCATCATCGTGCTGACCGGCTACGCCAGCATCGCCACGGCGGTGGAGGCGATCAAGCTGGGCGCCACCTCCTACCTCGCCAAGCCGGCCAATACCGACGACATCGAGCGCGCGTTCGGCATGACGCTGGGCGACCCCGACGTGCCGATCGACGGCCGGCAGACCTCGATCAAGACGATCGAGTGGGAGCGGATCAACGAGGTGCTGGCCGACACCGGCTTCAACGTCTCCGAAACCGCGCGGCGGCTGGGGATGCACCGCCGCACGCTGGCCCGCAAGCTGGAGAAAAGGCACATCCATTAGGGCCGGCATCGCGGGCCGGAACGGCGCGATCGGGGGGCGCGTTGTCCGGGCGAGAAGGAGATCGCGCGATGGAAGAGAAACGCCCCGGCCAGCAGCCCGAAGCCGACCGCACCGAAAGTGGCGAATTGCAGAATCGTGCCGCCCGCCCCGGTGGCCGTGCCAAGGGCGGCCTGGCCCCCACTGAGCAGGACCGCGCGCTGGTGAACGAAGCCGACCGCGCCAGCGAAACCGCCGCCGAGGAACTGAAGGAGGGCGGGTTCGGCGACAATGGCGGCGGCGACGAAAACCGGCCGATCCTGCGCAGCGAATAGTCCGTCGCGCCCGGCTCTGGTCAATCGCTTCTTAGCAAAGCAAGGCTAGCCCGCAGGGACTGGCTGGGCGGGAGTGACGGGTGACGGCATATCGGGCGACGGCTCCGCGCGCGGCGGTATGGCACAGGGCGATCATGGCGCGACCGGCATGGGTGCTGGTATCGCTCTATATCGCCGTCCGGCTCGTCGTGCTGGCAGCAGGTGGCCGGTTCGATGCCGACAACCTTACATGGTGGATGCAGATCGCCGACGTGGCGCTGCTGCGGCACGATCTGTGGCACACCCTGTTCTATCTCCACACCCAGCCACCGCTGTTCAACCTGATCGTCGGGCTGGGGCTGCGACTGGGACCGGACGGGTTCCTGTGGGCGATGGGGCTGCTGTTCGCGGCCGTCACGCTCGGTGGCATCCTCGCCTTCCATGCGCTCGCCCGCGACCTGACCGGGCGGCCGGGGCTGGCGTTGATCGCCGCCGCATGGATGTGCGTGGCGCCCGCCGCATTGCTGTTCTCGCATAAGCTGTACTACGACGGGCTGGTGCCGTGGCTGCTCTGCATGGCGCTGTGGGGGCTGC
This sequence comes from Alterirhizorhabdus solaris, assembly GCF_007785815.1. Lineage (GTDB taxonomy): Bacteria > Pseudomonadota > Alphaproteobacteria > Sphingomonadales > Sphingomonadaceae > Alterirhizorhabdus > Alterirhizorhabdus solaris. The sequence continues at coordinate 11,006 of NZ_VNIM01000074.1, read as the reverse complement.
ACGCCGGCCTCATGCGACGCAGCGTCGCATGGGCCTCGTTCGGTTTTGCGATGCTGGCGGCGGTGGTGTTGCTGCGCTCGATGATCCACCCGGTGCTGTTCGCCGCGGCGGCCGTGATCTTCGTCCTGATGGCGCATGGCCGGCGCGGGCGGATGGCGGCCGCCGCGATCCTGCCGGCGGCGGCGATCGGCGCGGTGCTGCTCAAGAACGCGCTGCTGTTCGGCGTCGCGGGCCTCAGCAGTTGGGCGCCGCTCCAGCTCGATCACACGACGGTGGACCGGCTGCCGCCCGCGTTGCGCGCGCGGCTGATCGCCGAGGGCAGGCTCTCGCGCTTCGCGGTGATGGACGGTTTCTCGCCGCCCCCCGCCTATCTGGCGATGATGCCGCCGATCGCGCCGACCGGCCAGCCGAGCCTCGACAACCTGCGCAAGTCGACCGGCGGCTACAACTGGAACCACATCGTCTATACGAAGCTGGGCGAGGCACGGACGCGCGATGCACTGGTGGCGCTGGCCGCCAACCCGGCCGATTTCGCGGTGGTGCTGGGCACCTCGCTCTATCATTTCCACCGCCCGTCGAGCGAGTTCAAGGGACTGGAGCGCAATCTGGCCGTGATCGCCCCGTGGGAGCGGATCGCCAACGCCACCGTGGGCCTGCAACCGGCGGCGTGGTTCGGCGGCTCGCTCGATCCCACGCGGCCACAGGCGCCGCTGCTGCAAGTCAGCTATGCGGCGCTGGCGGTGACGCTGGCATTTCTGGCGGAGACGGCGCTGGTGCTGGCGGCGCTGGCGCGCGCACTGCGATCACGCCGCTGGCCCGCATCGGCGATGGCCACGCGGGTGGCGGTGCTGATGATCGGCGGGTTCGTGCTGGTCGTATCGAGCAGCTTCGACGTATGGGAGAACAACCGCGCGCATTACGACGTGGCGCCGCTGCTGCTGCTGGCGGCGCTGTCGTTCGTCACGCGCCGGGGCAGCGGCCGGCGCGCGCAAGGCGAGCCGGCCGTACCGGTCAGAACGAAGCGGTGAGCGAGAAGAGCACGGCCGCCTTGGCGATCGAGCCGGTGCCGTCCTGCCCGCGCGAAAAGCTCGGCTGGAGGTAGGCGGCTTCGCGGTTGGTGATGTCGGTATCGACATAGGAGACGCCCACGGTGAGCGGCAGGCCAGGAATGGTATAGTCGACGCCGGCCGACCAATCCCAATATTCGCCGGTCGGCGCGACCGACGTGGCGAACGGCCCGAGGCCCTTGTTGCCGTTGGAGTAGCCGATGTGGCCCTTCACCGTCAGGCCGGTATCGGGCACGCCCACGGCGGCATCGCCCCACAGGTACAGGTTGTCGTTCTTGTCGCCCTCGTCGTCGTAAATGCCGGCAGCGGCAAACGCGCCGGTCGACGAATAGGCGCCCAGCGCCTGCTGCTTGGGGGCATAGGCGACACCGGCCGTCAGGCTCGCCGGGCCGACCGTGCCGGACAGCTTGGCATAGGGCTCGATGAAGTCGGTGTTGTTGAAGCCGCCCGGATACATGTACCAGGTCGCGCCCACGTCGATCGCGCCGCCGCCGCCGATGTCGGTCTTGAAGCCGGCGATCAGGTCCAGCTCCATGTTCGAGCCGCCGAACGTGCCCCAGCCCGCCAGGTTCGATCCCCAGGTGCCGACGTAGAAACCGCTCTGGTGCGCGATCGTCAGGCCGCCCTGCACCGCGAGTTCGCGATCGGACTGGGAGACGCCGCGGAAACGGTATTCGGAGACGAGGCCGACCGAGCCGGAAACCTTGAACGGCCCGGTGGGTGCATCCTGCGCGAGCGCAGGCGTCGCCGCCGCGACGAGACCGAGTGCCGCGAGGGCGATGGAGTAGCGCATGGAACATTCCCCTTATTGCAGGTTCCTGTTCCTCCTGGCTCCACCGTGTCGCAGCATCTCTTCCGCATCTGCGGCGGCGCAGCAATCACGAGGGATGATCTGGCCTAGGCATATTCCGCAGCGACCAGAAGCAGGATCGGCATTTCCTGCCACCGCGGGGGCCAGTCTGTGGCTATCGCAGCACGATTTGTTTCCAAGAGATGCCTGATGATGCCAGTCAGTTTCCAGATTGCGTCTATATGTTTCTATTTGAGAGACGTGCGGTTCGTTTCAGGATCGGATCGAGTCGGCGCGGATCCGCAGGCGTCTGCAACAGACCTTTTGCGCCGCACAAAAGGAAAGCCGAGGGATATGCCCCCTCGACTTTCCGTACTGCCACGTCAGATCGTCCACGAAGCGGCCCGGCGGCAGGATACCGCCCGGGCCGTTCCGCTTATTCCGCTGCCTGTGCGCAATCCACGTCCGCCGCGTAACGGCGCGCGGCACGCAGGGCCACCGGCAGCGGCTGATCGGCATGCAGCGGGCGGAAGCGACCGCTCTCGCCGTCCAGCCCCAAGATCTGGCCCGCATGGATATCGACGAACCAGCCATGCAGCGCGATCTCCCCCCGCGCGATGCCGGCCGCGACCGACGGGTGGGTCCGCAGGTTGGCGATCTGCGCGACGATGTTCTCCATGGCGACCACGCGCACGCGATCCTTCGGGTCGAGATCGGGATAGCCCTCGTTCACCACCTGGCCTGCCGCCTGCGAATGGCGCAGCCATGCCGCCACGTTCGGCATCTTCTCCAGCCCGGCGGGATTGGCCACGGCCTTCATCGCGCCGCAGTCGGAGTGGCCGCACACGATGATGTCGCGGATGCCCAGCGCCATCACGGCGAACTCGACGGTGGAGGTCACGCCGCCGTTCTGCGTGGCGTAGGGCGGCACGATGTTGCCGGCGTTGCGGCACACGAACAGGTCGCCCGGCTGCGCCTCGAGGATATGCTCGGGCACCACGCGCGAATCCGCGCACGAGATCATCAGCGCCTTCGGGCTCTGCCCCTCGGTGGCGAGGCGGTTGTAGAGCGCGCTCTGGCTGGGAAAGGTGTGGTTGGCGAAACTGAAGACGCGGCCGAGCAGCTCGTTCATGGGAATCTCCTCACACAGGCGCACAGACGCCACTATCGAGGGTGAAGATAAGTGCTGGTCTTTGCTGCGGCGCCGCAGATCAGTAACGAATCATTGCACGAAGGACGCGGGCTCCAGCGGCAGGACGATCTCCGCCCGCAACCCCCCGGTCGGCCGATTGACGAGCCGCAGCGTGCCCCCCTCCAGCGCCACCGTCCGCCTGACGATCGCGAGTCCCAGGCCCAGGCCCTGCGTGTTGCGCCCCCGCGCCGGATCGAGCCGGATGAATGGCTCGGTCACGCGCGGCAGGTCGGCCTCGGGGATGCCCGGGCCGTCGTCGTCCACGCACAGGCGGACATGATCGGCCGCCTCGACCACGGTCACCGTCACCCGGTCGCCGTAGTGCAGCCCGTTCTCCACCAGATTGGCGAGCGCGCGCTTGATCGCCACGGGGCGGACGACCAGCTCGACATGATCCGGCCCCTCGTAGGCTGCATCGCCGCCGCGATCCTGCGCGTCGTCCACGATCGTGGCAGCCAGCACCGCGATATCGATGCGGACCGGGGTTTCGGGATCCTCCTCGCCGCCCAGATAGGCGAGCAGCGAGCCGATCATCGCCTCCATCTCGGCAACGTCGCCCAGCATCGCGTCGCGCAGGGTCGGCTCGGCGATCTCGTCGGCGCGCAGCTGCAGCCGGGCGAGCGGGGTGCGCATGTCGTGGCCCACCGCCGCCAGCGCCTGCGTGCGATCGCCGATCAGGCGGTGGATGCGTTCCTGCATGGCGTTGAACGCGCGGATCACGCGGCGCACCTCGCCCGGCCCGGCCTCCTCCACGGTGGCGGTGCCGCCCAGCCCCACGCGCCCGGCCGCCAGCGCCAACCGGCCCATCGGCCGCAGCGTGCGCCGTACCAGCAGCCCGCCCAGCACGATCAGCGCGAACGCCGGCACCAGCGCCAGCACGATACGGCCGATCGCCAGATCCCATTCGTGGATATGTTCGGCCGTGCGGAACAGCAGCCAGCTGCCGTCGCCCAGCGGCAACCCGCCGGTCACGATGCCCTCGCGGCCCGGCGAGGTGAGCCGCAGCCGCAGACCGGCATCGCCCAGGCTCGGCTCCCACGCCGTCACCTGCCGCTGCATCTCGTTCAGCCCGGGGGCGACCGGCGGCGGGGCGGGCAGCGCCGCCGCCCAGCGCACCAGATAGCGGTCGGTAGACAGCCGTCGGGCCATCGCCGGCCGCTCTCGCCACGGGCGTTCGGAAACCAGCCGGCGGGCGATCACCAGATGCTCGGCGAGCCGCCGCGCCTCGTCCTCGCGCACCGAAAAGCTGCTGGCGCGCTCGTAGAGCAGGGTGCTCGCGGCGAACTCGATCACGATGGTGAGCAGCAGGATCGCGAAGACCCGCCCGAGCAGCCCGATCGACGGCCGTGCCAGCCGCCTCAAGCGGGGCAGCTCACGCCGGCTGACTCACGCTGGCCGACCTACGCGGCATGACTCACGAGCGCTCCACCTCGACGTTCAGCATGTAGCCGACGCCGCCCACGGTAACGATCGGCGCCGCCTTGCCCGCGCTGGAAAGCTTGCGGCGCAGACGGCTGACCAGCACGTCGATGCTGCGATCGGAGGAATCGCCGAGCCGGGTGCGCGACAGCTCTATCAGCCGCTCGCGCGCGATCACGCGCTGTGGATGATCGAGCAGGCTGGCGAGCAGGTCGAATTCGGCGCCGGTCAGGTCCACCACCGCGCCGCTGGGCGATTTCAGCTCGCGCCGGGGGAAGCTGACGGTCCAGTCGTCGAAGCGGGCGATGCCGGCGCCGCGATCGCCCTGTTGCCGCTCAAGCCCGCCACGCCGCAGCACCGCGCGCACGCGGGCGATCAGTTCGCGCGTGCCATAGGGCTTGGCGATATAGTCGTCGGCGCCCAGTTCCAGCCCGATCACCCGGTCCGTCTCGCTGCCCTTGGCGCTGACGAAGATGATCGGCACATCGCTTTTCTGCCGGATCAGGCGGCACAGCTCGATGCCGCTGGTGCCGGGCAACATGATGTCGAGCAGCACCAGATCGACCGGCTCCTTGTCGAACGCCTGCCACATCTCGGGCGCGGCACCGACCGGGCGGACGACATAGCCGTTCTCCTGCAGCGCGCGGGTGGTGAGGGTGCGGAGGGCGGGGTCGTCTTCGACCAGCAGGATCACGGGAGCGGTCATGCCCGATCAGTACGGGAGGGGCGGCGGCGCGGTCAACCACCCGTCGGTGGCCGCGCCGGACGGCGGGACACGCTTCGTCACGCCGCAGCCAGGCGGCGGCAAGACGCGACCGCGATATGAAGGATGACGAGGATTTTCCCGCCCGGCCCTCACGGCGGCCGATCCGGGACGGACGAACCAGCGTCGGCACCGCCCCCTCCCCCCGGGGGCGGTGCCGGCGTCGGACCAGAGGATTACGACAGCGGCTTCATGTGCCCGGTCGGCTCGGTATCGGCCAGCACGCGCTCCTCGGCCTCGATCGTGCCCGGCACCATCGCGTGCGCGCTGCGCCAGTCGCCATAGTGATAATAGAGCGCGGTCAGCAGCAGCGAGGCGGCGGTGCCGGCCGAGAAGCTGACCCACAGCGCGTTCTCCCCCAGATGCGGCAGCAGCAGCAGCGAGAGGCCCAGCCGCACCGGGAACATGGCGACGAACAGGATCACCAGCGGCACCACCGCCACCCCGTTCGCCCGCATCACGGCGGAATAGACCTGGCCGATGCCGAACAGCACGAAGCTCCAGCTCGTCACCAGGTTGATGTGGCGCGCGGCATCGATCGTGGCCTGATGATCGCCGAGGAACAGCGCCAGCGCATGACGATCGAGCAGCAGCAGCGCCACGATCAGCCCGCTGGTGAGCGCGAGGTTGGTGGAAAAACCCGCGCGCGCGATCTGCGGGATACGATCCCACCGGCCCGCGCCGATGTTCTGCGCGGCCATCGCGCTCACCGCCGCGGCCACCGCCATCGCCGGCATCAGGATGTAGCTCCACAGCTGGTTGATCGCGCCATAGGCCGCCACCGTCTCCGTACCGAAGCGGTTGACCAGCCCGATCATCGCCAGCGACGCGCCGGACATCACCAGCATCTGCAACCCCATCGGAAAGCCCTTGGCCAAGATGGTGCGCAGCAGCACCGGGTCGGGGATCAGGTAGCGCAGTTCCGGCCCGCGCAGCCGCAACACCGAGTCGCGTGCGTAGATGTAGGCGATCAGCGCGACCAGCCCGACATAGTTGGCGGTCAGCATCGCCATGCCGGCGCCGGCGATGCCCATCCGCGGGAACGGGCCGATGCCGGCGATCAGGAACGGGTTCAGCCCGCAGTCGATCACGGTGCTCAGCACCATGAACCACATCGGCGTCAGCGAATCGCCGGTGCTGCGCAGCGCCATCGTGATGAGCACCACCACCATGCTCGGCGGGATCGCGAGGAAGACGACGCGCAGGTAGGCGAGCGCGAGCGGATACACCTCCGCCGGGGTCGCCAGCATGCGGAGCAGCGCGGGGGCCGCCAGCCAGCCCACCACGACGGTCAGCACGCCGAGAATGATGAACAGCCCCACCGCGGTGCCCAGCGTACGGCGCATGGCATCCACATCCCGCCGGCCCATCGCCTGCCCCGCGATGATCGTGGCCGCCATGCCGAAGCCGAACACGGTGGTGAACATCAGGAACATGACGAGGTTGGCGTTGGAGGTGGCCGCCAGCCCGCGCGGGCCGAGGAACTGCCCCACCCACACCGCATTGACCGAGCCGTTGAGCGACTGGAGGACGTTGGAGCCGAGCGTCGGCAGCGCGAACAACAGCAGCGTACGGCCGATCGGGCCGCTGACGAGATCCTGCTGGCCGCGTTTCGCGGCGGATACCTCTCGGGCCACGTGGGTTTCCTGCTGCGCTGCGATAATGAGCCTGCTTGCCTAATCGCGGATCGCGGCGGGGGGAAGGGACGCGGGATGAATATTCGACGGACGCCGGCCACCCCCCGTGGCCGACGGGGCGGGCGACGGCATCGCTGCCCCCGCCCGCTCGGGTTCGTATGCGATCAGCGCGGCGCCATGCGGATCGCGCCGTCGAGGCGGATCGTCTCGCCGTTCAGCATCGGGTTGGCGATGATCGCCTCGGCCAGCTGGGCATATTCGGTCGGCTGGCCGAGCCGGCTGGGGAAGGGGATCTGCTTGCCCAGGCTTTCCTGCGCCTCCGGCGGCAGGCCCGCCATCATCGGTGTCCAGAAGATGCCCGGCGCAATCGTCATCACGCGGATGCCGTAGCGCGCCAGTTCGCGCGCGGCCGGCAGGGTGAGCGCCATCACGCCGCCCTTGGACGCGCCATAGGCCGGCTGGCCGACCTGCCCCTCGAACGCGGCGACCGAGGCGGTGTTGATGACCACGCCGCGCTCGCCGTCCGCGCCCACAGGCTCGGCGGTGTGCAGCCGGGCGGCGAACTTGGACATCACGTTGAACGTGCCGACGAGGTTGATGCCGACGACCTTGGCGAACCGCTCCAGCGGCAGCGGCTGGCCGTTGCGGTCGATCATCTTCTCGGCGGTGGCGATGCCGGCGCAGTTCACCAGCACGCGGGCCACGCCGTGCTTTTCCTCGGCCTCGGCGAGCGCGGCGTTGACGCTCTCCTCGCTCGACACGTCGACCTTGACGAAATGCCCGCCCAGCTCGGCCGCCTTGGCGGTGCCGAGTTCGGTGTTGAGATCGAAGATCGTGACCTTCGCCCCGTTGCGCGCCAGCATCTCGGCGGTGCCGGCACCCAGGCCCGATGCCCCGCCGGTCACGATCGCGCCGATACCATCAATCCGCATGCTTACATCCCCTCCACAAAATCGTTCGGCTCAGGCCAGTTCCACCGCGATCGCGGTCGCCTCGCCGCCGCCGATGCAGAGCGCGGCGACGCCCTTCTTCAGCCCGCGGTTCTTCAGCGCCGAGATCAGCGTGGCGATGATCCGCGCGCCCGAGGCGCCGATCGGATGGCCGAGCGCGGTGGCGCCGCCGTTCACGTTCACCTTCTCGTGCGGGATGCCCAGATCGCGAATCGCGATCATGCTGACGACGGCGAACGCCTCGTTCACCTCGAACAGGTCGACGTCCTCGACGGACCAGCCCGCCTTGTCCAGCAGCTTGCGGATGGCGGGCACCGGCGCGCTGGTGAACATTCCCGGCTCGTGCGCGTGGGCGGCGGTGGCGACGATGCGCGCCTCGATCGGCAGGCCCTTCTCCTTCGCCACGCTCTCGCGCGTCATCACCAGCGCGGCGGCGCCGTCGGAGATGGAGGAGGCGTTGGCGGCGGTGATCGTGCCGTCCTTGACGAAGGCGGGCTTCAGGCCGGGGATCTTGTCCGGCTTGGCGGTGCCGGGCGCCTCGTCCAGCAGCACCTGCGTATCGCCGCCCCGGCCCTTGACCGTGACCGGCACCACCTCGGCCTCGAACGCGCCGGATTCGATCGCCGCCCTCGCCCGGCTCAGGCTTTCCAGCGCATAGGTATCCTGGTTCTCGCGGGTGAACTGGTAGATCCGCACCGCGTCCTCGGCGAACACGCCCATCGGCTTGCCGACGTCATAGGCGTCCTCGAGGCCGTCCTTCATCATCGAGTCGTAGATCATGTCGTGGCCGATGCGCGCGCCCGCGCGGTGCTTCTGCATCACGAAGGGGGCGTTGGTCATGCTCTCCATGCCGCCGGCAACGATGATGTCGACGGTGCCGGCATCGAGCGCCTCGGCCGCCATGATCGCGGTCTGCATCCCCGATCCGCACATCTTGTTGACGGTCGTCGCCTCCACCGACAGCGGCAGGCCGGCGGCGATCGCCGCCTGGCGCGCCGGCGCCTGGCCGAGGCCGGCGGGCAGCACGCAGCCCATGTAGATGCGGTCGATCGTGGCCGGATCGACCCCGGCGCGGTCCACCGCCGCCTTCACGGCCGTGGCGCCGAGCTGGATCGCCGATACGCTGGCGAGCGCCCCCTGGAAGTTGCCCATCGGCGTGCGGGCGAACGAGGCGATGACGACCGGATCGGCAACCGACATGGACAATCTCCCTTGAGATGAAGGCGAACGGATAGCGCAACGCCGGCATGCCGCAAAAGCCCGGCACGCCGCAAACTGGTGACGGGTAGTGGAACCTTCCTCCGCTCCCTGTCAACCAAGGCGGCCGCCGCCCCGCCCGGATGCCCCGTCGACGCCATGGGCCGGCCACCGGCGCGACGCGGACGAGAGGCGGGGCGGATGCCTGCCCCGCCCCCTTCCGGCACCCGGCCTATCGCGCCGCCACCGTCACCGGCCGGTTGGGCACGGCGGCGCGGATGTCCGGCGAGTACATCGCCTCCACCCGGCTGGGCGGCAGCTGGAACCGCCCGACGCCGTTCAGCCGCAGCGCGTATTCCACCACTACCCGGCCGCGCGGCAGCCATGCGTAATAGCCGCGCCACGCCTCCTGCCCGCGCTCGACATAGGAGGGAGCCATCCCCTCCCCGCCCGAGGCCGCCGCCGCCAGTTGCGTGGACTGCCCGCCCAGATCACCCACGATCGTGGCGCCCGCCGGGATCGGGTCGTTCACCACCACCCAGTTGCGCTCGGCCGAGGCGTCGATCGTCAGCCGCACGCGCAGCACGTCGCCGCGCGTCAGCCGGCCGGGGTTGCGCTGGCGGATCACCGAGACGGCGCGCTCCAGCCGGTAGCCGGCGAACAGCGGAGACCCGAGCGGCACGGCGGCGGTGAGCGACACCTGCGCCCACGGCCCCGCCCCGCCGGCCTGCGCCAGCAGCAGCGGCGTAGGCGCGCGCGGCAGCGGCAGGCGGAGCAACGGCGCGTCGGTGAGCGGCCAGCTGGCCGTGCGCGTCGCCTCGCCCAGCCGCACCGTGGTGGTGCCCGCCACCGCGCCGGGCGGATAGAGGCCGGCGAAGCGGCGCGCGGTCACCGTGCCCCATGCGTTCGCCGGGGTCGTATCCCAATGCCCCTGCCGCTGGCGCAGCGCCACGCCGACCATCAGGCGCGGCGCTTCCTCCTGCCAGCCCGGCCGGCCGAGCACCGCCAGCAGCGCGCGGATCGCCATCTCGTCGCCGCTCGTCATCATCCACCAGGGGGCGGCGGCGGCGACCTGTCGGCGGTGAACCGCGAGGATTTCCGACCGGTGCTGCTGTGGCGCGGGCGGGTGCCGCTAGATGCGGCGGGCCGCGCGCGGATCGCGGTGCCGCTGGCGGATTCGCTCTCCTCCTTCCGCCTCGTCGCGATCGCCACGGCGGGGGCGGACCGCTTCGGCACCGGCGAGGCGAGCGTGCGGACGACGCAGGATCTGACGATCTACGCGGGCGTGCCGCCGGTGGTGCGGTCGGGCGATTTCTACGGCGCCAGCTTCACCCTGCGCAACGGCGCGAACCGGGCGATGACGGTGACGGCCAATGCCGTGACCACCCCGCGCTCGGCATCGCCCCGCCGCTCACCGTCACGATCCCGGCGGGGGGGGCGGTGCCCGTCACATGGCATGTCGCCGCGCCTGCCGGACCGGATCAGGTGACGTGGGCCGTCTCCGCCCGCGCCGCCGACGGTCGCGCGGCTGACCGGCTGACGGTAAGCCAGCGGATCGTGCCCGCCGTACCGCTGGAGACGTGGGCGGCGAGCTGGCGCGCGTCGGCCCTGACACGCGGATCATGCTCGCCCCGCCCGCCGGCGCGCTGCCGGGGCGTGGCGAGGTGCAGGTGCGGCTCACCGCCGGCCTCGCCCCGCCGCTGGAGGGCGTGCGACGCTATATGCTCGCCTACCCCTACGGCTGCTTCGAGCAGCGATTGTCGAAGGCGATCGCCACCGGCGACGCGGCGGCGTGGACCGTGCTGGCGGGCGAGATCCCCGCCTATCTCGATCGCGACGGGCTGCTGCGCTACTTCCCCGACGAGGGGATGGAGGGCAGCGAGGCGCTGACCGCCTATGCGCTGTCGATCACGGCCGAGGCCGGGCTGGCGGTGCCGGAGGGGCCGCGCCAGCCCGGCCTCGGCCGTGATCGACAGCGCATAGGCGGTCAG
>NZ_VNIM01000073.1 GCF_007785815.1 Alterirhizorhabdus solaris | reverse complement strand
GGGCTGTGGGCGGCGGTCACGCTGGCGCACTATGTTGCGATCGTCGCGATCGCCTGCCTCTCGGCGGCGGTGTTGGCGGCGGTGGCGGCGATCGTGTTCGGCCGGCTCTCCCCGCTCGCCTTCGCCAGAGCGGCGTTGCCGGCGCAGATCGTCGCGGTCAGCACGCAATCATCGCTCGCCTCGCTGCCGGCGATGGTGGAGGCGGCCCCCGCGCTGGGGGTGACGCAAGGGTCGGCCGGGGTGGTGCTGCCGCTGGCGGTGTCGCTGTTCCGCGCGGCGAGTGCGGCGGCCAACATGGGCGTAGCGGTCTATCTGGCCGGGTTGCACGGTATCCCGCTGACGCCCGCCACGCTGGTGCTGGGGGTGCTGACCGGCGCCGCCGTGAGCCTCGCCGCCGTGGGGTTGCCCGCGCAGGTGTCGTTCTTCGCCACGATCGCGCCGGTCTGTCTGGCGATGGGGGTACCGATCGGGCTGCTGCCGGTGCTGCTGGCGGTGGAGACGATCCCCGACATCTTCCGCACCTTCGGCAACGTGACCGCCGACCTCGCCGTTACCCGGCTGGCGGGGCGGGGCGCGCCTCCGCCCGCATGATCGCGCGCAGCCCGGCGTGGAAATCCGGGTGGCGCGGCTGCCAGCGCAGCAATCGCCGCGCCTTGCCGTTCGCGACGCGCCGGTTCTCCGCATAGAAAGCGAGCGCCATCGGCGAGAGGTTCGCCTCGGCCAGCGGCAACAGCGGCGGCCACGGCCGACCGATCAGATCGCACGCCGCCTCGATCACGCGGTTCTGGCTGCACGGCGCATCGTCGGCCAGGTTGTACGCGCCGGGCGGGCCGTGGGCGATGCTGGCGATCACGCCGCCGGCGATGTCGGCGACATGGACGCGGCTGAACACCTGTTTGGGCAAGTCGATGCGGTGCGCCTTGCCCTCCGCTACCCGATCCAGCGCCGAGCGGCCCGGCCCGTAGATACCGGGCAGGCGAAACACGCGCGCTTGTGGGTGCAGCGCGAGCCATGCCGCATCGGCGATGTTACGCCCGCCGCGCCTGCCGGCGAGCGGGGCCGATTCGTCCACCCAGCCGCCGGCCGCATCGCCATAGACGCCGGTGGACGAGAGATAGCCGACCCACCGCGCCCGCGACGCCGCGATCGCCGCGCCGTAGGTGGCCAGCACCGGATCGCCTTCCGCGCCGGGCGGCACCGAGCTGAGGATGTGGCTGGCCGCCGCGATCGCCGGCAGCACGGCGGCGCGATCGGCGAAGGCGAGGTCGCCGGGACGCGGGTTGCGCGCGACGCGGCGGATCTCCCACCCCTCGGCGGCGAGGGTATCGGTGATGGCGTTGGCGGCATAGCCGGGGCCGAAGACGAGCATGAAAGGCATGGCGCCTTATACGCCCCAACGTCTCGTCCGTGCCAAGTTCTTGCGCGCAAGGGGGCTGGCAGTGACGCGGGCCGGGGGATAGACCTTGAGCATGCTCGATATCCACACCGCCGCCGCCACGCCGCCCCCCGTCATCCGGCGCGAGGACTATCGCGCGCCGGACTGGCTGGTGCCCGAGGTGTCGCTCGACTTCCGGCTCGACCCCGCCGCCACCCGCGTGCTGGCCCGGCTGGAGGTGACGCGCAACGGCGACCACGCCCGCCCGCTCCGCCTCGACGGCGACGGGCTGGTCCCGCTCGTGGTGCGGATCGACGGCGCGGCGGCGGCCGATACGTGGCGGATGGACGGGCCGGCACTGGTGATCGACCTGCCCGGCGCGGCGCATGTGATCGAAACCGAGGTGGAGATCGCGCCCGCCGGCAACACCCAGCTGATGGGCCTGTATGCCAGCGGCGGGCTGCTCTGCACGCAATGCGAGCCTGAGGGGGTCCGCCGCATCACCTTCTTCCCCGACCGGCCCGATGTGCTGAGCCGTTACACCGTGCGGCTGGAAGCGGGCGAGGCGACCTATCCGCTGCTCCTCTCCAACGGCGACCGCACCGATGGCGGCGGGCTGGAAGACGGCCGACACTGGGCGGAATGGCGCGATCCGTTTCCCAAGCCCACCTACCTGTTCGCACTGGTGGCGGGCGATCTGGCGGCCAACCGCGACAGCTTCGTCACCCGCTCCGGCCGCGAGGTGGATCTGGCGATCTGGGTGAAGGCCGCCGATGTCGGCAAGACCGAACATGCGATGGCCGCGCTCAAGGCCTCGATGGCGTGGGACGAGCAGACCTACGGCCGCGAATATGATCTGGGCGAGTTCAACATCGTGGCGGTGGCCGATTTCAACTTTGGCGCGATGGAGAACAAGGGCCTCAACATCTTCAACTCGCGCTACATCCTGGCCGACCCCGATACCGCGACCGATGGCGATTACGACGGCGTGGCGGGCGTGGTGGCGCACGAATATTTCCACAACTGGTCGGGCAATCGCGTCACCTGCCGGGACTGGTTCCAGCTTTCGCTGAAGGAAGGCTTCACCGTCTTCCGCGACCAGCAGTTCTCGGCCGATCAGGGATCGGCGGCGGTCGGCCGAATCGAGAATGTGCGGGCGTTGCGTGCCTCGCAATTCCCCGAGGATGCCGGGCCGCTGGCCCACCCGATCCGGCCCGAGGCCTATATGGAGATCAGCAACTTCTACACCGCCACCATCTACAACAAGGGTGCGGAGGTGATCCGCATGCTGCACACCCTGCTGGGCGCACAGGCGTTCCGGCAGGGCAGCGACCTGTATTTCGAGCGGCACGACGGGCAGGCCGCCACCTGCGAACAGTTCGTGCAGGCGATGGAGGATGCCAGCGGCGCCGACCTCGCCGCTTTCCGCCTGTGGTACGCGCAGGCCGGCACCCCGCGCGTGCGCGCCGCGATCAGCCACGAGCCGGCGAGCGGGCAGGCGCGGCTGACGCTGGGCCAGTCGGTGCCGGCGACGCCGGGGCAGCCGGTCAAGCAGTCGATGCCGCTCCCGCTGCGCGTCGCCCTGTTCGGCGAGCTGACCGGGCGGGTGCTCGCGCCCGAGCAGGTGGTGGTGCTGGACGGCCCGACGAAGGAGGTGCTGTTCGAGGGGATCGGCGAGCGGCCGATCCTGTCGATCAACCGCGATTTCTCCGCCCCCGTGGTGGTGGAGACGGACCGCTCCGCCGCCGATCTCGCCTTCCTGTCGGCCAACGACGACGATCCGTTCGCCCGCTACGAGGCGATGCAGCAGTTGATGGTGGATACGCTGGTGGTGGCGGTGGCGACCGGCACGGCGGACCATGCGCCCGTGGTCGAGGCGGTGGAACGCACGCTGACCGACCCGGCGCTCGACCCCGCGTTCGTCGCCGAGGCGGTGCTGCTGCCCAGCGAGGCGTTCGTCGGCGACCAGATGCTCGTGGTCGATCCCCCCGCGATCCATGCCGCGCGCGAGGCGTTGCGGGCCAGGATCGGCACCCGGCTGGAGGAGGCGTGGCGCGCGGCCTATGCGCGGGGGCAGGCCGATCGCTACGAATACAGCCCGCAGGCCAAGGGGCTGCGCCGGTTGCGCACCGTGGCGCTCGGCTATCTGGCGGCGGCGGGGGTGGCGGATGCCGCCGCGCTCGCCTTTGCCCAGTTCGACGAGGCGGACAACATGACCGACCGGCAGGGTGCGCTCGGCGTGCTCGCCAACGGCCGCTCGGCCGAGCGCGAGGATGCGCTGGACATGTTCTACGAGCGGTATCGCGGCAACGGCTTGGTGCTGGACAAGTGGTTCACCACGCAGGCCGTCTCCACCCGCGACGACTGCCTGGACGCGGTGGAGCGGCTGGCGCGGCACCCCGATTTCACGCTGGCCAACCCCAACCGGCTGCGCGCGCTGGTGGGGGCGTTCGCATCGAACCAGCGCGCGTTCCACGATGCCTCCGGGCGCGGCTACCGCTTCCTGGCCGACATGGTGATCGCGGTGGACCGGCTGAATCCTTCCACCGCCGCCAAGCTGATTCCCCCGCTCGGCCGCTGGCGCCGGTTCGACGGCGCACGCGCCGGATTGATGAAGGCGGAGCTGCGCCGCGTGCTGGAGGTGCCGGGGCTGTCGAAGGACGTGTTCGAGCAGGCATCCAAGAGCCTGGGCTGAAGCGGGCGACGCTACAGCAGCACGTCGACCAGATGGATCGTCAGGCCGACGAGGCCGCCGACGATCGTGCCGTTGATCCGGATGAATTGCAGGTCACTCCCCACCGCCGACTCCAGCCGCTCGGTGATGGTGCCCGCATCCCAGCCCCGGATCGTGTCGGAGACGAGGCGCACGATCGCATCGCCGTAGCTGGCGACCGTGCCGACCATTGCCCGCCGCGCGAATAGGTTGATCGTGTGGCGCAGCCGCGGATCATGCTGGAGGGTGTCGCCGAGCTGGCGGAGCGCCTCGCCGAACTTGCCCGCCAGCGTGGCGCGCGGATCGCGCGCGGCGCGCAGCAGGCCGGCCCGCGCGGACTCCCACAATCCGTCGATCCAGCGGGTGACGGCGGGGTTGGCGAGGATCTCGTCGCGCAGGCGGGAGACGGTCGCCTGGAGTTCCGGATCGTGCTGGAGGCGATGGGCGAGGTCGGCCAGCCCTTCCTCCGCCTTGGCGCGTAGAGGATGGGCGGGATCGGCCGCCATCTCGTCCACCATCCGGTGCAGGCCGTCGACGATCGAGTTGGCGAGCTTTTCGTCCAGCCCGGTCCAGCGCATGATCGCGCCGGCGCGCTTGCTCACCATCTCGCGGATCAGCACCTCGTTGGCGTTCAGCGTGCGGCCGACCCAGGTGATGATCGAATCGAGCAGCGGCACGTGGCGATCCTCCGCCATCGCCGCACCCAGCGCCTGCCCGATCAGCGGCGAGATATCGAGGCCACGCAGCCGGTTGCCGATCGCCCCCTTCACCATGCCGCCCAGCCGCTCCTGATCGAGCGACTCGAGAACGTTGGCGATCAGCCGCGACGCGCCCTCGCGCAGCCGCCCCTGCGTTTCGGGCGGCTGGGCCAGCAGGCGTCCGGCGGCGGCGGCCAAGTCGAGCCGCCGCATCCGCCGCGCCACCACCGAGGCGGTGAGGAAATTCTCGCGCAGGAAGCTGGCGAGATTGTCGCCGATCCGATCCTTGTTGGTTGGGATGATCGCCGTGTGCGGGATCGGCAGGCCGAGCGGATGGCGGAACAGCGCGGTGACGGCAAACCAGTCCGCCAGCCCGCCCACCATCGCCGCCTCGGCGAAGGCTCGGACGAAGCCCCAGGCCGGGTGGTGATCCAGCATCGCGCGGGCGAGCAGATAGACGCCGGCCATCACGACCAACAGCCCGGTGGCGAGCGCACGCCGGCCCTGCACGCCGCCCTGCGCCGGATTGAACCGATCGAGTCCGGTCACGCGCAGCAGGTTCATCGGGCGGAGGGGGCTGGGATCGTCACGCTACTAGAATGACCGGCCCGGCGATTGGTTCAACCCGCCGGGCCGGCCGTCGTGTCTTACTCCGCCGGCAGACTGGCGGGGCGGCCGTCGCGCGGCTCGTTGTTGGTCAGCCGGCGGCCGAGCATCGGGCCCAGCCACTGCTCGAATTCCACCGCAAGACTGAACGTGGCCGGCACGATCACCAGCGTGAGCATCGTCGAGACGATCAGTCCGCCGATCACGGTGATGCCCATCGGCGCGCGGAAACTGCCGTCGCCGCCAAGGCTGAAGGCGATCGGCACCATGCCGGCCACCATCGCCACCGTCGTCATCACGATCGGCTGCGCGCGCTTGTGCCCGGCATCGAGGATCGCCTGCCCGCGCGGCACGCCCTTGCTCATCTCTTCCAGCGCGAAATCGACCAGCAGGATCGAGTTCTTGGCGACGATGCCCAGCAGCATCAGCAGCCCGATCATCACCGGCATGGAAATCGCATAGCCCGTCAGGTGCAACGCCAGCGCGCCGCCCAGCGGAGCCAGCAGCAGCGAGCCCATGTTGACGAACGGCGGCATCACCCGCTTGTACAGCAGCACCAGCACCGCGAAGACCAGCAGCGTGCCGGATACCACGGCGACGATGAAGTTCTGCACCAGCTCCGCCTGCCACTTGCTGTCGCCGAACGGCACCTTCTGGATCCCCGCAGGCAGGTTCGCCAGCGCCGGCAGCGCATCGATCTTCGGGTTGGCGACGCCGGCCTCGGCCCCCGGCGCCAGATCGGCGCCGAGCGCGATGCGGCGGGTCTGGTTATAGCGGCGAAGCTGCGACGGGCCGGCGCCGAAGCCGATCTCGGCCACCACCTTGAGCGGCACCGATCCGCCCGCCGTCGTCGGCACCGGCAGATTCTCGATGGTGGAGAGGCTGCGGCGCGCATTCTCGTCGATCGCCACGCGGATCGGGATCTGCCGGTCGGCCAGCGAGAATTTGGCGACGTTCTGGTCGATGTCGCCCAGCGTCGCGATGCGGATCGTCTGGCTGAGCGCGGCGGTGGTGACGCCGAGATCGGCGGCGAGATCGAAGCGCGGCTTGATCGTGATCTCCGGACGCTGGAGATCGCCGTCGATGCGCGGGCTGCGCAATTCGGGGATGCCGCGCATCTGGGCGACCACCTGCAACGCCGTGGCGTTCAATTTGGCCGGATCGTCGCCGGTGAGCATGATCGTGATGTCGCGACCCAGTCCGCCGCTCTGCGACTGGAAGGTGACGCGCGCATCGGGAATGGCGTTCAGCTTCGGGGCGAGCGCGCGCTCGAACTCGATGCTGGTGCGCTTCCGCTTCGGATCGAGCGTGACGTAGATGTCGGCGCTGCCGATGCTGATGTCGGAGAAGGCGGCGGTCACGTCGGGCGCGGCCTTCAGCACGGCGGTCGCCTCGTCGGAAACCCGCACGGTCTGCGCCAGCGTCGATCCGGGCGCCATCTGGATCCGCACCTGGCTGTAGTTGGTGTTGATCGTCGGCTGGAAGCTGAACGGCAGCGTGGCGAACAGGATGATCGTGGCGACGAAGGCGACGCCGCCGGCCACCACCGTCCACCAGCGATGACGCAGCGACCAGGCCAGCAGCCGCATGTAGCCGCGCATCAGCCGGTTCTCTCCATGCGGCGCATGGCCGTGCGCCTTGAGGAAATAGGCCGCCACCATCGGCGTGATGAGCCGCGCGACGGCAAGGCTGAGCAGCACCGCCGCCACGATGGTGAGGCCGAAATTCTTGAAGAACTGCCCCGAGATGCCCGGCATGAGCCCGACCGGCAGGAAGACCGCGACGATCGCCATCGTCGTCGCCAGCACCGCCAGGCCGATCTCGTCGGCCGCGTCGATCGAGGCCTGATAGGCCGTCTTGCCCATCCGCAT
This sequence comes from Alterirhizorhabdus solaris, assembly GCF_007785815.1. Classification (GTDB taxonomy): domain Bacteria; phylum Pseudomonadota; class Alphaproteobacteria; order Sphingomonadales; family Sphingomonadaceae; genus Alterirhizorhabdus; species Alterirhizorhabdus solaris. Next base: position 13,629 of record NZ_VNIM01000073.1, on the reverse strand, counting down.
GTGGCGGACGATGTTCTCGATCTCCACGATCGCATCGTCCACCAGCACGCCTGCCACGAGGCTGAGCGCCAGCATGCTGATGCCGTTGAGCGTGAAGCCCATCAGGTCCATCAGCCAGAAGGCCGGGATCGCCGACAGCGGGATGGCGAGCGCGGAGATGAAGGTCGCCCGCCAGTCGCGCAGGAACAGGAACACCACCAGCACCGCCAGCACCGCGCCCTCGATCATCGCATCGATGGCCGAGTGATATTGCGCCCGCACATATTCCACGCTGGTGTACAGCTCGGTGAAGTGCAGCTTGGGATTTTCCTTCTGCAGCTTGGCGATCTCGGCCATCGCCTGATCGTACACCTTGAGATCGGAATAGCCCTTGGCCTTGCTCAGACCGAAGCTGAGCACCTGCCGCCCGTCCATCTTGGAGAGCGAGCGCTGCTCGGCGTAGAGGTCCTTCACCTCGGCGATGTCGGACAGCTTCACCGTGCGGCCGAGGCCGACCGAGATCAGCTTGCTGCCGAGCGAGCGCGCATCCTGCGCGTTGCCCAGCACGCGCACCGATTGCTCGGAACCGGCGATCTCGGCGCGGCCGCCGCCGGCGTTGAGGTTCACCTGACGGAGCTGCGCGTTGATCTGCGCGGCGGTGATGCCCTGCGCCTGCATCCGCACCGGATCGAGGATCACCCGGATCTCCCGGCTCACGCCGCCGCCGCGCCGGACCTGCGCCATGCCGGGGATCGCCAGCAACCGCTTGGCGACGGTGTTGTCGACGAACCAGCTCAGTTCCTCCAGCGACATGTCCACCGCCTCGACCGAGAAATAGGCGATCGGGCCGCCGTCGATATCCAGCCGGGTGACCTGCGGTTCGAGGATGCCTTCGGGCAGGTCGCTGCGAATGCGCGACACCGCCTCGCGCACGTCGGTGACGCCGCGATCGACAGGGATGCCGATCGAGAACTGGACGGTCGTGGTGGAGACCCCTTCGCTCACGAAGGAGGACAATTCGTCGACGCCGCTGATGCCGCGCACCGCCGCCTCGATCCGCTGGGTGACCTGCGTCTCCATCTCGGTCGGCGCGGCGCCGGGCTGGGTGACGGTGATCTGCGCGACCGGGAAGCTGACGTCCGGCTGGTTGTTCACGTCCATCCGCATGAAGCTGAGGATGCCCGCCAGCGTCAGCGCGATGAACAACACGATCGGGGCGACCGGGTTGCGGATCGCCCAGGCGGAGATGTTGCGGAAGTTCATGCCGCCGGCCGCTGCACGGGGGCGCGCACCGGCGTCACCTTGTCGCCGGGGTTGAGGAACGCGCCGGCGGCCAGCACCACCTGTTCCGTGCCGGTGAGGCCGGAGACGATGGTGATGCCCGCGTCGGAGACGTCGCCCACCTTCACCGCCTGACGGCGCACGGCGTTGCCGGGGCCGACGACGAACACGTAGTTGCCCGCCGCGTCGCTCAGCACCGCCGATTCGGGCAGCAGCGGCGCATCGACCGAGCCGCTCGCGATGGTCGCGGCGGCGAACCCGCCCGGGCGCAGCGCCGGATCATAGGTCAGCGCGATCCGCGCGACGCCCTGCCGGGTCTGCGGATCGATGATCGGCGACAGCTGCCAGATCGTGCCGCGGAACGGCGTGGCGGTGCCCACCGGCGTCACCTGCGCCGGCAGGCCGATGCGCAGCCGCGCGAGATCCTGCTCGGCCAGCCGTGCGGCCAGCTCCATCTCGCCGCCCTTGGCGATGCGGAACAGCGTGCCGCTGCCCGGGCCGACCACCTGCCCCGGCTCCACCGCGCGGGTGAGGACGAGCCCGGCGGCGGGCGCTCGGATATCCAGCCGGCCGATGCGGGCGCCGGCCTGGCCATATTGCGCCTGAGCCACCTTCACGCGGGCGTTGGCGGCATCGCGCGTGGCGGTGCGGCGATCGATGTCCGCCTTGGAGATGAAGCCGCGCGCCACCAGCGCCTTGGCCCGGTCCAGTTCGGACTGCGCCAGCGCGGCATCGGCCCGCGCGACGTTGATCGAGGCGGCGAGGCTGGCGCCTTCCTGTACCTGCACCGACCGCTCGATCGTGGCGAGCACCTGCCCGGCGGCCACCCAGTCGCCCGGTTCCACCAGCACGCGCGAGATCATGCCGCCCTCGCCGGCGATGCCGACCGGCATCTCGCGCCGTGCGGCCAGCGTGCCGGTGGTGGTGATGCTGCCGGCCACCGCCTGCCGGCCCGGCACTGTCACGGTGACGCGCGGCGGCGGGGACGCGACGGGCGCGGGGGCCTTTCCGCCGCGTGCATAGGCGAAGGCGGCGACGGCGAGGATCACGACGATCGCCGCGATCATCCACAGGCGCGGCCGGGCGACGAGGCCGGCGACACGGCCGCGGCCCCCGTTCTCGGGCGCGGGCGTGGCGCGGTCGGTCGAAAAACGCTTCTCGATGTTCATCTCGCCCGTACTTCCCGCTTCGTGCCCGTGGCAGTCGGGCGCTGTATTATCTCAATAGGTCACTGCCCTCAAGGCGCCGTTCTGTCCCTGAATCCGCACCGTCCAGGGCCGTTCAGGATGGATGCAGCGGCCGGCGGTGCATAAGCCGGCATCGGCCACCGTCGTGGGCGGGGCCACAACATGGGGACACAGATGAAACGTCGATCTTTGATGCTGCTCGTCGCGGCGAGCCTGCCCGCCGTCCTCGCCACGCAGGGTGCCGTCGCGCAGACCGTGGTCGCGAGCCCGGTGTCGGTGATCCAGGGCACCCGGCTGGACGTGGTGGCCGAGGGCGAGGTGGTGCGGGTGCCCGATATCGCCACCATCGGCGCGGGCGTGGTGACGCAGGCGCCCACGGCGGCCGCCGCGATGGCCGAGAACGCCACGCGGATGGCGGCGACGGTGGCGGCGCTGCGCCGCGCCGGCGTGGCCGACCGCGACATCCAGACGAGCGCGATCAACCTCGCCCCGCAGTATCGCTACGGCGAGAACGTGCCGCCGGTCATCACCGGCTATCAGGCGTCCAATCAGGTCAGCGTCCGCTTCCGCGACGTCAAGCGGTCGGGCGCTATCCTCGATACGCTGGTGGCGCAGGGCGCCAACCAGATCAACGGGCCGAGCCTGTCGGTCGACAAGGCCGAGGCCGCGCTCGATCAGGCGCGCACGGCGGCGATCGCCACGGCGCGTGCACGGGCCGAGCTGTACGCGAAGGCGGCCGGTCTGTCGGTGAAGCGCATCGTCTCGATCAGCGAGCAGGGCAGTTCCGCGCCGTCGCCGCAGCCGATCCTGATGATGGCGATGAAGCGCGGCAACGCGGCGGCCGACAGCGCGGTGGAGCCGGGCGAGCAGCGCCTGTCCGTCTCCGTATCGGTGACGTTCGAACTGCAATGACATGAAAAGGCCCGCACGACCGGGGTCGCGCGGGCCTTTTCGGCTGGAGTGGAAGGTCTTAGCGGACGCGGCCGCGACGAACCAGATTGACGATCGCGAGCAGGATGACTGCGCCGAGGAACGACACCAGCAGCGAGCGGATATCCAGCGCGCCGGACGTGATCGATGCCCCGCCGAGGAGCGGGCCGAGCAGGAAGCCGCCGAGCAGCGCGCCGACGATGCCGACGACGACGTTCAGCAGTACGCCCTGTTGTGCATCGGTGCGCATCACGATGCTGGCAAGCCAGCCGAGAATGCCGCCGACGATCAAGGTGATGATGAGACCCATATAAATCCTCCTGTTACGTCCGCCGCCCGCCCGGTAGGTCGAGCCCCCGTGCGACGGTGTGGAGGTTGATACGCTTCGGCAACGAATCCGTTCCTGAAAGCGCGACGAACCGAGCCGCAGTGCCGAGCCCGGCCGGCGCGGGGCCGGCGGGGCAGACGTAACAAGGGAAAGGATCAGAACTTCTGCTGGCGCTCGTACAGCGACTTGTAATGCTGGATGCGGGTGACGCGCAGCCCCGGCATGCCCGAGCGGTCGACCGCGCGCTGCCAGCTGGCGAATTCCTCCAGGCTCAGCGAATAACGCTCGCACACCTCGTCCACGCTCAGCAGCCCGCCGGCCACCGCGGCCACGACCTCGGCCTTGCGGCGGACCACCCACCGGGTCGTCGAAGGGGGCGGCAGCGAGGCGACCGTGAGCGGTTCGCCTAGCGGACCGATCACCTGCGCTGGCCGGATTCTCTGGTTCTCGATCATTCTACCCTCGACGTGGGCCTTGGCGACCCGTTCGTATTCTCGACACTCGCTTTCTAGGCCGTCCAGCTTGAAGGAAGGCTAACGCCGCAAGGTAAACAAGCCGGTCACTCGCATTCCGGCGCAATCTGGCGGAGCTTTGCCGCCGTATCGGGGTGAAAGCGCCCCTCCAGCCACGCCGCCGCCGCCGCCCAGCCGGGGCCGGCGGCATAGATCTCGACAAGCGCCGCGATCGCCTCGTCGCCGGTGAAGGTGCCGGCCGCCAGCCGTGCCTCCGCCACTGCGGTGCGCCCGGCCGCCTGCATCGCGGCAAGACTCGCGATCAGGCGGCCATAGTCCGGCGGCATGGGCGCGGGTTCCGCACGCGCGGAATCGAGACGGGTGAAGCCGAGATCCATCGTCGTCCGTCACCCCCATGCCGTGTGCGATGAAGCGGGCGTAACGGGCGATGGTGAAGGCGGTGTAAACACGAGGGCGCATCGGGCGTCGTGCGATTTTGCAGCGGCGGCGGTGATCGGCTAAGGCGACAGCGTGGAAAATGCCTTTCAGCTCGATCGCCCGATGGCCGGCGCGCGCATCGTCGTCGCCATGTCGGGCGGGGTGGACAGCTCGGTCGTGGCTGCTCTTGCCGCACGGACCGGCGCGGAGACGATCGGGGTCACGCTCCAGCTCTACGATCATGGCGCCGCCGTGGGCCGCAGCGGCAGTTGCTGCGCCGGGCAGGACATCCGGGATGCGCGCGCCGTGGCGGACCGGCTCGGCATCGCGCATTATGTGTTCGACTATGAGACGCGGTTCCGCAACGGCGTGATCGATCGCTTCGCCGACGATTACGTCGCCGGCCGCACGCCGATCCCGTGCGTGCGGTGCAATCAGGGGGTGAAGTTCACCGACCTGTTCGGCATCGCCCGCGATCTGGGCGCGGATTGCCTCGCCACCGGCCATTATGTACGTCGCGTGGCCGGTCCGGCGGGGGCGGAACTGCACCGCGCCGCCGACCCCGCGCGCGACCAGAGCTATTTCCTGTTCGCCACGACGCAGGCGCAGCTCGACTATCTGCGCTTCCCGCTCGGCGGGATGCCCAAGCCGCGCGTCCGCGAGATCGCCGCCGAGCTGGGGCTGGGAGTAGCGGCCAAGCCCGACAGTCAGGATATCTGCTTCGTGCCCGATGGCGATTATGCCGCCGTGGTGAAGAAGCTGCGACCGGAGGCGGGCGAGGGCGGCGAGATCGTCGATCGCGCCGGCCATGTGCTCGGGCGGCATCGCGGGCTGATCCACTTCACCGTGGGCCAGCGGCGCGGGCTGGAGATCGGCGGATCGCCCGAACCGCTCTACGTGGTGCGGCTGGAGCCGGAAACGCGACGCGTGGTGGTCGGTCCGCGCGCGGCGCTGGCGGTATCGGCGGCGCGGATCGGTGACATCAACTGGCTCGGTGGCGGTCATGCCGGGCCGATGACGGTCAAGATCCGGTCGATGGCGAAGCCGGTGCCGGCCCGGTTCGATGGCGAGACGGTGGTGTTCGACGCGCCCGAATATGGCGTCGCGCCGGGGCAGGCGGCGGTGTTCTATGCGGGGGAACGCGTGATGGGTGGCGGCTGGATCGAGCAGACGGTGGCGGCGGACACCGCGCTGGCGGCATGAGAAGCATCCTCGCCGCATCGGCGCTGCTGGCCTCGTGCCTGATCCTGCCCGCTGGGCCGGCCCGAACATCCGCCGCCGGCGACGAAGCCGTCGTGCGCGATTTCTACCGGCTGCTCGTCGGCAAGCGGGATGCCGATGCCGCCTTTGCCGCGCATATCGCGCCCGGGTTCGTGGAGCATAGCGCCGACGTGCCCGGCAGCGACCGGGAAAGCTCGCTGGTGTTCAGCCGCAAGATGCTGGCCCGCTCGCCAAAGGGACGGGTCGAGGTGGTGCGGGCGGCATCGGAGAAGGGGCTGGTCTTCCTGCACGCCATGTTCCGGTCTGAACCACAGGCACGCCCCGTCGCCATCGTCGAGATATTCCGGGTCGCCGATGGTCGTATCGTCGAGCATTGGGACGTGATCGCGCCGACGCCGGAAACGCCGGTAAACCCGATCTCCCCCTTCTGATCGCGCCTCAGCCGACCCAGCCGGCCACTTCGCCCGCCCCCTGATTGGCCGCCTGGTTGAGCGCGGGCAGTCCCGCCGCCGGCGTTTCCGCCGTTATCGGTACGCGTGCCTCGAACCGGCGGGTCTGCAACGCCTTGGCACCCTCACGCGCCATCGTCGCATCATAGATCACGACGACGCTGCGACTGGCACTGTCCAGACCGAACTGGTTGAGCCGCCCGCCGATGCGGATGCCGCCGGCCAGTGATGACTGACGCGGGTCGAGTACCGCGCGCCCGGTGGTGGCGGCGATCGTCTCGGCCAGCAGCTCGCGGAACAGCCGGTTCGGCACGTCGATCCACTGCGCGTCCTTGAGGTAGGCGACCGATGTCGCACCGGTCTGCACTGGCACGCGCGGCGTCGACAGTTCCTGCGGTACGATCGGCACGGACACGATCACGGTCTGCCCGTCGCTCGCGGTGCGGACCGTGCCCGCGGCCAGCGTCGCGGTGGGCGTCAGCGTGGCGAGCGAAGCGGGCGGCTCCGCGCCGAAGCTGATGCATGCGGCCAGTGGCAGCGCGGCGGCGATGACACCCGCGAGGCGGACGGAAAGGGCGCGCGTCGTCATCAGTTCTTCCCCGGCTTGTAGTCAGGTAGTTTGCCGCCGCCGATCACCGCGCCCGCGCCACCGCGGTTCAGCTTGGTGGCGACGCCGGTCAGCGCCTCGGACATCTCGGTCAGGTCGCGCACGAGCTGGCTGACTTCCGGCACCGTCTGGGTGGAGAAAGCCCGGATGCCGGGGCGTGCCTCGCCGATCGCGCCTTCCAGCGCGGCCATGCTGCGCTGGGCAGACGCGACGGTGCGGCGCAGATCCTCGGCGATCGGGCCAACCTGCGCATTTGTCGTCGTGGCAAGCTGGCCGATCTGCTGCGCGGCGATCCCTGCCTGATGCACGGCGACCCGGCTTTCCGAAAGCGCCGCCGCCAGATCCGGGCCGCGATCGGCCAGCGATCCGCTCACCCGGTCGAGATTGGCGAGGATGTTGCCCAGCGACTTCTGGTTCTTATCGTTGAGCAGGTCGCCCATCCGCTCCGTCAGCGTGGAAAGCTGCTGAAGCAGCTGCGGCGCGCTGTTGAGCAGTTCGCCGAGAGCGCCCGGCTTCGTCGGAATCACCGGCGCGCCATAGGGGCCGAGATCGGCGATCGGCGGCGCGCCCTTGATGGCGCCATCAAGGTTGATCTGCGACACGCCGGTGAAGCCGACGCCGGCGATCGTGGCGGTGGTGCCCTGCAACACCGGCACCTCCTCCTTCACCGTGATCCGCACGCGGACGAATTCCGGCTGGTTGGGCATCAGCGCGATCTCCTTCACCTGCCCCGACGGCACGCCGGAGAAGGTGACGGCCGACCCCTTGGCCAGCCCGTCGACCGATGTCTTGAAGAAGATATCGTAGATCTTGTCGTCGCCGCCGGAGAGGCGGGCGATCCAGACGGTGAAGATCAGCGTCACGATCGTCAGCGCGAGCACGACGCCGCCGACGAGGACATGGTTCGACCGGGTTTCCATCAGGCGTTCATGCTCCACCCGCCGTGGCTTCCGCCGCGGCCTGCTGTTGGCGCGCCTTGTCGGCCTGCGCTTCGTCCAGTTCGCCCTCGCGCAGCCGGTCGGCGCTGTCCGCCGCGAGCCGGCCGCGCGGGCCGTTGAAATATTCCTGAATCCACGGATGATCCAACGCCAGCAATTCTTCGATCGTTCCGACCGCGATCACCTTGCGATCGGCCAGCACCGCCACCCGGTCGCAGATCGCATAGAGCGTATCGAGATCGTGGGTGATGAGGAACACCGTGAGCCCCAGCGTCTGCTGGAGGCTCTTGATGAGTTCATCGAAGGCGGCGGCCCCGATCGGGTCGAGGCCGGCGGTCGGCTCGTCGAGGAACAACAGCTCCGGGTCCAGCGCGAGCGCGCGGGCGAGACCGGCACGCTTGCGCATTCCGCCCGACAGCTCGGAGGGGTATTTCGGCCCCGCCTCTGCGGCCAGGCCCGACATCACGATCTTGTAGGAGGCGATCTCGTCCAGCAGCTTCTCGCCCAGGCGCGGGTAATATTCGCGCAGCGGCACCTCGACGTTTTCCGCCACCGTGAGCGTGGAGAACAAGGCACCGCCCTGGAACAGCACGCCCCAGCGCCGCCGCACCGATTTCGCCTCGGTATCCTCGCGCCCGATCATGGGAATGCCGAACACCTCGACCTCGCCCGCCTGCGGGGTCTGCAAGCCGATGATCGAGCGCATCAGGACCGACTTGCCGGTGCCCGAGCCACCGACCACGCCGATGATCTCGCCGCGCTTCACATCGAGATCGAGGCCGTCGTGGACGACCTGCTCGCCGAAGCCGTTCTTCAGGCCCGCCACATGGACGGCGATATCGCGGTCGCTCATATCCATCCCAGCCCTATATCCAGCCGAGCAGGGTGAAGAACACCGCGAAGAACGCGTCGAGCACGATCACGAGGAAGATGCCCTGCACCACGGCGGCGGTGGTCCGCAGGCCCACTTCCTCGGCGTTGCCCTTCACCTGCATCCCCTGATAGCAGCCGGACATGGCGATGATCGCGCCGAACACCGGCGCCTTGAGCAGCCCGATCCACAGATCGGTGATCGGCACGACCTCACGGATGCGCTGGACGAAGGTGGCGGGAGGAATATCGAGGGAGATCCAGCACAGCAGCCCGCCGCCGATGATCCCCATCAGCGCGGCATAGAAACCGAGCAGCGGCATCAGGATGACGGAGGACAGTACGCGCGGCACCACCAGCGCCTCCATCGGCGACACGCCGATGGTGCGCATCGCATCTACCTCCTCGGCCAGCTTCATCGAGCCGAGCTGGGCGGCGAACGCGGAGCCGGAGCGGCCGGCCACCATGATCGCGGTCATCAGCACGCCCAGTTCGCGCAGCGTCATCCGGCCGATCAGGTTGATCGTGAACACCTCCGCGCCGAACTGGCGCAACTGCACCGCGCCCTGCTGCGCGATCACCACGCCGACCAGCAGGCTCATCAGCCCGATGATGCCCAGCGCCTCGACGCCGACCACCTCGAACTGGCGGCTGACCGCGTTGAAGCGGAAGCGGCGCGGGTGGCGGATGATCGCGCCGAACGCCACCATCACCGCGCCGAAGAAACCGATCAGGCCGTACAGCGTGTGCCCGGCGCCCACGACCCAGTCACCCACCTGCCCCAGCACGCGCAGAAAGGGGGTGCGTGTGTCCGGCCGCATCTTTACCGGCTGGTCGGCGGCGGAAACCTGTTCGAGCAGGCGGGCATGGCCCTCGTCCGCGCCTTCGATCGGCACGTCGCCATCACGCGCGGCGCGGTGGACGATCCACGCACCCACCGTATCCATCCGGTCGATGCCCGAGATGTCGATGGCCGAGGCGCGCACGCCTTCCAGCCGCTCAGGCAGATCGCGTAGACGCGAGAGTGTCAGCGAGCCGGTGAAGCGGAGGGTGCCGCCCCCGCCCTTGCCGTCGCCCTGTTCGTCGAGAGTGAAGTCCGCCGGTCCGCTCATGCGTGGCCTTTGTGGGGCAAGGCGAGGGGATCGGCAAGCGCCGGTGGCGGGATGAGGCGCGACATCGGATGCCATTACTCGCGAGCGGCGCGCATGGTTCCGCCGGCCGCGTCGCTTGTGTAGGGGGCGGGGATGACCGAACTCGCCATCTACGACATGGACCGCACGATCACGCGGCGCGCCACCTACACCCCCTTCCTGCTGCACGCCGCGCGCCGGCGGGCGCCGTGGCGGCTGCTGCTGGTGCCGTTCGTGCTGATCTCGATGCTCGGCTATGTGGCCAAGCTGATCGACCGCGGGCGGCTGAAGGAGATCAACCACGCGCTGCTACTGGGCCGCCACAACACGCCGGAGGAACTGGCGCTGGTGGCCGACACCTTCGCCGACGAGACGATGGCGACCAACATATTGCCCGGCGCGATGGCGCAGATCGCCGCCGACAAGGCCGCCGGCCGCCGGCTGGTGATGGCGACCGCCAGCTACCGCCTGTACGCCGGCACCATCGCCGACCGCTTGGGCTTCGACGACGTGATCGCCACCAACTCGGTCGCCGGGCTGGACGGCCGCATCCGCGCGAAGATCGACGGCGAGAACAGCTACGGCCCGGCGAAACTGCGGATGATCCTGGCGTGGATGGAGGCGGAGGGGCTGCGGCGCGAGGACTGCCGCGTGTGGTTCTACAGCGACCACGCCAGCGACCAGCCGGTGTTCGACTGGTGCGACATGCCGGTGGCGGCGAACCCGAGCAAGGCGCTGCGCGAGATGGCGGGGGCTAGGGGGTGGCCGGTGGTGGAGTGGGGGTAGTGATCGAAGGCAGGCGAAGTCTATTCCTCACGAAACTGTATTTACATATTGCGAGATAGATACTTCGTCTAGTACATAGATACTTCGTTTGGTACAGAGAAAATCTGCATATAGGAGAAATCCGGTTGCCACACGCAGGATATCTCAAAATCGTTAGCAAATCCCGAGCAGCGTGCATCGCTGCCGTCGAGATATACAATCGAACTGTTGTTCAATATCGAGAGGAAACGTTTGCGATCCTCATGGTCAATGCATGGGAATTGTTGCTCAAGGCCAGAATAATTCAAGAAAATATGGGAAAACATTCTAGACTTTATGAGTATCAGTATCGGAAAAAGAAGGACGGCTCAAAGAGCAAGTTCAAAGACTTAAAGTTAACCAGATCGGGTTCGCCGATGACAATTGGCCTAGACCACTGTTGTAATATTGTGGCAGGATACGCTAACAACCGCATTGACGTCGCCTGTATAAAAAATCTTCAAGCTCTCGTTGAGGTTCGAGATAACGCTACGCATTTTATCAATCAGGATATAGCCATCCGCAAAGTAGTAACAGAAGTATCATTAGGCTCTGTAAAGAACTATGTTATAGCTATCCAAAAATGGTTTAACGTTTCATTCTCCGATCTCAACATTTCGCTAATTCCAATATCATTTGAACTGGATCAAGATGGGATTGAGGCTGTTGCAAAAAAGCCCGCTGTCGCAGTCTCTCGCTTCTTGGCACATATGCAGTCCATGAAACAAGAAGCCCATGCCTTCGAGTCCGAGTATGCCTTCTCGGTACGAGTAGAATTTGATCTTATTAAGAACAAAGCAGACGGTGCCGTTAAGGCGACTTTAGTCCGTGACGATGCGGATCTCACGCTAGGTGTGGACGACGATCGTGTTCCGGCTGGGTTCACTTGGGACTATAAGACACTCACAGATCGTTTAGTCGAAAGGTATGATAACTTCTCGCAAAATCCACTATACCATAAAATTCGTAAGACTTTGGAAGGCGATAAGAAATTCTGCTTTGTGAGGTATCTCGATCCTAAGAAGAAGTCGTCTTCAATAAAGCGTTTTTATAATCCAAACATAATACAAGAATTTGACAAGAGTTATGTTAAGCGCGGGTCAACCCTATTTGATAATCCTCAAACCACCGCCAAAGCCTGATCAAAATCCGCCATCAGATCCTCCGCCTTCTCCACCCCCACCGAGATCCGCACCAGATTGTCGGTGATCCCCAGCAACGCCTTGCGTGCGTCCGGCACGGAAAGGTGCGTCATCCCGGCGGGGTGGCTCGCCAGCGTTTCGGTGCCGCCCAGCGATACGGCCAGCTTGGCGATCTTCAGCGCGTCGAGGAACGCGAAGGCTTCGGCCTCGCCGCCTTTCAGGTACAGCGAGAAGGTGCTGCCGGCCCCGGTGCAGTGGCGGCGGTAGATGTCGGCCTGGCTGCCGGGGGCGGGGTCGTCGCCCTCGCCGAGGAAGCCGAGGTAGCCGACATGTTCCACCTTGGGGTGGTCGCGCAGGGCGGCGCACACCTTGGCGGCATTCTCGCCCGCGCGGCTCATGCGGAGTTCCAGCGTTTCCAGTGAACGCAGCAGCATCCACGCCGAATGGGGATCGGTGATGGTGCCGATGGTGTTGCGCATCGCCCGGATCGGATCGATCGCCGCCTTGCTGCCGACAGCGCCGCCCGCCACCAGATCGCTGTGCCCGCCGGCATATTTGGTGAGCGAGTAGATCACCAGATCGGCCCCGTGCCGCAGCGGCTGCTGCCACAAAGGCCCGAGGAAGGTATTGTCGATCACGATCGGCGGTTTCTCCGCCGCATCGGCGAAGATGGCGTCGCGGGCGGCGGCCACCGCCTCCACGTCCACCAGCGCGTTGGTGGGGTTGGCCGGGCTTTCGAGGTAGATCATCGCCACGCGCCCTCCGATCGCAATGGCGTCGGCGGCGGCGCGGGCCAGCACCGCGTCGATCTCGGCCCGGCTGGCGCCCGCCGGAAAATCGAGCCAGTTGATGCCGAAGCGACCGAGGATCTTGCCGATCAGCGTCTCCGTGGCGGCATACAGCGGGGCGGAATGGACGATGGTGTCGCCCGGCTTCACGCTCGCCAGCATCACCGTGGCGATGGCGGCCATGCCGCTGGAAAAGACGAGCGCGTCCTCCGCATCCTCCCAGATGCCCAGGCGGTCCTCCAGAATCTCCTGATTGGGGCCGTTGAAGCGCGAATAGACCAGCCCCTCCGCGCCCCCCGGCCGCTTGCCGGTGACGCCCTCGAAATGGCGCTTGCCGGCGGCCGCACTCTCGAACACGAAGGTGCTGGTGAGGAAGATCGGCGGTTTCAGCGCGCCTTCCGACAGCATCGGATCATAGCCGTGGCCCATCATCAGCGTTTCGGGAGCGAGGCGGCGGCCGCCCACCTCCAGCGGTTGCGCGCGGGGGCGGCGGCGGGGCGTGGCGCCGGTGAGGTCTGCTTCGGTTTCCTTCGTCATGGTTCGGAATCCTCTCGTTGGCGGCATCCTATCGCATCGGCGGGCGGGCGCCAGCGTCGGGCTGTCCTACGGCGGGGTGTGCGCGTAACTGGTCCGGTCTGGCGAACCGGAGGGTACGATGGACGATCTGATCGAGCGGCTGGCGGCGGCATATCGGGGCCATGCGCTGCCCCACCCGGCGCTGAAGCCGGTGACGCTGGCGCAATGGCTGCTGGAAAGCGGGCGCGGCACCTCGGCGCTGGCGCGCGATCACCTGAACTTCGCGGGGCTGAAATGGCGGGCGGAGATGGCCCCCTTCGCCACCCGCGTCGATCATGCGGCGCACGACGGGGCGGATGCCTATTGCCGTTTCGCCTCGGTGGAGGCGTTCATCGGGGGCTACTGGGCGTTCCTCGCGCGGCGGCCGGGGCGGCGGACCTCGGCACGATCGTGCTCGATCCCGGGCATGGCGGCGCGGTGAACATGGCGGGCAGCTCGCACAACAATGCCGTCAGCGTATCGGGCGTGGCGGAAAAGGCGCTGACGCTCGACTTCGGCCTCGCCCTGCG
>NZ_VNIM01000072.1 GCF_007785815.1 Alterirhizorhabdus solaris | reverse complement strand
ACCACCAGCCGGGCGGGCGAGGGGGCGGGGCGATCGGCCCACACGCTGTCGATCGGGTTGGCCTCCACCGCCACCAGTTCGGCGCCGCGTTCCGCCAGCGCGGCGCGGGCGGCCGCCGCCCAGCCGCGGGTGTGCAGCCACGGATCGTAGCCGATGCGCGCGCCTTGCGGGGCATGGTCGGCCAGCCAGTCGGCGATGCTGGTCTGCGGCACCGGCTGATAGCTCCAGTGGGTGCCGTCCACCTGCTCGCGCACCTGGAGGGTGTAGCGCCCGTCGGTGAAGATCGCCGCTTCCGCCGGCAGCACCACCGCCGACCCGGCCGAGCCCTGGAAGCCGGTGAGCCACGCCAACCGCTGGGCATAGCCGCCGACATATTCGCTCATGTGCTCGTCCGTCAGCGGCACGACGAAACCGTCGAGCCGGCGGCGGGTCAGCTCCGCGCGGAGAGCCTTCAGGCGGTCTTCATAGGTGGACATGGCGCAAAGCCCTTCTATCTCTGTTGCCCGGTAAATAGTCGCGCGGCCCTGCCCGCGCCAGTCGCGAGGTCGCCTCTTGTCCATCGAAACGCCCGCCGCCCCGCCCGTCGCGCAGATGCGCCCGCACGAGACGACGCACCACGGCCGCACCGTCGTCGATCCGTACCACTGGCTGCGCGATCCCGGCTATCCGGTGGTGGAGACGCCCGAGATCCTCGATCACCTCAAGGCGGAGAATGCGTGGTTCGAGGCGGTGATGGCGCCTCAGGCCGGGCTGGTCGACACGATCTTCGCCGAGATGAAGGGGCGGATGAAGGAGGACGACGCCGGCATGCCGCAGAAGGACGGCGACTGGCTCTATTGGTGGGCGTTCGAGGCGGGCGGGCAATATCGCCTGTGGTATCGCAAGCCGGTGGCCGGCGGCGAGACGCAGCTGATCCTGAGCGAGCCGGCGGAGGCGGCGGGCAAGGAGTATTTCAGGCTCGGCGCGCTTTCGATCAGCCCCGACGGCCGGCTGGCGGCATGGGCGGCGGATGCCAGCGGCGCGGAACGCTTCACCCTGCGCATCCGCGATCTCGCCACGGGCGCGGATATCGAGACGGTGAGCGAGGTGGCCAACGGCGCGGTCGTGTGGTCGGCGGCGTCCGATGCGGTGGCCTATACCGAGGTGAACGATAACTGGCGCGCCTTCCGCGCGCGCCTGCACCGCCTGGGGGCGGACCCGGCCGAGGCGGCGACGCTGTACGAGGAAACCGCCGACATCGGCTTCAACGTGGGCCTCGGCCGCACGCAGGACCGGCAGTGGATCGTGATTTCCACCGGCGACCATGAGACGAGCGAGGTGCGGCTGGTGCCCGCCGCCGACCCGATGGCGCTGCCGTTGCTCGTCAGCCACCGGCAGCCGGGGCGGCAATATTCGGTCGATGCCGCGCACGGCAAGCTGTGGATCCTGACCAACGACGAGCATCTTAATTTTCGTTTGGCGGAGGCGAACCCGGCCGATCCGGGCTGGTGGAGCACGGTGATCGCCGGCAGCGACCGGGTGTATCTGCGGGGCGTCTCCAGCTTCGCGCAGCATCTGGCGATCAGCGAGCGGGTGGACGGGCTGGATCAGGTGCGGCTGCGTACCTACGGCGGCGACGAGCACCGCATCGCCTTCCCTGAGGCGAGCTATACCGCCGGGCTGGCGAACAACCCGGAATATGATCCGCCGGTCTATCGCCTCACCTACGCCTCGATGGTGACGCCCGACACGGTGTTCGACTACGATCCGGCCGCGCGCACGCTGGCGACGCTGAAGGTACGCGAGGTGCCCTCCGGCTACGATCCCGCGCGCTATGCCACCGAGCGGCTGACGATCACCGCGCGGGACGGGGCGACCGTGCCGGTGTCGGTGGTGTACCCCGTCGGCTTCCCGCGCGACGGGTCGGGCAGGCTGTTCCTCTACGGCTACGGCGCCTACGGCATCGCCATCCCGCCCGGCTTCTCCACCGGCCGGCTGAGCCTGCTCGATCGCGGCTATGCCTATGCCATCGCGCATATCCGGGGCGGCGACGATCTGGGCTACGGCTGGTATCTGGATGGCAAGCGCGACAAACGCTGGAACGCCTTCACCGATTTCGTCGATGCGGCCAACGGGCTGATCGCGGCGGGCTTCGCGCACGCGGGCGGCATCGCGATCAACGGCGGCTCTGCCGGCGGCGAGCTGATGGGCGTGGTGGCCAACACCGATCCCGCCTTGTGGGGGGCGGTGGTGGCGGACGTGCCGTTCGTCGACGTGCTGAACACCATGCTGGACGACAGCCTGCCGCTCACCCCCGGCGAATGGCCCGAATGGGGCAACCCGATCACCGACCCGGCGGCGTTCGATCTGATCGCCGGCTACAGCCCGTACGAGAACGTGCGCGCACAGGATTACCCGCCGATGCTTATCACCGGCGGGCTGAACGATCCGCGCGTCACCTACTGGGAGCCGGCGAAATGGGCGGCGCGGCTGCGCGCGACCAAGACCGACGCCAACCCGCTGCTGCTGAAGATCAACATGGGCGCCGGCCACGGCGGCAAGAGCGGCCGCTTCGATTCGCTGCGCGAGACGGCGGAGGCCTATGCCTTCGTGCTGACGCAGATGGGCGGGGCGGCGGCGGACGACGGCACATGACGCCGTATGAGATGACGATCACTGCGCAGGCGGCGGACATCGACGAGCTGGGCCACGTCAACAATGCGGTGTGGGTGCGCTGGATCCAGGACGTCGCCACCGCCCACTGGGCGGCCGCGGCGGATCCCGCGCATGTCGATGCCTATGTGTGGGTCGTGATCCGCCACGAGATCGATTATCTGCGCGGGATCACCGAGGGCGAGACGGTGACGGCGCGGACATGGGTGGGCGACGCCCCGAAAGGCGCCCGGTTCGACCGCCACATCGAGTTCACCGGCGCAGACGGCAAGCCCCGCGTGCGATCGCGCACCACCTGGGCGATCATCGACCGCACCACCGGCCGCCCGCTGCGCGTGCCGGCCGAAGTGGCGGCGCGGTTTCTGTAGCGGCGTTGCTGTCCGGCCCTTTCGATCGCTCCGGGATCGACCGGGAGTTCGAGTTTCGATCTCCATACCCCGAGCGAAGTCGAGGGGCGGGCCACGCGCGCATCGCTCCGTGTCTCGACTTCGCTCGACACAAGGCGAGGCTGAGTCGCTCCGGATTGCGGCGAAGGCTCAAACGTTGGTTTTGAAGACTGGGTCAGCTTGACGGGATAAGGGAGCGGGGATGATCCGCTGGCGTATTCACGCCTCCAGCGCATCCAGCACGGCCGTCAGCGCCACCGGGGCGGAGACGAAGTCCATGTGGCGGCAGGGCACCTCGATCACATGATCCGCCTCGCCCGCCAGCCCGCGCGAGGCGGCCGGGGCGACGATGCCGTCCTGCGCGGACCACAAGGCGAAGGTGGGCATCGGCGGTTTCACCGCAAGATCGATCGGCACCGGCGGCTCGTCGATCGGGTGGTGGTTGATCCACTCGTACAGCTTCCACGCGCGGTTCATGTGAAGGTCGCCCGAAAACGGGCTGCCGAGCGTGACGACGCGATCCACCGCTCCGGGCCGGCGCTTCGCCAGTTCGCGCGCATAGAGCCCGCCCAGGCTCCACCCGACCAGCGACAGCGGCGCCGGCAGTGCGTCGATCCTGCGCAGCAGCGCGTCGAACACCTCGGCCGAGATGCCCTGGTTGACCCCCAGATCCCAGCCATGCGCGCGATAGCCCGCCGCCTCGATCGTGTGGCGCAGCCGTGCCGTCAGCATGTCGCTGGCGAGGAAGCCGGGCAGCACCAGCACCGCACGGCCCTTGCCATCCCGCCCGCGCGCCAGATCGTGCGCGGTGCCGAACCAGCCGGGATGCAGCGCGAACGCCGGCAGTTCGCCCAGCATCCGCATGAAGGAGGGGGTCGCGTCGTCGGAAGGGGGGCGCGTCATCGGGACAGGCGTCGCATATCGCCGACCGCTTGTCGAACCGGTCGTCAGCGTGGCGCGCGCGGCCCGCTCGGGCAGAAGCCGCGCATCCCCACCTTGCCGCGCGCCGCCTGATCGAGGTGGAGGTGGTCGGCGTGGGCGGCGTTGTAATCGGGCGAGAGGGTGGTGGCGAACAGACGGCACGCGCCGTCGCGCACGTCGTGGAGGAAGGCGGCCTTCTTCCCCCCGCCTTTCCAGTCGCGCGCCACGGTGATGCGTGTGCCGTCGCCCAGCCGGAATCCGGCGATGTCGACCGCATCCGCCGTGGAATGCTCGCTCCAGCGCCCGCTCGCCCGGCCGTAGATGCGGCGACAGCTGTAGCTGCCGAAGTGGTCGATGCGGGTGACGGGCCGGCCGAACCAGGCCAGCGCCGCCGGCTGCACCACCTCCCACTCCCACACCGCCAGCGAGGCGGCGATCGCGCAGGACGTGCCGAGCGGCGCCGGCGCAAAAGCGATGCCGCGCGTGCCGCCCGGCCCAAGCGTGACTCCGTCGGCATAGCCGCACCCGCCCGGCCCGATGCGCGGCGGCAGCCGGGTGGCGCGCACGCCCGCATCGGCCAGCAGCATACGACAGCGCGGCGCATCGTCGGCGAGCATCGCCAGCTTGCGCGCGGTGAACAGGCCGACCGGCTGGCCGAGGTCGAGCGCCGTCCACGGCAGATCCTGCGGGCGCCCCCGGCCGAAGGCGTAGAGGCCAAGGCCGATCGCCAGCGGAATCGCCAGCACCACGAGAAACTTGAGGACCGCGAGGAAACGCATCGGCAAGCCCTACGTTCGACTATCCATTGCGTTGCATCACACCGGAAGGATCGCCCATGACCGCCCGCCGCCTGACCACGAAGCGCGTCGAGAAACCGTGGGGGCGGCACGATCTGTGGCCGGGGTTCGAGGATGCGGCGCCCGGCGGCGACCCGATCGGCGAAATCTGGTTCGAGGACCAGGGGGCGGACCCCGAGCTGCTCGTCAAATATCTGTTCACGAGCGAGAAGCTGTCGATCCAGGTCCATCCCGACGATGCCGCCGCCCGCGCGCGCGGCTACGAGCGGGGGAAGGACGAGGCGTGGCTGATCCTGGCGGCCGAGCCGCACGCCACGATCGCCATCGGCACGCTGGCACCGATGACGCGGGAGGAGTTGCGTGCCTCCGCTCTCGACGGAACGATCGAGGACAAGGTGGACTGGAAGGCGGTGAAGGCGAACGACGTCTATTATTCGCCGGCCGGCACCGTCCACGCGATCGGGCCGGGGCTGACGCTGATCGAGGTGCAGCAGAACGTCGACCTGACCTACCGCCTCTACGACTATGGCCGCCCGCGCGAGCTGCATCTGGACGACGGCATCGCCGTGTCCAACCCGGTGCCGTTCGTCGCCCCCCACGTCGCGCGCGAGATCGCGCCCGGCCGCACGATGCTGGCGGACGGCCCGGCCTTCGTGATGGAACGCTGGACCGGCACCGGCAGCGGCACACTGCGCCCGGCCGAAGGGCGGCCGGTATGGCTGATCCCGGTGGCGGGCGGCGGCACGATCGACGGCGAGCCGCTGGAGGCGGGTGGCGTGTGGCTGACCGAGGGCGACAGCGAACTGACGCTGGCCGATGGCGGCGACATGCTGGTGGCGTACCCCGGCGAGGGCGTGGTGGAGTCGCTGTGGGGGTAGGCGGGTGACGACGGCCGCGCCTGGTCGACGGTGCGGCCCGTCGGTCGGCGCAGGGGGAAGCGTCTCGGAACGTTTAGCGTGCCACCTCCGGCCGGCCCGTTTCCTTTGGCCTTTGCGTCATCCCGGCGAAAGCTGGGATCTCCATGCAATGAAGCGCGCGGCTAATTCCGGGAGATGCCAGCCTCCGCGGGCATGACGACCATCGGTCGATGCGGTGCCCGCGGTCGCCACTGTTCGCGGCGGCACCCGCTCCGAACCGCCGCCCGTAGCGGTGGCCCGGTCGCTACCCTTCGTCGCCCATCCGCAGCGCGGCGATGAAGGCTTCTTGCGGGATCTGCACGCTGCCATATTCGCGCATCCGCTTCTTGCCTTCCTTCTGCTTGTCCAGCAGCTTGCGCTTGCGGCTGGCGTCGCCGCCGTAGCACTTGGCCGTCACGTCCTTGCGCATCGCCGCGATCGTCTCGCGCGCGATCACCTTGCCGCCGATCGCCGCCTGCACCGGGATCTTGAACAGATGGCGCGGGATCAGGTCCTTCAGCCGCTCGCACATGCCGCGCCCGCGCGTCTCGGCGGTGGAGCGGTGGACGATCATGCTCAGCGCGTCCACCGGCTCGGCATTGACCATGATCGACATCTTCACCAGATCGCCCTCGCGGTAGCCGATCTGGTGATAGTCGAAGCTGGCATAGCCCCGGCTGATCGATTTCAGCCGGTCGTAGAAATCGAACACCACCTCATTCAGCGGCAGCTCGTAGGTGATCTGCGCGCGCCCGCTCACGTAGGTGAGGTTCTTCTGGATGCCGCGCCGGTCCTGACACAGCTTGAGCAGGCTGCCGAGATACTCGTCGGGTACGTAGATCGTCGCCTCGATCCACGGCTCGTCGATGCTGGCGATCTGCATCACGTCGGGCATGTCGGCGGGATTGTGCAGGTCCAGCTCGCCCTTCCCGTGCGCCAACTGGATCTTGTACACCACCGAGGGCGCGGTGGTGATGAGGTCGAGGTCGTACTCGCGGGTCAGCCGTTCCTGGATGATCTCCAGATGCAGCAGGCCGAGGAAGCCGCAGCGGAAGCCGAAGCCGAGCGCCGCCGAAGATTCGGCCTCGAAGCTGAACGAGGCGTCGTTCAGCCGCAGCTTGTAGAGCGAATCGCGCAGCTTCTCGAAGTCGGCGGCATCGACCGGGAACAGGCCGCAGAACACCACCGGCTGCACCGTCTTGAAGCCCGGCAGCGCCTCGGCCGTGGGCTTCTTCGCATCGGTGATCGTGTCGCCGACGGCGGTCTGGCTGACTTCCTTGATCTGCGCGGTGATGAAGCCGATCTCGCCGGCCGCCAGTTCTGTCAGCTGCTCGATCTTGGGCCTCATGCAGCCCACGCGATCGACCAGATGGCGCGTGCCCGTCGCCATGAACTTGATTTCCTGGCCCTTGCGCAGCACGCCTTCCACCACGCGCACGAGGATGACGACGCCGAGGTACGGATCGTACCAGCTGTCCACCAGCATCGCCTTCAGCGGCGCCTCGCGATCGCCCTTGGGCGGCGGGATGCGGGTGACGATCGCCTCCAGCACCTCGTCGATGCCGATGCCGGACTTGGCCGAGGCGAGCACCGCATCCTCGGCGGAGATGCCGATGATGTCCTCGATCTCCTTCTTCACCTTGTCCGGCTCGGCGGCGGGCAGATCGATCTTGTTGATGACGGGCACGATCTCATGGTCGTGCTCGATCGACTGGTAGACGTTGGCGAGCGTCTGCGCCTCCACCCCCTGCGCCGCGTCCACCACCAGCAGCGCGCCCTCGCACGCGGCGAGCGAACGGCTCACCTCATAGGCGAAATCGACGTGGCCCGGCGTGTCCATCAGGCTCAGTTCGTAGTCCAGCCCGTCCTTCGCGCGGTAGTTCAGGCGCACGGTCTGCGCCTTGATGGTGATGCCGCGCTCCTTCTCGATGTCCATGTTGTCGAGCACCTGCGCGGACATCTCGCGGTCGGTCAGCCCGCCGGTGCGCTGGATCAGCCGGTCCGCCAGCGTGGATTTGCCGTGATCGATATGCGCGATGATCGAGAAGTTGCGGATGCGGTCGAGCGGGGTGGATGCTTTGGACAAGGGGTTCTGCCGATACGGGAGAGGGAGTTGCCGCGCGCGATAGCATCGCGGGCCGGCGATGCCAAACGCCCGCCCGCCGCGATCCGCCTGTCTGCCGCCGCGCCGCCGATCGTGCCGGCCCGTAAACGATCTTTCACGATGACGCGTCAGGTGTGACGATCGTCACTGCCGCCGCACGGGCGAGGCGGCAATCGGGGCGGGGACACGCCGGGCCTTCGGGCCGGGCGTAACGGGGAGATCGGGATCATGCGTTTCAATGCCATGCTGCTGGCGGCCACGGCGATCGCGGCCGCTGCCGCCATGCCGGCCGCCGCCGCGCCGAAACTGGCCAGGCCGTCGAGCGGCCAGCAGTTGCAGGAGCAGACCGCCAACGACGTGCCGCGCTGCACGCGCCGGCTCGGCACGCTGTCGATCGCCGACGGGGACGATCCGAGCGCCTGGTCACAGTTCAGCCTCGCGCCGCCGTCCAAGCTGCTCAAGGTGCTGGTCGCGCGCTCGGGCTGCTTCAGCCTCGTCGATCGCGGCACCGGGCTCAACGCGGCGGCGCGCGAGCGGGACATTGGCGGCGGCCTCGGCCTCCAGCGCGGATCGAACGTGGGGCAGGGTCAGATCAAGGCGGCGGATTACGTGCTGGTGGCCGAGGTGCAGGGCGCCAACGGCAACGTCAGCGGCAATGTGGTGGGTGCCGGCATCGGCGGGCTGCTCGGCGGGCGCGTGGGCGGCCTGATCGGCGGCATCCGCACCAAGAAGCTGGAGGCAAACACCGTCCTCTCGCTCACCAACGTGCGCACCACCGAGACGCTGGCGACCGAGGACGGCTATGCCGCCAAGAACAACCTCAGCTTCGGCGGCGGCGGCTTCTTCGCGGTCGGCGGCGCGGTGGGCGGCGGCTATGACAATACCGAGATCGGCCGGATCGTGACGCTCAGTTTCATCCAGGCCTATACCAAGATGGTCAACGGCCTCGGCCTCGTCACCGCAGGCTCGGCCGGCACCGCCGAGGCCGCGCCGAAGAAGACGTTCACCGCGCAGGGGCCGGTCGCCCTGCGGAAGACGGCGGCCGCCGGGGCCGCACTGGTCCGCACGCTGCCCGCCGGCACGATCGTCTATCCCACCGGGCCGAAGAACGGGCTGTGGTGGGAAGTGGCCGACGAGAACGACAATGTCGGCTGGGTACTGAACACGAAGCTGGCGCCCTCGCAATAAGGCGGCCTTGGCCACAGGAGGGGGCGATCACCGCGCTTGGCGCATCCTCCGTGCCCCGCTAGTCTCGCCCCAACGAGACAATCGAGGCGAGGTATTATGCGTCATGTGGCGGTGATCGGTTCCGGCCCGGCAGGCTATTACACCGCCGAGGCGCTGGACCGGAAATTCGGCGGCGACGTGCGGGTCGACATCCTGGATCGCCTGCCGGTGCCGTTCGGCCTGATCCGGTCGGGCGTGGCACCCGACCACCAGTTCATCAAGGCGGTGTCGCGCCGCTACGAATCGGTGGCGACGGGCGGCACTGTGCGGTTCGCCGGCAACGTGGCGGTGGGGCGGGACGTGACGATCCCCGAGTTGCTCGACCTCTATGATGCGGTGGTGATCGCCACGGGCGCGCCGGCCGATCGCCCGCTGGACCTGCCGGGCGGCGACCTGCCCGGGGTCATCGGTTCGGCCGCGTTCGTCGGCTGGTACAACGGCCACCCCGATCACGCCGCGCTCGCGCCGCCGCTCGGCGCCACCGCCGCCGCCGTGATCGGCCACGGCAACGTCGCGCTCGATGTCGCACGCATCCTCGCCAAGTCGCCGGAGGAGTTCGCCGGTTCGGACATCGTCGCGCACGCGCTCACGGGCCTTGGGAAAAGCCGGATCACGCGGATCAGCCTCGTCGGCCGGCGCGGCCCGCACGAGATTGCGATGACCGCCAAGGAACTGGGCGAGCTGACGCATCTCTCGCGCGCCGCGCCGCATGTCGACCCGGCCGACCTGCCGCCGCCCGAGGCCGATGCCGCGCTGGAGGCGGGCGAGCGCAAGTCGGTGGCGCACCTGCGCGCCTTCGCCGAGGCGGGGGCGGACGCGGCGAAGCCGGTGGCGATCGACTTCGATTTCTACGCCCGCCCGGTGGCGGTGGAGGGCGACGGCAGGGTGGAACGCCTGATCGTCGAGCGCACCCGCCCCGGCGAGGGCCATGCGATCGAGGGCACCGGCGAAACCTATGCGATCCCCTGCGGGCTGATCGTCAGCTGTATCGGCTACCGCCCCCCGCCGATTCCCGGCGTGCCTTATGACGACGAGGCCGGCCGCTTCGCCAACGAGGACGGGCGGGTGATGCCCGGCCTGTACGCGGTCGGCTGGGCACGGCGCGGGCCGACCGGCACGATCGGCAGCAACCGCCCGGACGGCTACCGCATCGCCGACACGATCGCGCAGGACATCGCCGGCGGCAGCGGCAAGGCCGGTCGTGACGGCCTGGACGCGCTGCTCGCCGCGCGGGGCACCGACGTGGTCACCTTCCGCGACTGGCAGAAGATCGAAGCCGCCGAGGAAGCCCGCGCCCGCGACGGCGCCCCGCGCGAGAAGTTCGTCGATGTGGCCGACATGCTCGCCGCGCGCGACGGCTGAGGCGTGATGACGGCTTGTGTGCCGGGGAGGTGAATTGGGTGTTGAACGATCCGAAATCCCCTCCTATAGCGGCGCCGCTGTCGCACCGCTCCGCTCGTCGGAAAGCGGCTCCGTCGGGGAGTAGCTCAGCCTGGTAGAGCACTGTCTTCGGGAGGCAGGGGCCGGAGGTTCGAATCCTCTCTCCCCGACCATTTACGGCAATCAAATGGTCCGGCCCTGGGGGGCCTGACGACGGCAGCGTCTCGCTCCGCCGTGCGCTCAAGCGTTACGGCAAGGGCGCGGCCGGGTGGTCAGGCCACGCCGGCGCGCAGGATGTCGTGGAGGTGGACCGCGCCGATCAGCCGCCCGTCGTCGCAGACGAACAGCAGCGAGACGGCATTCTCGTTCAGCACCCGCAACGCCTCCGAGGCGAGCATGGCGGGGCCGACGGCGAGCGGGCGCACCGTCATGTGGCGGACGATGTTGTCGTCCAGGCTGGCGCTGGTGATGCTGCGCCGCAGATCGCCGTCGGTGAACGCGCCGATCAGCCGGCCGTCGCCATCCACCACCGCGGTGCTGCCGTAGCGCTTGCGGCTCATCTCGATCGTGGCTTCCATCAACGAGGCGTCGAGGCCGATCACCGGCAGCTCCTCGCCGTGCCCCATCACGTCCGCCACGGTGAGCAGCTGCGCGCCCAGCTTGCCGCCGGGGTGGAACACGCGGAATTCCGTGGCGGAAAAGCCGCGCCGTTCCACCAGCGCCACTGCCAGCGCATCGCCCAGCACCACCTGCAACGTCGTGGAGGTGGTGGGCGCAAGCTGGTTCGGGCAGGCCTCCGGCGCGCGCGGCAGGGCCAGGCAGATGTCGGCGGCGCGGCCGGCGGTGCTGTCCCCGCGCGAGGTGATGACGACGAGCGGCACGCCGAAGCGCCCGCAATAGGTCACGATGTCGGACAGCTCGGTCGTCTCGCCCGACCAGGAGAGCGCCAGCACCATGTCGTCGGAGGTGATCATGCCGAGATCGCCGTGGCTCGCCTCGGCCGGGTGGATGTACATCGAGGGCGTGCCGGTGGAGGCGAGCGTGGCGGCGATCTTGCGGCCGATCAGCCCGCTCTTGCCCATGCCGGTGACGATCACCCGGCCCCGCGCGGCCGCGATCACGCCGACGGCGGCATCGAACGCCTGCGCCAGCGGGCGTTCGGCCAGCGCCGCGATCAGCGTCTCCATGCCCTCGATCTGGGTGCGGACGGAGCGCAGCGCCGAGGACGCCGGCTGCCCGATCGCGGGTGTGTGCCCGATCACGGCCGCCTGCTCGATCACAGCCGTCTGCTCGATCACGATGGTCATCCGTACGATCCTTGTTCTTTTCCGGGCTGGCCGCGCCGGCGGGCGATACTGCAAAGGGGCGGGGGTGCCTAGGCGGCGACGACGCGCAGCCGGCCTTCGTTCAGCGAGGCGCGGTAGCGGCGTTCCTCGGCCCGCCACAGGTCGGCGTAATCGACCGACTGCCATTCGGGGAACCACGGCCCGCCGTTGGTGAAGTGAATCGCGGCGGGCGTCGCGTCGGGCGCCGGATATTCGCCCTCGAGGAAATTCCACTCGAGGTCGATCGTGCCGATCAACTCGTCCGGCACCCAGCCGAAGCGGTGGAGGTAGCTGGGCGAGGCGCTGTTCACCAGCCGGGGCGAGAGCGCGCGGACATAGGGGTTGCAGCCGTTGAACAGCATCATCGAGGACCAGTTCTTGCGCGGGTAGGTAACCTGCGCCTTGCCGTCCATCTTCACCGCGTTGGCCGGCACGTAATCATGCTTCACGACGTAGAGGGCCTTGCTGTCGTCCAGCCCGGCGAACAGCGGGGCGATGTCGCGCGTGTAGAGAAAGTCGCAGTCGATGAACATCGACCAGCCGTCCGTCGCGGCGATGTGCGGCGTGAGGAAGCGGGTGAGCGAGAATTCGGTGGAGGCCTTGGCATCGTGCGGGCGGGTGTAGAGGCCGAGCTCGCGCAGCACGTCCTGCTTCAGCGGGTGGATGCCGAGAGGCAGGCTGGCGTGACGCAGGATCGACTGGCGGCAGACCTGCCAGGCGATGTCTTCCCGGCTATCATAGCCGATGTAGATTTTATTTGCTCCAGAATCGGTCAAAGCCCGTCCCCCGTTCGACGGGCATTTCGGGCGCTCATGATAAAAAATTAGTTAATAATGGACCTTCTGGGGTCCGTTTCGGGGGTTTTTAAAACGCCTTGCCATCGGGTAAGCGCTTTGGTTAGGCATAAGTCGCGATCGTTCCGGGCCTTGCCGGGATGGCGCGCGAGCAAGGATCTGCGATGCGATTGTGCGGCCAGGATGTCGGTCTCGACCACAGGCTCTTCGTGATCGCGGGGCCGTGCGTGATCGAGAACGAGGCGATGATCCTCGCCACCGCCGAGACGCTGAAGGGCGTGGCCGAGCGGCTGGGCATGCTGCTGATCTTCAAGAGCTCGTTCGACAAGGCCAACCGGAGTTCGGGATCGTCGTTTCGCGGGCCGGGCATGGACGAGGGGCTGCGCATCCTCGAAAAGGTGCGCGCCGAAACCGGGCTGCCGGTGCTGACCGACGTACATACCGCCGAGCAGGTGGCCGCCGTGGCCGGCGTGGTGGACGTGCTGCAGACGCCTGCCTTCCTCGCCCGCCAGACCGACTTCATCGAGGCGGTGGCGGTGTGCGGCAAGCCGGTGAACATCAAGAAGGCGCAGTTCATGGCGCCGGGCGACATGAAGCATGTCGTCGCCAAGGCGCGCAACGCGGCGGCGGCGGCCGGTGCCGCGCCGGACAACATCATGGTGACGGAGCGGGGCGCCTCGTTCGGCTACAACAATCTCGTCTCCGACATGCGCAGCCTGGCGATCATGCGCGAGACGGGTTGCCCGGTGATCTTCGACGCGACCCACTCGGTGCAGCTGCCCGGCGGACAGGGCGAGAAATCGGGCGGGCAGCGGGAATTCGTGCCGGTGCTGGCGCAGGCCGCCGTGGCGGTGGGCATCTCCGGCCTGTTCATGGAAACGCACCCCGATCCGGACAACGCGATGTCCGACGGGCCGAACGCATGGCCGCTGGGCGAGGCGGAGGCGCTGCTGCGCCGGCTGCTGGCCATCGACGCGGTCGTCAAGGGGCTGTGAGCGCGCGCCGCACGCCGCGGCGGACCGCGACGCAAGCGGGCGCCGGCGATGACGGACAGTCCATGAGCGGGGCGGACGGATCGACCAGCGACGCGGACGCCGTGACCGACGAGCCGGGACGGATCGCGGCACTGGAGGCGCGGATCGCCCTGCTGACCGACCGGGTGGTGGCGGCCGACGCGGCAGCGGCGCGGCTGGGCGACCTCGACACGATGCTGGCGGCTCGGCTCGCGCCGATCCACGCAGCCATCGCCGGGCGCCCCGTGCCGTCCACGGGCGCTACCGATCCATCCGCAGGCCGCGCCCGGCTGCGTCGCGTGCTCGGCATCGCCCGGCGATGGCGTGCCGAGGCGGCCGGCCTGCGCGAGGACGTGGCGGGCGAGCGGCAGGGCTGGCGCGATCGCCTGTCGGCGCGGACCGCCGAGGCCAACCGATCGCGCGAGGCCGAGACGTCGCTGCGCCGGCAACTCGCCACCCAGGCCGAGCGGATCGCGCGTTTCGGCCTGACCCTGCGCGCCCGCGACGAGCGGATCGCCGCGCTGGAGGCGGGGCAGGCCGGCAGTCCCGTCGCCGCCACGCCGCCGCCCGCGGCGTTCGAATGGCAGGACACAGGTGATTTCGCCATCGAGGGGGCGATCGACCAGGTGGATCAGCGCGGGATCGCCGGCCACCTCGTCTTTACCCGGCACCCGGATATCCCGCCGGTGGTGGAGGTGCGGGTGGACGGCGCGGTCGTCGCCGCGGTCGCCGGCACCCGTGCCCAGGCCGGTGCGGCGGACGCGGCGTGGCGCTTCCTGGTCGCGTGGCGCACGATCGCCCCCGACCATGCCGGCAGGCAGGCGGTCGTCCGGGTCGCCGGCCTGGACGTGACGCTCGGCACGGCCCCGATCCCGACGGACCTGTTGCGCCATCACCAGCCGCCGGCCCAGCTGGCAGCGGCCCTGATGGGCGGCACCATCGCCGAGGCGGCCGATTATCACGCATGGCTGGTCGCGCACGAAACCGCCGGGGATGCCGCGCTGGCGCGGACCTTTCATGATAACGACGCGACGGGCTGGCCGACGCTCACCGTGATCGTCCACGGCCGCGACGGCGCGGCATGGGACGACACGGTGGCGGCGTTGCGCGGCCAGATCCATGTCGAATGGGAGGCGCTCTGCCTCGACGCGCCGGCCGGGCTGGACGACGCCGATCCGCGCATCCGCGTGCTGCCGGGCGACGCGCTCGGCGAAGCGTTGCGCGGCCTTGCCGACGACGCGCTCGTCAGCTTCGTCGAGGCGGGCGACCGGATTGCGCCGACCGCCCTGCTGCATCTGGTGGTCGCGGCGCGGGCGGACCCCGGTTTCGCGCTGGTCTATACCGACGAGGACCGCCTCGATCCGGTGTCCGGCGTGCGCGGCCAGCCCCACATGAAGGGCGCATGGAGCCTCGATCTGGCGCTGGCGCAGGATTATGTCAGCCGCCTGCCGCTGGTCCGCCGCGCCCGGCTCGACGACGACCTTGCGGGTGGCATCGATGCGGCGGCGGTATACCGGATCACCACGGCGGCGGCGCTGGCGGGGCCGGGGGCGGTGATCCACCTGCCGTTCGTCCTCTACCACCGCTCGCTCGCCAATGCGGAGGCGGATACGGGAATCGAGGCGGCGTTCGCCGGCCTGCTCGCCACCACCCCGTCGCCCGCATTGGCCGGGGCGACGATCGCCACCGATGCCGCCGGGCTGGCGCGGATCGAATGGCCGTTGCCCGATCCCGCGCCGCGCGTGTCGCTGATCGTGCCGACGCGGGACCGGCTGGACCTGCTGCGGGTGTGCATCGACGGTTTCCTCGACGAGACCGATTATCCCGACCTGGAAATCCTGATCGCCGACAACGACAGCGATGAGCCGGAGACGAAGGCCTATCTCGCCCGCGTCGCCGCCGATCCGCGCGTGCGGGTGATCCCGTGCCCCGGCCCGTTCAACTATTCGGCGATCAACAATCTGGCCGCCCGCCACGCCACCGGCGCGCTGATCGGCCTGATGAACAACGATCTCAAGGTGATCGCGCCCGACTGGCTGGCGCTGATGGCGGCGCATGCGGTGCGGCCCGATGTCGGCATGGTCGGCGCCAAGCTGTTGTACGGCGACGATACCATCCAGCATGCCGGCGTGGTGCTCGGCGTGGGCATCGCCTCCCACCTCTACAAGTCGTTCCCGCGCGATGCGGGCGGGCGGCAGGGCCGGCTGCGGGTGCGGCAGGATCTGAGCGCGGTGACGGCGGCTTGCCTGCTCATGCGGCGGGACGTGTGGGACGAGGTGGGCGGCCTCGATGAGGAATTTCCGGTGGCCTACAACGATGTCGACCTGTGCCTGAAGGTGCGCGCCGCCGGTTACCGCGTGCTGTTCGCGCCGGAGGTGCTGCTCTACCACCTCGAATCCCAGTCGCGCGGCAAGGACGTGCCGGCCGAGAAGCGCGAACGGCTGGACCGCGACAAGGCACGGATGCAGGCACGCTGGGGTGGGCAACTGAAGCAGGATCCGTTCCACAGCCCCAATCTGGCGATAACCCACGTCGATGCGCGGCTCGCCTTCCCGTCGCGCGCCGTGGCACCGTGGCGCCGGGCATGAGCAGGGCGGCGGGCGTGCCGATCGGGCTTTGGAGGACAGGCGCTTGACCGGGGACGACGGGCAGCAGGCGACGGTGGTCGACCGGCGGATCGAGCTGCATCACGATCCGGTGCCGCACCGGATGAACGGCTGGGCGGCGCCGGATACGTCGGAAAGCGCGGCCGATGCGGTGACGCTCACGCTGATGCTCGGGGCGGTCGCGCTCGGCACTGTGCGGCGGGGTGTGGTGCGGCCGGATGTGCAGGCGCATCTCGGTTTTGCCGGGCCGCCATGCGGCTTCAGCCTGGCCGATTACGGCCTTGCCGCTTTCGCCCGCCTGTCCGGCCTTGCCGATATCATGATCGCGGCCGGCGGCATCGGCGTGACGGGCGGGCACTTCCCGCTGATGCCGTTGCCGTCCGCCGCGACGGGGCAGCCGCTGGGCACGCGATCGCGCGGCGGGCAGGCGCTGCGGCTGGCCGACCTGTGGTTCGAGACGCGGCGCGATCTCGCCATCCGGTTCGAGGCCGCCGCTGCCGGCCTGCGGCTGGATGCCTACCAGTGCCCGCCCGATACGGGGCTGGTGAAGGTGGCGGCGAACCTGCCGGTCGGCGGGCCGGTGGCGATCGCTACGGTGCGGCTGCTGAACCCGTATCTGCCGGTGCTGATCGTGCTGCGCGATGCCGGCGGCGGGATCGGGGCGATCGATCACCTGCCGTTCCCCTCGCTCGCGCGGGGTGGCCCGCATGCCGCCGAACGGCTGATGTCCGCCCGCGGCGGTGACGAGCCGGCGGAGATCGCGGCATTGTCCGGGGAACTGCTCGACACGCTGCTGGCGAGGCCGCAGCCCGGCACCACCGTCACCACCGTGGAACTGGACGGCGAGGTGCACACCGGCCTCGAACCGATACTGGACGACGATCTGCTCGCGTGGATCACCGGCTTCCTCCGGATCGCGGTGACGCTGCCGGCCGATACGACCGGCGACGGGCGCGACGTGGGCTTCATCCGCGAGCGGCTGGCACGGCATCCGGTGGCGGCGCGGCCCGGCCATGCGCTGCTGGTGCCGGCCGATGCGATCCCCACGATCGCCGCGCTCGTAAGGCGGCTGCCGCCGGGCGCGGGCGAGCAGACGATCGCCGGCGGCATGGCCGTGGTCGACTGGAGCCGGCACGGCAGCGTGTGGTCGGTCTGGACGCCGCCGCTCGGCGACTGGCTGGAGGGGTTGCAGACGGCCGACGCGAAACGCTCCGTCCCGCTGCTGCGCCTCGCCGGGGCGGCGGACGCCGGTGCAGCGTCGGCGCCCGACTGGCCGCTGGCGCTGGCGTTGCGCGGGAAGCCGGTGAGGATGGCCGCCGAAGGCCCGTTCGAGATCGCCGCGGAGGTGCCGCTGCCGCTGCTGCGCGAGGGGGCCGCCATCGTCGGCGTGCCGGTGACCGTGGCCGTGCTGTTCGATCGGGACGACACCTCGCCGCTGGCATTGCTCGAATCGCTGGCCCGGCAGGAGGGATGCGGCGCGCTGGAACTGATCGTCTGCCGCCCCGCCGATACGGACGATGCCGTGCTGCGCGCGGCGCTGACGGCCGGCTTCCCGCATTGCACCGTCGTGCCAATTCCGGCGGAGAGCGGCCGGCTGGCCCAGCTCGTCGCCGTGCGCGCGCAGCTGGCGCGGGAGACGGTGCTGGTCGTCGATGCCGCCACGGTGCTGACCGACCCGCGCACGCTCGCTACGCTGGCGGCCATGCTGGTGCCGCCGCAGGTAGCGACCGCCGGATGCCTGCTGCGCACGACGCATGGGCCGAAGACCGGGGCATGCGCCGGCTACGTGACGACCGGGCTAGATCTGCGGGTGCTGCCCGGGCTGATGGTCGATACCGTCGATCCGGCGGTGTTCCGCCAGCCGGCCACCTATCCGGTGGTGGCCAACCCGCTCGGCGCGGTGCTGCTGCGGCGCGCCCTGCTCGACGGGCTGGACGCGCACGGCAACGATCCGCTGCGGCCGGAGATGGACGACCTGCTGCTCGGCCTGCACGCGATCGGTGGTGGCGGGCTCAACCTGTGCACCTCGACCGTCTCGGCGCACGCCCCCCGCGTGCCGCGCGCGCGCCAGCTCACCCTGGCCATGCCCTATCGCCTGTCGCCGCAGGTGCTCGGCGGGATCATGGCCGGGGCGGTGCTGGTGCAGAGGCTGCGGTGAGGATCTGCATCGTCATCCAGTCGGACGCGTTCCGCGAGTCCGCCGGGATGCGGATCCGCTACGATCGCTTCCGCGACTGCCTGACCGACCCCGAGGTGACGATCGAGGCGATCACCTGCGCGGTGCTGATCGCCACCCCGAAGCTGGATCACGACGTCTATATCTTCTGCAAGACCTTCGACGTCGGGGCGCTGGTGCTGGCCCGGCGCATCCATGCGGCGGGCAAGGTGGTGGGGCAGGATCTGTTCGACGACTATTTTTCGCAATATGCCGACAGCCGGCTGGAACGGTTCCGCGAGTGGATGCGCGACATGGCGCCCGTCACCCGTTTCGCGCTGTGCAGCACGCCGCGCATGGTGGAGGCGGTGCGGCCCTACCTGCCCGGTATCCGCATCGAACCGGTGGACGATCCGGTGATCGGCTACGATCCGCTGATGGTGGCCGCGCTCGCCGAGGCCAAGGTGCGCCGTGCGCATGAAAGCCGGCTGATCGAGATCGCGTGGTTCGGCATCGGCGACAATCCCTATTTCCCGGTGGGCATCGCCGATCTGATCGCGTGCGAGGCGGATCTGGCGCGGATCGAGCGGCAGGGGTGGACGGTGCGGCTGCGCATCGTCACCAACACCCGCCCGTTCGACGGCATCGGCGCCGAGGTGCTGCGCGGGCTGAGCGTGGCGCACGAGTTCGTCGAGTGGACCGAGCAGGCCGAGCGCGAGGTGCTGACCCGTGCGACCGTGGCGCTGGTGCCGGTCAACGGCCAGTCGTTCAGCCGCGCAAAGTCGATGAACCGCGCGGTCACGGCGCTGAACGGCGGCTGCCAGGTGCTGAACATCGGCTATCCGCTGTACGATCGGCTGGATGCCTTCCTGTACCGCGATGTCGATACTTTGCTGGCGGACATGACGGCCGGCCACTGCCGCGTGCGCAGCGAGACGATGACGGCGCTCACGCAGGAGTTGTGGGCGATGGCCAACCCGTTCGAATCCGCCGCCCGCTTCGTGCGGCAGGCGCGGCTGGCGCTCTCCGCCCCGCCGCCGCCGGTGCAGGGGCCACTGTGCCTCGTCCACGGCCAGAACAGCGTGATGGCCTATCACAAGGCGACGATGGCGCTCCGGGGGATCTCGGTCGCCACGATGTTCACCCGGGCGGGGTGGAACTTCAACATGCGGTTCGATGTGGTGGCGGGCGAGGTACGGGTGCGTCTGGCGACCGCGCTGGCGTCCCGTTTCATGCCGCCGCTGCTGCCGGGCGATCCGATCCGCATCGGCGACCTCGATTTCCTGGAGCTCGATCTCGCCGCACTCGGCGTGCCGGCCTTCCCCGTGCCCGCGGTTCAGGATCCCGGCTGCCATGCCCGGATGGTGGATTATGTCGACCGGTGCTGCCGTGCCGCGTTCGGCCCGATCGACCTGCTCGCCAGCGATACGCTGCCCGCCCGGCAGGCGCTACGTACCGTGCGGGCGGCGGCATGACGCGGCCGTTTGTCGCCTGCCACTTCGCGCTGGTGCAGGATGTCGCGGTGCTGCGGCCGCTGGCCCGGCTGGCCGCCTCGCTGCCGGGGCTGGACCTGCGCCTGATCGTGTCGGAAAAGTTCATCGCCACCGACATCAACGGCCGCTGGATGGCCGAGATCGAACGGCTGGGTGCGGAGGTCGGCGTCGCGCCGTTCCTGTATCAGACCCCGTTCGAGGCGATCCGGCATCTCGGCGACGGGCGCGGCATGATCGTGGCGGGCAGCGAATCGATGCTGGCGGCGCATGTCGCCTCGCACGATCTGTTCCGCGCGGTGCCGGGGCGTATCCGCACCGTCACGCTGCAACATGGGCTGGAATGCGTCGGCTTCCTCCACAACGCTCGGCACGATGCGGTCGCGGGGCGCGACGTGCGCTTCGCCGCCGACATCGCTGTCGCCTGGTTCGATATGACACGGATGGAGTCGGTGTCTCCGGCGGAGCGGGCCAAGATGTTCGTTGCCGGCCCGTCGATCATGATCGATCCGTCGCCGCCCCGCCGCCCGGCCGGCGGCGACCTGCCCGGCCTGATCTGCGAGAATCTCCACTCGGTCCGCTTCGTCAACGGGCGGATGCGCGAGGGCTTCCTCGATTCCTTCCTGCAGTTCGCCGGGCGGCTGGCGATGGTCGATCAATCGCTGGCATTGCGCGCCCACCCGGCCGGCCGCTTCACCGAGCGGAACGCCATCGCGCTGCCGGCCAACGTGCAGGTCAGCACCGCGCCGCTCTACGACGTCGCGCTGGGCGACTTCGCCTATGCGATCTCCGCGCCCTCCACGATCCTGTTCGATTTCGTGCTGGCCGGCGTGCCGGTGGCGACGTGGGTCGATCCCGACGGCGAGGTGGATACGCGGCATTTCGACGGGCTGGCGCAGGTTTCCTCGGTCGACGACTGGTGGCGGTTCAACTGGGCCGCGCGGTGGGATCGCGCCGCGCTGGTCGAGCGGCAGGACCGCTACCGCGACGGTCTGGGCATCCCCGCCGACGTGCGGGGGCGCTATCTGGCCCTGTTGTCGCTGGCGGGGTGAGGCCGGCGGCTGGCTCCCCGGCCAGCTAACCCCCCTGTGTCGAGCGAAGTCGAGACGCGATGCGGAACCTCCGCCCGCATCCTATGACTTCGCCTCGGAGATGGATGCGGCCTCTATCGCCCCTCGATCGCCGCGATCAGCGCCTTGGTGAAGGCGGGGATGTCATCCGGCTTGCGGCTGGTGATGAGGTGACCGTCCACCGCCACTTCCTGATCCACGATGGTCGCGCCGGCGTTCTTCAGGTCAGTGCGGATCGAGGGCCACGGCGAAACGGTGCGGCCCGAGACGACGCCTGCCTCCGCCAGCATCCACGGCCCGTGACAGATCGCCGCCACCGGCTTGCCCGCCGCATCGAACGCGCGAACGATCTCGATCGCTTTTGTTTCGGTCCGCAGCGTATCGGGGTTGCCCACGCCGCCGGGGATCAGCAGCGCGTCGTAATCGTCGGGGTTCACCTGTCCCAGCGTGATGTCCGGCGTGATCGTGCGACCCGGCTCGTCGTGCACGGTGGCGAGGATAGGGTCGGTGTCAATCGAGGCGAGCGTCACCTTCGCACCCCTGGCAAGCAGGGTTTCGCGCGGATCGAACAGTTCGGATTCCTCGAAACGGTTGGTGGCGATGATGAGGACGTGGGCGTCGGCGATGGCGGGCATGGGGCGGGTC
>NZ_VNIM01000071.1 GCF_007785815.1 Alterirhizorhabdus solaris | reverse complement strand
CCACCCTCCTGCGCAGCTTCGTCGCGATCGTGGAGACCGGCTCGATGCTGAACGCCGCCGAACAGGTGTTCGTCACCCAGTCCGCGCTCAGCCTTCAGATCAAGCGGCTGGAGGAGCTGGTGCAGCAGGCGCTGTTCACCCGCGAGGGGCGCCGGCTGGTGCTCACCCCGGCGGGCACCGTGCTGCTCGATTATTCCAGACGGGTGCTGGCGCTGCACGACGAGGCGATCGCGGCGGTGAGCGCCGGCCACTTCGCCGGGCCGGTGCGGGTGGGCATGGTGCAGGACTTCGCCGAGAGCCTGCTGACCGGCCTGCTCGCGCGCTTCGCCGAACTGCATCCGGACTCGCAGATCTACGCGCGTGTCGCCGGCACCGCCGAACTGTTGACCATGCTGGAACGTGGCCAGCTGGACATCATCATCGGCTATGCGGCGGCCGACGATCCGTCCGCGATCAAGACCGCGCCGATGGCGTGGTACGGCAACGCCGACCTCTCCCAGCGCGGCGTGATCCCGCTGGCGGTGCTGGAGCGGCCGTGCCGTTTCCGCGAGGCCGCCATCGCCAGCCTCGATGCCGCCGGCCTGCCCTATCGCATCGCGATCGAGACGCCCAACCTCACCACGCTGCGCGCCTCGGTCGCGGCGGGCCTCGGCCTCACCTGCCGCACCCATCTGTTCATGCCCGACGCAACGAGCCTGACCGAAACGGGGCTGCCCGCCCTGCCCCGCGTCGCCTGCATCGTCGGCAAGGGCAGTGAACTGTCCCAGGCGACCGCCCGCCTCGCCGAACTCGCGACCGAAGTGGTGCATGAGTTGTAGCGACACCGGCTCTCGGCCCCCGCCGGCCCGGCGCCGCATCGCCGCGACATGCGGCGGCTGGCCGGTGACCTCGGCATGCGGGCGCTGCCGCCCGGCCGCGGCGCTGACGCCCACAAGGGCGACAGCGACCCCGCCCGCTGCCGAAATCGCCGGACGGAGACCCGACTGCTTCGCCACCCACCAGACGATTTCCGATCGGGCCACTTCGTCGCGGCGGTATTCGACGGCGGCTCGCCCGATCCCGGCGGTAGCAGTGCCTCTTGCGGCGGGACTTAGCTGGCCTGCCCGCGGCGGAAAAACCGATCCCGCGCCTGGAGAACGACCGCTCCCCATCCTTCGGAAAAGGGCGCCCCCGTTCATCACGCTCGTTTTCGTTGCGGGACCGAGTCAGGCCTGAAAGGCCGGAAGCGACGTCCGCCATACGAAACGATAGCGCCGCACCGAACCCGGCTGGGCACCGACCGGCCCCGAGATCCACTTCGTCAGCGTCGGCTGGTTCACCGTGCGGGCGAAGGCCGACGAGAATCCGTCTGCCCCGCGCCCCGTGGACCGGAATCGCCTGCCGATGGTTCGGCCACGTTCAGCAGGAGAAGCGTTATGGGACAGGCACTTGGGCGAATCCTGGACGAGGTCGCCGACGAGATCGGGCGCGACGTCGATACGATCGAGGCGGCGGCGGACCGCAAGGACGAGGCCGCCACGCCCGGCCCGATCGGCATCGCCGTGGCGCTGTCGTCGGGCGAGGTGGTTTCGGCCGGCGCGGCCACCGCGGCCTTTCCGATCCAGAGCATCGCCAAGGTCTTCGCGCTCGATCTGGCGCTGGCGGCGATCGGCGACGACGTGTTCGACCGGGTGGGGCGCGAGCCTTCGGGCGATCCGTTCGATTCCATCGTCGATCTGGAAAGAACCAGAGGCATCCCACGCAATCCATTCGTCAACGCCGGGGCGCTGGTGGTCGTCGATATCCTCATGGAGCATTTGCGCGACGACCGGGAGGCATGTGCCGTGGTGGAGGCGGTGCGCCGGCATGGAGGCCTGCCGCCGACCGCGCTGGACGAGGGCGTGCTGGCGCGGGAACGCGCGCGTGGCCACCTCAACCGCGCGATGCTCGACTTCATGCGTCACCACGGCAACATCCACGCGACGGACGACGCGATCGTCGAGGCGTATCTCAACCAGTGCGCGATCATGCTGGACTGCACCGGGCTGGCGCGCGCCGGCCGCGTGCTTGCCGCCACCCGCCGAAGGCCCGACGATGCCGCCGCCGACGCCGATGCCCGCCGGATGCGGCAGTTGCTCGCACTGATGATGACGTGCGGCCATTACGACGGCTCGGGCGATTTCGCGTTGCGTGTGGGGCTGCCGGCCAAGAGCGGCGTCGGCGGCGGCATCCTCGCGATCGTGCCGGAGACGGCGGCGATCGCGGTGTGGTCGCCCAACCTCGATCAGCACGGCAACAGCATATTGGGCGTCCGCGCGCTGGAAATGATCGCGGATCGCACCGGATGGTCGGTCTTCGGGCCGCCTCTCGATTAACCTGAGTTACTCTTTTAATTTCAGAAGCTTGTCGGAATGGCAGGTGCAACCCAAAGCTGAACCGATCGTTCAGGATGTCGGGCCGCTCGGTCCGTCATCGCATCTACGGGGGTTTGCGACTGGTGTTCATCCTGTCGATCGCGCTGGGCGGCTGCCTGAAGGGGCCGCCCGTGGAATTCGGACTGACGGAGGACACCGGCGGACACATCACCTACGCGCTCGGCGCGGCGCAGGCGCTGGCGGCGCGCGGCGACGTCGAGCGGGTCGAGATCGACACCCGGCTGATCGAGGATGCCACCCTTGGCCCGGCCTATGCCGTGACGCTCGAACCGCTGT
Source organism: Alterirhizorhabdus solaris (assembly GCF_007785815.1). Lineage (GTDB taxonomy): Bacteria > Pseudomonadota > Alphaproteobacteria > Sphingomonadales > Sphingomonadaceae > Alterirhizorhabdus > Alterirhizorhabdus solaris. Next base: position 18,771 of record NZ_VNIM01000071.1, on the reverse strand, counting down.
CGGCGAAGCTGGCGATCCGCCGCATCGATACCTGCAACCGCGCCTATCTGAGCAAGGAAGCCAATACCGCCGATCGCCCCGCGTTCGCCGACGCGCTGATCCGCCACATCGACGGGCTGGTGCGGCGGCCGGACGTGATCCACGCGCATTTCGCCGACGCCGCCGAGGTTGCCATGAAGGTGCGCGCCCGGTTCGGCATCCCGTTCGTCTATACCGCGCACTCGCTGGCGATCGACAAGGCGGGCTGCACCGGGGGACGCGCCACGCTGGCGGCACGCATCGCCGAGGAGGATCGAGCGATCGCCGGCGCGGATGCGATCATCGCCTCCTCGCGTGACGAGGCGGAACGTCAGCTGATGCTCTACCCGTCCGCCTGCGCCGCCAAGATCCACTGCGTGCCGCCCGGCGCGGGGCTGGCGGATGCCGGCCCGATCGATCTGGACCGCGCGCGGCGGTTGCTCGCGCCGTTCCTGCGCGATCCGGGCAAGCCGTTGATCCTCGCCATCGCGCGGCCGGTCGCGAAGAAGAACCTCGCCGGGCTGATCGACCTGTTCGCGCGCGATGCCGATCTGCGCGACCGCGCCAACCTCGCCATCGTGGCGGGCCTGCGCGACGGGCCGGACTGTGGCGAGGCCGAACAGCGCCGCGTGATCGCCGGGCTTCTGGCCGGGCTGGACCGCCACGATCTGTACGGCACGCTTGCCTTGCCCAAGCGCCACAGCCAGGCCGACATCGCTGCGCTCTATGCGCTGGCGCGCGAGACGGGCGGCGTGTTCGTGAACCCCGCGTTCAACGAGCCTTACGGGCTGACGCTGACCGAGGCGGCGCTGCACGGCGTACCGGTGGTCGCCGCCTGCCACGGCGGGCCGGTCGATATCGTCGCGCGGCTGCGCCACGGCACGGTCGCCGATCCGCGCGACCCGCCCGCCTTCGCCGCCGCGATCCGCGCGCTGCTGGACGACCGTGCCGAATGGCGCCGCGCCTCTCAGGCCGGCATCGCCAACGCCCGCGCGCTGGATTGGCATGCCTATGCCGCGCGTTTCGTGGAGATAGCGCGCGCCACCGCCGCCGCCACCGTACCGCCGCGCCGTAGCCCGACCCGACTGCTGCTGTGCGACATCGACAACACCCTCACCGGATGCATCACCAGCGCGGACGGGATGGCGGTCTTTCTCGATGGCGAACCCGGCCTCGCCTTCGGCGTCGCGACCGGGCGATCGTTGCAGGAAGCGGAGCGGCTGCTCGGCGAATGGCGCCAGCCAGCCCCTGCGGTGCTCATCACCTCGGTGGGGGCGGAGATCTACTGGCGGCACGGTGCCCGGCTCTTCGCCGACCGGGACTATGCGAGGCATATCGACATCGGCTGGGACCCAGCCGATGTCGATGCCCGCGTCGCCACCCTACGCGGGGTGGAACGCCAGCCGGCGGTGGAACAACGCCGCCACAAGCGCAGCTATTTCGTTTCCGAACCGTCGGCGGTGGCCGCCGTCCGCGCGGCGGTAGCCGACCTGCCTGTCCGCGTGATCCACAGCCACGGCGACCTGCTCGACATCCTGCCCGGCCGCGCGGGCAAGGGCGCCGCGATGATGTGGGTGGCGCGCGCGATGGGGATCGGCCTCGATCACGTCTATGCCGCCGGCGACAGCGGCAACGATCTCGACATGCTCACCGCCTGCCGCAACGGCATCCTCGTCGCCAACCATAGCGCCGAACTGGCGCCGCTGGTGGGCCGCCCGACCATCTACCTCGCCCGCCGCCCCCACGCCGGCGGCGTGATCGAGGGGATGCGCGCCTTCGCCCGGAACCGCGCCGCATGACCCGCCAGGTGAATCGGCCGATCGGCTATTTCGTCCACCATCAGGGGCGCGGCCATGCCGAGCGCTCCGCCGCGATCGTCAACGCGCTGCCCGCCACACGCCCGGTGGTGCTGTTCTGTGCGCGCGAGGATATCTTCCCGCCGCTTGCCCCGCATGTGTCGGTGCAGGTCATCCCCTCGCTGTTCGAAGCGACCGGCGAGGAGGAGAGCGGCTTCGCGCACGCACGCACGCCGCAGACGCTGCACTGCGCGCCCTTGGGCTGGGGCGGCATCACCCGCGCCATCGCCACGCTGGCCGGCTGGTTCGACAGCGCGCGGCCGGCGCTGTTCGTCACCGACGTTTCCGCCGAGCTGGCGCAGCTTGCGCGCATCGCCTCGGTGCCGTGCGTCAGCGTGCTCCAGCACGGCACCCGCGACGATATCGGCCATCTGGCGGCGTATGAGTCCGCGATCGGCATCCTCGCCCCCTATGCCGGAACGCTGGAGCAGCCGGGCCGGCCGGACTGGATGCAGGCCAAGACCTTCCACGCCCCCGGCGTCGGGATCGCCGTATCGCCGGTCGCGCGGCACGAGGCGCGCCGCCTGCTCGGCCTTCCCGCCAATGCGGATATCGTGTTGGTGGTGGCCGGCGGCGGCGGCGGCGGCACGCCCGCAACCCCGCTCACGCTCGGCGCGCGCGCCGAACCCGATGCGCTGTGGCTGACGATCGGCGCGGTCGAGCATGAGTGGCACGCGACCGCGCCCGATAATCTCCAGCATCGTGGCTGGGTGGATACGCCCGAACTCTACATCGCCGCCGCCGATCGCGTCGTGTCGTCGGCGGGCAACACCACCGTCCACATGATCGCCGCCATCGGCCGGCCGTGGGTGGTCGTGCCCGAGTGGCGCTATTTCGACGAGCAGCTGTGGAAGGCGCGGATGCTCGACCGGGCAGGTGCTGCCGCCATGCTGGAGCATTGGCCCTCGCACGCCGGGGCATGGGCAGAGGCGTGGCGACGCGCCGCGACGATCGATCCGGCCCGCCAGCACGCGCTGGTCGATCCGGACGCCGCCGCGTCGACGGCGAACTGGCTGGAAGATCTGGCCGAGCGGCGCTGGGGCCATCCGTCCCCCGCGCCCATCGCGCCCCTCATCATCGAAAGTCTCGCATGACGATTTCCGTCTGCACGCTCGCGCATGGCCGCGCGGGCCATCTTGCAAACCTCGTCCGCGGGCTGGCCGGGCAGAGCCGCATGCCCCACGAGTTGGTGATCGCGGTGATGCAACCCCGGCCTTACGAACTGCCGTCCGCGCCCTTCCCCATCCGGCAGATCATGGTCGGCGCGGACGGTATCCCGCTGGCTGCCGCGCGCAACGCGGCGGCGCGGGCGGCACGCGGCGATCAACTGCTGTTCCTCGACGTCGATTGCATCCCCGCCCCCTCGTTCGTCGCCGACTATGCCGAAGCGTTGTCGCAGGCAGACGGGGTGCTGATGGGCGAGGTGCTGTACCTGCCCGCCGGCGCGACCGACGCCGGCCTCGAGTTCCCCCGCTTCGCCGCCACCGCCGTCAAGCATTCGGAGCGCGCCGGGCCACCCGCCGGGCCGCTGGGCGACTGCACCGATTACCGCTGCTTCTGGTCGCTCAATTTCGCGATGCGGCGGGACACGTTTCTCGGCCTCGGCGGGTTCGACGAGCGGTATGTCGGCTACGGCGGCGAGGACACCGACTTCGGCCGGGTGGTGGCGACGGCGGGGGTACCGCTGTTCTGGTGCCGGGGCGCGCGCGCCTATCACCAGCATCACCCGCATCACATGCCGCCCGTCCACCATGTCGACAGCGTGATCGCCAATGCCACGCATTTTCGTGACAAATGGGGGCATTTCACGATGGACCACTGGCTGCGGGCGTTCACCTTGATGGGGCTGATCGAGTTGCAGGACGGCGAATATGTCCGCCTGCGCGACGTGTCCGACGCCGATCTGGCGCTGACCCGCCAGCAGGCGGACCAGCCCTATGCCAGCAGCGCCACCGTGCTGGCGGTGCTCGAGGCTCGCGCGCCCGCCATCGCCACCGCATAGGCGCGCTCGTAGCCGGCGATCATCGCGTCGATCGAGAACAACCGCTCCACCCGCGCGCGACAGGCCGGGCGCGGCAAGGTGCGCGCCGCCCCGATCGCCCGCGCCAGCGAGGCGGCATCCGTGCCCAGCGCGCCGCAATCGCCCACCACCTCGCGCATCGCCCCGCGATCGAGTGCCGCCACCGGCACGCCGCACGCCATCGCCTCTGCCGCGATCAGGCCGAACGGCTCGTCCCACGTCGGGGTGGAGAGCAGCACGGAGGCCGCGCCGATCATGTCGACCAGCGCCGCCCCGCCGAGGTGACCATGATAGACGCGCATGTCGTCCAGTCGCGGCGCCACCTCGTCGCGGAAGTAGTCCGCACAGTCGATCGGCCCCGCCACGTCGAGCGCGATCCCTGCCAGGCGTGCGGCATCGAGCGCCACCGCCGTGCCCTTGTTCGGCGTGATCCGACCGGCCCACGCCGCCCGGCCATTGCCGCGAGGGCGGAAGGCCCAGCGCATGGTGTCGATACCGTTGTGGACGACCGAGGCGGTGGCGGACGGCGTGGCCCACCAGCCAGCCATGTGGGCGCGTGAGGTCGTCGTCTGCCGCAGCCACGGCGCGGCATGATCGTGGACCGCATCGGCGAGGCCGTCGAACGGCGGTACGTGCAGAGAGGTGACCATCGGCTGGCCGTCCCGCTTCGCCCATGCATGCAGCGCCGGATGCATCGCATTGTTGTGGACCACATCGAAGCCGCCGTCGGCGATTGCCGCCCAAGCCAAGCCGAACGCCGCGTCCTGAAACGCAGCCAGCCGTGCCGTACCGTGCCACTCCACCCAGGGCAGCACCGCATCGTAATGCCGCTCGGCAATGGCGTGGAGAGGCAGCGCGGGGTCGCTGTCGCCGCTGGCGAACAGCGTCACGTCATGCCCGCGCGCTACCAGCGCCCGCACGAGCTGGTGGCAATGCGCTTCCATCCCGCCCATGAACGGCATCGCGACGGGGTGCCGCAAATGGCCGATCACGGCGATCCGCAACGCACCGCCCGCGCCGCCGCCACCCCCGCAGGTCATCCCAGCGCCCGCCTGATCTCGGCCGGGCATTTCACCGGAGTGGCCGCCCTTGCGCCCTCGTCGCCGCGCACACGCAGCTTCTTGATGAACAGGCCGACGCGGGAGAGGATGTCGTTGTCCTCCTGGCTTTTCGCCCGTGGTGGCCGGATATCGATCCGGGGCTGCGAGAGCGTGCCGAACAGGCGGACGGGCGCGGTGGAGACGAGCAGGCCCGGCCGTGTCGGGTGGCCGGAGACGCGCATGTCGATCGTCTCCGGCCCCAGCACGATGACCCCCGCGCCGTCGCCGCGCGCGACCGGGGTGGAGAGCAGCACCGGCTCCGGTGTCATCCGGCCCCGGCGGGTCTTGAAGGTGGCGATCAGGCAGTCAAGGTTCGTCCGCTTCGTCTTGCCGTCGGCAGCGGCACCGATGCTCTTGATAACGTCGCCGCCGAGGAAGGTGGCGTAATCGCGCCGCACGCTGCCGCCGGGCACCACGAAGGCGAGCGTGCCGTCGCCATGCGCCATCGCATCCCGCACGGTATCGCCGCTGCCCGCCAGCCGCAGATGCGCGCGCAACGGCCCGGCGACGACCTGCTGGGTCGGGAAGAAATCGCTGACGAGCGCTTCGGCGACCCGCAGGTCGAACGACAGGCGCGGCGTCCTGCCCTGCCCGTCGACGGCAAGGGTGCCCGTCACCCGGCCGTGCGGCAGGCCCACCGTCAGCGGCGTCGCACGCAGCCGCTGCCGGTCGAGCGTCACCGTGGCGTTCAGGCTGCGGAACGGCGAGGGCGTGGCCGACAGGAGGCGGTCGGCGCGCAATACCAGCCGCCCGTCCAGCGTGCCGAGCTTGTCCAGCACGATCCGCGTGGCCGGCACCACCCGGGCGCCGATGCGCCGTTCGCGTGCCTTCGCCTCGGCCTTCTGTTCGTCGGAGGCGAAATCGTCGAAATCGAGCGTTCGGGCGTGCACCTGCCCATTCAGCTTCGTGCGTTCCCCTTCCTTCGATACCGCCACGGCCGCGCGTAACGAGGAGCGGCCGATGGTGACGTCCACCCGGGGTACGCGCCACGCCTGCCCGTCGTGGCGGACGGTGCCGGCAAGGCGGAAGTCCTGCGTGGGGAACAGCCCGGCCTGCACGATATCGTCGAGGTAGCGCAGATCCCGACCGTGCGCCGTCAGCGTGGCGGTGAAGTGGCCGGTGTCGAGCGGCCGATCCATCCGCACCGTGCCGTCCATCGACACCAGCGGCGATCGCACCGAAACCCTTGCCGGCCACGACGCGGCCGGATCCGCGGTCGCCAGCGCGGGGGCGGTGATGGAGAGGCGCAACGGCTGGTCGCGCAACGTGCCCGCCCCCGCAATCCGCACGCCGCCCGCCCGGTCGGACGACAGCGACGCCTGTAGCGCGACGTGCCGCTTGGCATCGTCGAGGCGCAGCCGGGCATCGCGGATCGTCAGGTCGGCGAGGCCGGGGCCGTCGCCCTCGTCACCGCCCTTCTTCCCGCCGGACCAGTTGTCCCGCCCGTTCCCATCTCGCACCAGATGCAGCGTCAGCCCCTCCACCGCGATCGAACGCGGGCGCACTTGGCCGATCAGCAGCGGCAACACCGGCAGGCGCAGGCGGATCACCCCGGCCCGCGCCATGTCCCCCGTGCCGGCCCAGCCGGGCTGTGCGATCCGCACGTCGTGCAGTTCGATCTCCGGCACGAACGACAGCCAGCCGGTCCGCCGCGCCGAGCCGATCGATACCGGGCGGCCAAGTGCGGTGGAGAGCATCCCGTCCGCCCGGCCCGCCAGCAGGCCCCACGGGAAGGCGCTAAGCAGCAGCAGGAGCAGGGCGATGCCGGCCGCCACCCACAACGCGATGCGGCGCAGGCGACGGCTTCGCGCAGCCGCTGTCGTCGCTCCGCCTGCGGCTTCGGCTTCTGGCACTGACTTATCCACTCGGTCCAACCCCGCTGCGGCACCGGGTCATCCGCCGCCGCCATGCCCAACGCAGAATATCGCGCGGCGTTCATCTGCCGGCAAGATCGTGCTGGCAGCGCGGCGGGCTTCGCGGCCATAAGACCCGCTCCACGGTCGCGGGAGCCACGATGACCATGCCGCCAGACATCGCCATCCGCCTGCAGCGCGCCGCGTTCAACCGGGCGCTGGCCTCGGCCGACCTCGACGCGATCGCACCGCTGCTGACCCCCGGAGCGATACTGGTGGCCGGTACGGACAGCGGGGTGATTTCCGGCCGCAAGGCACAGTTGCTGGCCTGGAAACGCGAATTCGCCGCGACGGTGCGCGCGGTCTACACCCGCACCCCGGACAGCATCATCCTCTCGCCGGTCGAGCCGATCGCGTTCGAGCACGGCGCGTGGAGCAGCGTCACCACCGGGGACGACACGCCGCTCGCCTCGGGCAACTATACCGCCAAGTGGCGCGAGGTGGGCGGCCGGTGGGTGATCGAGGCCGAACTGTTCCTGACGCTCGCCTGACGACGCGCTACCACCCGACGCGGAAGGTGAGCGTGCCCAGCGGCACCACCGTCGCCGTCGTACCGTTCGGCGCGTCGAGCCGGCGCAGGCCGTCGTCCCGCACGAGCGCCAGCAATTCGGCGCTGATGCTCGCCTTCGCCCGTGCGAACGCGACCGGCTGCGACAGCGACAGGCCGCCGCTCGCATAGGTCCGGCTGCCGCTGCCGGGACCATAGAAGCCCCCCCATCCGACCCCGACCGTGACGGGCAGCGACAGCGTCGGCGCATTCTCGCCGTCGCCGAACGTGGTTTCGGGCGCGACGCCGGCGATCGTATAGATGCCGTTCGCGCCCCTGGGTCGCACCGTGACGGCAAGACGAGGCCGGAGCCGGCCGCTGCCCTCGTCCCGGCTGAAAGCGGCGCTCAGGCTGGCCTCGTGCGTTGTGGCGGAGACGGCGTTGGGGCTGGTCTTGATCGTATAGGCCACCGCCGCCGACAGCCCTTCGGCCGGCCGCCACGCCAGGCCGAGCAGGTTGTTGCTCTCGTACCAGCCGCGCGGGCTGGTCGTCTCCCGCCGGTCGGGCGCGTGGAAACCGTTGGAGCTTTGCCCGATCAGGAACAGGTCGCCCTCGCCCGCCGCGTTCGCGCGCAGTTCGGCAGCGAAGCCGAACGCTACGTGCAGCGGCACGCGGCCCAACCCGGCCCGGTCGTCGTCATAGGTGCCGCGCGCATAGTCGCCGTTGCGCAGGTCCATGGACAGGATCGGGTGGAAGCGCCCCGCCCCGACCTCCACTGCACCCAGCGTCGCATCTTCGGTGTCGGCGAACGGCACGGTGGCGGCGCCGGCCGGGGCGGCGGCGATCAGGGTCGCGAGGATCAGGCCGGCCCGGCCCGTGTGCCTCACTTGCGCTGCCGCACCAGCCACACGGTGTCGCCGGCATCGTCCACCACGACTAGCGCGCCGTCGTCGCGCGCCTGCACGCTTACCGGGCGGCCATAGACCTCGCCGGCTTTCGCATCGGCGACGAAGCCGGTGAGGAACGGCTGCGGCGCGCCGGTCGGGCGGCCATCGGCGAAGGGCACCACCTGCACGTCGTAGCCGCTGAACGCCGACCGGTTCCATGACCCGTGGCGGGCGACGAACGCCTGCTGGTCGTTGGCCGCCCGCCCCCTGGCAAACGCCAGCCCCAGCGCGGCGGCATGCGGGCCGACCGCCACGTCGGGCAGCAAGGTGGTCGCCAGCAGATCGCGCCGCTCATTGGGATGACGGGGGTCCTGCTTGCCGTAATAGCTGTAAGGCCAGCCATAGAAGCCACCCTCGCGCACGCCGACCAGATAATCGGGCGAGATGTCGTCGCCGAAGTTGTCGCGCTCGTTCACCGCCGTCCACAGCGTGCCGGTGGTGGGCGCGAAATCCATGCCGACGGGGTTGCGCAGGCCCGAGGCATAGGTTCGCTCGCGGCCGGTCGTCAGGTCGATCGCGAGGATATCGGCGCGTCGGGCCTCCTCGGCCATGCCATGCTCGCCCACGTTGCTGGCCGAGCCGACCGATACGTACAGCGTGCGCCCGTCCGCGCTCATCAACAGGTTGCGCGTCCAGTGGTTGTTGTAGCCGCCGGCCGGCAGCGTCGCCAGCGTGCGCGGGGCGGCGGCGATGCGCGTCTCGCCCAGGCGATAGGGGAAGCTCATCACGCTGTCGGTATTGGCGACGTAGAGCCGCCCGTCGCGATAGGCCATGCCGAACGGCTGGTTCAAGTTCTCGCGCAGCACGAACCGCTGTTCGGCCACGCCGTCGCGGTCCGCATCGCGCAGCAGGGTGATGCGATTCGCGCTGTAGCCGGTCGTCTTCGACAGCGCCTGTCCACGCGCGACTTCCGGCTCGGCGTCCAACTTGGGTTTGGTCCGCGCCTCGGCGACCAGCACGTCGCCGTTGGGCAGCAGCAGCGCCTGTCGGGGATAGTCCAGCCCGCCGGCAAACTTCACTACCTCATAGCCGCGCGGCGCCACCGGGGTGCGCCCCTCGGGCCAGCCGATCGTCTTCGGGTGGTTGACCACGGCGGGCGTCGCATAAGGCGCCGGCTGCGGCGCGAGGCCCGGGATCGCAGGCGTCGGCATCGGCGGGGCCGCGTGGGCGGCGGTGGCCAGCGCCAGCAGGCTGATGGCCGGTATCAGTCGTTTCAAGGGGTTGCTCCCGTTTCTGGTCGAAGGCGGGAACAGTCGCCGGGCCGGCTTGCTCCCCGCGGCAAGAAATTAAACGATCGCGTGGAGGCCACGGCCTGCCGCAGCCGGCTCCCGCAAAAAGCCGCTCGTCCCGGCGGTCGCCCTGCCGGTAAGGGCAGCGGCACGGTCGCCGACGCGACCGGGATTCGCGAGGGCACGACATGGCTTCGACACGGCACGACGCGACGGACGGCGCGGCCCCCCTCAGCGCCACGCGCTCGATCGTGGTCGTCAGCGACCGGATCGACTGGCGGAGCGATCCCGTACCGGCCGATCACGCGCGCCGGGTGTCGCCGCCGTCTTCCGAACAACCGTGGCGGGTGGCGGAAGGAGACCCGCCGGAAGTGACGGGCGGCTATCTCGAACGGTTGCCACTCGCCTGCATCGCCGCCGGGATGATCGACCGCGCCGAGATATGGCATCACCAGATCGGCGGCGATCCCGCGCCTTTCGCCGCGGCGAACACGCATCTGCGCTATCGCGCCTTCATGCTCGACGCCCCCGAGGCGCCGTTCGACAACCGCGACATGCTGGCCTTCGTCCACGCGTTCGGCGCACCGCATATCCTCGTCGTCTACGGGCTGGGCGTATCGGAGGCATTGCTGGCGGCGTGCGCGAACAGCATCATCCTCTACAACTCGATCGACGCGCCCACCCTGCGCGTGCCGCCCGGGGTGAGCGCCCGGTTCGATCTGGTGCTCACCGGCGCGCAGTGGCAGTCGGACGAGGTGGAGGCGCGCCACCCCGGCATGAGGACCGCGATCATGCCGGTCGGCCCGGAATTCGCCGCGATCGACCAGTTCCGCCCGCTCGGGGGGCCGAAGGACTATGATCTGATCTACGTGGCGGCGGCGCAGGCCTACAAACGCCACGACATCCTGCTCGACGCGCTGGACCGGCTGCCGCGCGACGTGCGCGCGCTGTGCGTGTTCGGTTACGGCGAGGATGCCGGCGACCTGCGCCGCCGCATCGCCGAACGCAGCCTGTCGGTCGACTGCATCGGCCCGCCCGGCGTGCCGTTCGAGGAGGTGAACCGGCTGATGAACCGCGCCCGCTTCGGCGTGGTTTGCGGGCGGGACGATGGCGCCCCCGCGATCATCACAGAATATATGCTCGCCGGGTTGCCGGTGCTCGCCAATGCCGAGCTTGCCTGCGGGCGCCAGTTCATCCTGCCCGAAACCGGTCGCCTCGCCACGTCCGAGGCGTTCGCCGAGGCGATCATGGCGATGCGCGCGGATGCCGCCGGGTTCACCCCGCGCGCGGCGGTACTGGCGCGGTGGGCATGGCCGCACACCATCCTGCGCCTGCGTCCATTGCTCGATGCGATCGCGGCGCGAAAAAATATTGCCTGTTAACATCGATTTATTGCGTTCGGGCGTCGGAGGGGCTTCATGGCCGCCTCACACGGGAGAACAACGTGCACCGTTCGGCCAGTCCTCAAGTCCTCGTGTCGTCCCCGGCCCCCGCATTGCCTCCCCTGATCTGCTTCTCCCACCTGCGCTGGGATTTCGTGACCCAGCGGCCCCAGCATCTGATGAAGCGTTTTGCCGCCGAGCGGCGCGTTTTCTTCTGGGAGGAGGCGATCGCGTGCGATCATCCGCTCCCCTATCTGGAATATCACCCCTTTCCCGCCGACAACGTGATCGCGCTGCGCCCGCGCGTGCCCCACTGGTGGGGCCGCGAGGCGGTGGAGAACGCGCTGCGCGGTCTGCTGGCGATGCTGGTGGAGACCGCGATACCGGTCGATCCGGTGCTGTGGTTCTACACCCCGATGATGCTCGGTTTCGCCGATCGCGTGGCCGCCGAGACGATCGTGTATGACTGCATGGACGAGCTTTCCGCATTCGCCTTCGCCGACCCACTGATGGTGGAGCGCGAGGCGGAACTGATCCGGCGGGCGGACGTGGTGTTCACCGGCGGCTACAGCCTGTACGAGGCCAAGCGCGAGCGGCACAATGCCGTCCACCCCTTCCCCTCCGCCGTCGACGTGCCGCACTTCGCCGCCGCGCGGGGCGGTGTGGTGGAACCCGACGATCAGGCGCGAATCCCCGGCCCGAAGCTGGGCTTCTACGGCGTGATCGACGAGCGGATCGACCTGGCGCTGATCGACGCGGTGGCGGCGGCGCGGCCGGACTGGCAGATCGTGATGATCGGCCCGGTGGTGAAGATCGACCCGGCGCACCTGCCGCACCGCGCGAACATCCACTGGCTCGGCAGCCGGCAATATAACGAGTTGCCCGGCTATCTGGCCGGCTGGTCGGCGGCGCTGATGCCATTCGCGATCAACGCGGCGACGCGCTTCATCAGCCCGACCAAGACGCCCGAATATCTCGCCGCCGGCAAGCCCGTCGTCTCCACCCCGATCGTGGACGTGGTGCGCCATTATGGGAAGATAGCGGCGGTTTCGATCGCCGCCGATGCGCCGGCCTTCATCGCGGCCTGCGAGGCGGCGCTGGCGCTGCCACCCGAGGGAGCGTGGCGCGACGAGGCGGATATCGCACTCGCCGCGATCTCGTGGGACCGTACCTTCGCCGCGATGAAGCAGGCGATGGCCCCGGCCCCGGTCAACAACGTCGCCACCGCGATCCTTACCCGCCGCGCGCATTACGATGCGCTGGTGGTGGGCGCAGGTTTCGCCGGATCGGTGCTGGCGGAGCGGCTGGCCGCCGGATCGGGCAAGCGCGTGCTGGTGATCGACCGGCGGCCGCACATCGCCGGCAATGCCTACGATCATGCCGACGCGGCGGGCATCATGGTGCACCGCTACGGCCCGCACATCTTCCACACCAACAGCGACGACGTGCTCGCCTATCTCTCGCGCTTCACCGAATGGTGCCCCTACGAGCATCGCGTGCTGGCGAGCGTGCGCGACAAGCTGGTGCCGATCCCGATCAACCGCACCACGCTCAACACGCTCTACGGCCTCGATCTGGCGGACGAGGCGCAGGCCGCCGCCTTCCTCGCCGCCCGCGCGGAACCGCGCGCGATCGAGACATCGGAGGACGTCGTCGTGGCGGCGGTGGGGCGCGAACTCTACGAGACGTTCTTCCAGGGCTACACCCGCAAACAGTGGGGGCTGGACCCGTCGCAACTGGACAAGGCCGTCACCGCCCGCGTGCCGACGCGCACCGACACCGACGACCGCTACTTCCTCGACAAACATCAGGTAATGCCCGCCGCCGGCTACACCGCCATGTTCCGGCGCATGCTCGATCACCCGAACATTACGGTTGAGACGGGCGTGGAGTTCGCCGACTGCGACGTGCGGGCGGACCATGTGGTGTTCACCGGGCCGGTCGACGAATATTTCGGCCATCGCTACGGCAAGCTGCCGTACCGCAGCCTCCAGTTCCGCCACGAGACGCATGACATGGCGCAGTTCCAACCCGTCGCGGTGGTGAACTATCCGGCGCCCGACGTGCCGTACACCCGGATCACCGAGTACAAGCACCTGACCGGGCAGGTCGCCCCGCGCACCAGCATCAGCTACGAGATCCCGCAGGCCGAGGGCGATCCTTATTACCCGATCCCCCGCGCGGAAAACCAGGCGCTGTACCGCCGCTACGAGGCGCTGGCTGACGCGTTGCCGGACGTGAGCTTCGTCGGAAGGCTGGCGACCTATCGCTATTACAATATGGATCAGGTCGTCGGGCAGGCGCTTGCCACCTACCGCCGGCTCGCGCCGCGACTGGCATCCGGGCTGGCAGAGGTGGCATCGGCCGCATGAACACACGCAAACGGCTGTTCCTCGTCACCGAGAGCCCGGCGCCCTCGGGCGTGGGCGAACATATGCTCACGCTCGCCAACGGGCTGGCCGACCGCTACGAGATCGTCGTCGGCGCGCCGCCGGGCGGGCTGCTCGATCGCGCACGGGGCGCGGGCTTTGCGGTGAAGGCGGTCGATCCGGGCGATCCGGCGGCGTTGCATCGCTGGTTCGCCCGCACCCGCCCCGATCTGGTGCACCTCCACGCCGGCATCGGCTGGGAAGGCCACGCCAGCGCGCGCGCCGCCCATGCCGCCGGCGGGCGCGTGATCCGCACCGAGCATCTGCCCTATCTGCTGACCGACGAAGCGCAGCAGGCCGACCATCGCGAGGCGCTGGCTGCCGTCGACCGGCTGATCGCGGTGTCGCCGGCGGTAGCCGAAAGCCACCACCTTGCCGGGCTGGGTAACCGGCTGACGACGATCGCCAACGGCGTGAACCCCTTGCCCCCACGCCGCGCGCCGGGCGCGTTGCGTCGCGAGATGGCGCTGGGTGACGGCCCGGTGCTGCTGATGGCGGGCCGCTTCGCTCCGCAGAAGGATCATGCGCTGCTGCTGGCGGCGATGCCCGCGATCCTGGCCGGCCTGCCACGGGCGACGCTGCTGCTGGCCGGCGACGGCCCGCTGCTGTGGACGACCGCCCGGCATATCGCCGCCGCCGGGCTGGCCGGATCGGTTCGTCTGCTGGGCCACCGCATCGACCTGCCCGACCTGATGGCGGCGGCCGACCTGCTCGTCCTGCCCTCCCGCTTCGAGGGACTGTCGCTCGTTGCGCTGGAGGCGATGGCGGCGGGGCTGCCGATCGTGGCCAGCGACGCGCCGGGCAATGCCGGGATGCTGGAACACGGCCGCTCCGGCTGGCTCGTGCCGGCGGGTGACGCCGCCGCGCTCGCCGCCACGGTGATCGAGGCGCTGTCGAACCGCGAACGGCTGGCCGAAGTCGCCGCCCACGCCACCCAGCGGCACGGCGAGCAATACACCGCCACCCGCATGATCGACGAGACCGCCGCGATCTACGACGAAGAGGCGCGGGCGGCGCCGGAACGCACAGGAGAACGCTTGACCAGGATCGGTTTCATCGGCGCGGGCGGCATCGCCCATCGCCATTTCGGCGTGCTCGAACAGTTCGAGGATGTCGAGATCGCCGCCATCACCGATACCGACGAGGGCCGCGCGCAGGAGGCCGCCGCCCGCTTCGGCGCCCGCGCGTTCACCGATACGGAGGCGATGCTGCGCGAGGTGGAACTCGACGCGCTCTATATCTGCGTGCCGCCCTTCGCCCACGGCGCGCCGGAACGCGCGGCCATCGCCGCCGGCCTGCCCTTCTTCGTGGAGAAGCCCGTCGCGCTCGATCTGGCGACGGCGGAGGCGATCGCGGGCGAGGTGGCGGCGGCCGGGCTCGTCACCGCCGTCGGCTATCACTGGCGTTATCTCGATACGGTGGACGAGGTGCGCGGGCTGCTGGCGAACAATCCGGCGCGGCTGATGTCGGGCTACTGGCTCGATTCCACGCCGCCGCCGCGCTGGTGGTGGCATCTCGACCAGTCCGGCGGGCAGATGGTGGAGCAGACGACGCACCTGCTCGATCTGGCGCGCTACCTCGCCGGCCCGGTCACGCGGGTGTACGGCATGGCCGGGCTGACCGAACGGGCCGAGTTCCCTGGGCTAGACGTGCCGACCGTCAGCACCGCCAGCCTGCAGTTCGCCAGCGGCGCCGTCGCCAACTTCGCCGCCACCTGCCTGCTGGGCTGGAACCACCGCGTCGGCCTGCACCTGTTCGGCGAGCGGATGGCGATCGAGATTACCGACCACGACCTGATGGTCGACGTGGGCCGGGGCCGCCCGGTGCGCGGGGCGCAGGGCGATCCGGTGTGGCGCGAGGATCGCGACTTCATCGATGCGGTGAAGGGCAAGGAGAACCGCATCCGCTGCCCCTATGGCGAAGCGGTGGAGACGCACCGGCTGGCGCTGGCAGTGGGCGAATCCGCGCGCACGGGTCAGGCGATCGCGATCGGGCCGGTCGCATGAGCGAGTGGCGGCACATCCGTTCGCTCGGCGTCGAACGCCCCGGCGAGGCCTATCTCCACGGCTATGACGAAGGGCCGCCCGGCCCCGGTCAGGTGCGGCTGAAGATGCTCTACACCGGCTTTTCCGCCGGTACCGAACTGACCTTCGTCAAGAATACCAACCCCTATCTGCATTCGCGCTGGGATGCGGGCCGGGGCGTGTTCGTGCCCGGCGAGGCGCAGCAGCATTATCCGGTGCCGTTCCTCGGCTACATGGAAAGCGGCCGCGTGGTGGAATCGAATGCGGGCGACTATGCGCCCGGCGATGTCGTCGGCGCGGTATTCGGCCACAAGAGCGGCCATACCGCCGATCCGTTCCACGACGTGCTGACCGTGCTGCCGCCGGAGATCGACCCGATCCTCGGCATCTATGTGGGCCAGATGGGGCCGATCGCGGCAAACGGCATCCTCCATGCCGATGCCGAGATGCTGGGACCGGACACCCCCTTCTTCGGCGCGGGCATCCGCGACCGGCCGGTGCTGGTGCTGGGCGCCGGCATCGTCGGGCTGTTCGTGGCGTTGTTCGCACAGGCAGCGGGCGCGAGCGAGGTGGTGATCGCCGATCCGTCCGAGTTCCGCCGGATGCGCGCCGCCTGCCTCGGGCTGACGCCGATGACGGAGGCGGACGCCTGCAACCACGCCAAGGCGCGCTGGCACCACGGCGGCGACGATCGCGGCGCGGACCTCGTGTTCCAGACGCGGGCGGACTCCGGCTCGCTCCATGCGGCGATGCAGGCGTTGCGGCCGCAGGGCACGGTGATCGACCTGGCTTTCTATCAGGGTGGCGCGGACCGGCTGCGGCTGGGCGAGGAGTTCCACCACAACGGCCTCAATCTTCGCTGCGCCCAGATCAACCGTGTGCCGCGCGGCATGGCGACGGCGTGGGACAAGCGCCGGCTGTCGCGCGAGACGGTGAAGCTGCTGGCCGCGCGCGGGGCGGAGATCAGGGCGCAGCTCATCACTCATGTGGTGCCGATGGAGGAGGCCCCCGGTTTCATCCGCCACCTGATCGCCGAGCGGCCGGAGTTCCTCCAGATCGTGTTCAAGGGCGCCGATTGAGCCTGCCCGTCATGGCGCCCGAGGCCGCTCCACCGATCCGAATCCTGTTCGTCTTCGCCTGGCTCGTCGTGGGCGGCGAGGAGACGGAGGTGCGCCTGCTGGCGCAGGCGCTGGATCGGTCGCGCTATACGATCGATGTCGTCGCCTGCTTCCGCAAGGAGGGGATGCCCGAGCAGACCCACGAGCAGCTTGAGGCGATCGGCGTGCGGGTGGATCGCACGCCCTACCACCTGTCATTCGACGAGACGGTGAGCTATCTGGCCGGGCTGGTGCCGGGGTACGACGTGGTCGTCTCCTGCCAGAACGTCGCGGACATCTACCCCGCGCTCGAACGCATCCACCTGCGCCCGCCGCTGATCGAGCATGGCGGGCTGGTATCGGAGGCGCTGGCCGGGCCGAAGCATTTCACCACGCGCTACGTGGGCGTCTGCGCCTCGATCCGCGATGCCGCCGCCAGCCGGATGCCGGGGCGCGAGGGCGACGCGATCGAAATTCCCTCAATGGTGGACATGGCCGCGTTCGATCCCGCCGCCCGGCCGGGTGCGCGGGCCGCGCTGGGCATCGCCGAGCGCGTGCCGCTGGTCGGCTGGGTCGGCCGGCTGGACCCGAAGAAGCGCGTCGAGGATTTCATCGCCGCCGCCGCGCGCGTCCATGCCGTGCGACCGGACGTGCGTTTCGTCGTGATCGGCGGGCCGGATGCCTTCCTCCCCGATTATGCCGTGCGGTTGCGCGAACAGGCGCAGGCGCTGGGGCTTGGCGCGGCACTGACATTCCTCGGGGATCGCAGCGATATCCCGCAACTGCTGTCCGCGCTCGACATCTTCGTCTGGTTGTCGCGCGGCGAGGGGATGCCGCATGTGATCGCGGAGGCC
The DNA here is from genome assembly GCF_007785815.1 of Alterirhizorhabdus solaris. GTDB lineage: Bacteria > Pseudomonadota > Alphaproteobacteria > Sphingomonadales > Sphingomonadaceae > Alterirhizorhabdus > Alterirhizorhabdus solaris. Next base: position 1,415 of record NZ_VNIM01000071.1, on the reverse strand, counting down.
GGCGCCGCCGCGCTGCCGGTGATCGCCACCGCCGACAACGGCACGCTGGAGCAGATCGAGGACGGCGTCTCCGGCCTGTTCGTGCCGCACGAGGCGCCGGATGCGGTGGCGGCTGCCATCCTCAAGCTGGTGGGCGATCCCGGGTTGCGGCGCAAGCTGGGCGCTGCGCTGTACGCCAAGGTGAAGGCGGAATACGCCGTGGAGGCGGTAGTGCCGCAGTGGCAGCGCCTGTTCGAGGCAGTGCGTCGCCCTGCGCCGCCCCCCGCCCCACCGCTGTTCCGCAGCTTCTTTCAGGGCGGGTTCGAGTGCTCGACCCACCGCCGCGCGCATGATCGCCACCGGATCGACGTGATCGCCGCCACCCGCCACGATGTGCTCGCCGAGCAGGACTATCGCACGCTGGCGCAGCACGGCATCCTCACCGTGCGTGACGGGCTGCGCTGGCACCTGATCGAGCAGACGCCCAGCCATTATGACTGGTCCAGCCTCGACGATCAGTTGGCGGGCGGGGCGGCGGCGGGCACCGAGGTGATCTGGGATCTGCTGCATTATGGCTGGCCCGACGATATCGACGTGTGGACGCCCGCGTTCGTCGCTCGCTTCGCCCGCTACGCGGCGGAGGCGGCGAGGGTCGTCATGGCGCGGACATCGGGCACGCGCTTCTATTGCCCGGTCAACGAGATCTCGTTCCTGTCGTGGGGCGGCGGCGATGCGGCCTATCTCAATCCGTTCGCGCGCGGGCGCGGCTACGAACTGAAGGTGCAACTGGCGCGCGCGGCCATCGCGGCGATGGAGGCGATCCTGCTGGTCGATCCCGCGGCGCGCTTCGTCCATGCCGATCCGGTCATCAACGTCATCACCGATCCGCACCACCCACGGGACGCGCCGTTCGCCGAGGGCCACCGGCAGGCGCAGTTCCAGGGGTGGGATCTGATCGCGGGCCGGATGTGGCCTCAGATCGGCGGGCGGCCCGAACTGCTCGATATCGTCGGCGTCAATTACTATCACAACAACCAGTGGATCCACGGCGGCCCGCCGATCGACCGGCACCACCCGCTGACCAAGCCGTTCCACCGCATCCTCGCCGAAACCTACGCCCGCTACGGCCGCCCGGTGATGATCGCCGAAACCGGGATCGAGGGGGACGCGCGGGCCGAGTGGCTCGCCCACGTCTGCAACGAGGTGCGGGTGGCCGAGCGGCTCGGCGTGCCGATTGCGGGGCTCTGCCTGTATCCCGTGCTCGATCATCCGGGGTGGGACGACGATCGCCCCTGCCCCAACGGCCTGCTGCACACCACCGTGTGCGGCGGCGCGCGCAATACCGATCGGGCCTATGCCGCCGAACTGGCACGGCAGCGGGCGATTGGCGGGCTGTAGCACCCGCCCGCTGCCGTGCCAGTTCGGCGGCATAGGCC
>NZ_VNIM01000070.1 GCF_007785815.1 Alterirhizorhabdus solaris | reverse complement strand
AGGCGGGGTTACGGGCTGGGGCGCGGGGGCAGCCTCCCGGGGCACCGGCTGCTCCGCCACGGGCACGTTCGCCTGCGCGACCGCCGGGGCGGGGGCGGGCGTGGGTGCCGGGGCTGCTGCCGGCGTCGGAGCCGGGTCCAGCTTGCGGGCCTGCGGGAAGGTGAACAGCTTGGCCGGCTCGGCCACGGGCGAGGTGTCCGCCTCTATGCCGGTCGCGACCACCGACACGCGGATCTTGCCTTCCAGATCGTTGTTGAATGCCGAGCCCCAGATGATGTTCGCATCCGGATCGACGAGTTCCTTGATGTGGTTGGCCGCCTCGTCCACCTCCATCAGGCGCATGTCCTCGCCGCCGGTGATCGAGATGATGACGCCCTTGGCGCCCTTCATGCTCACCCCGTCCAGCAGCGGGTTGGCGATCGCCTTTTCCGCGGCCTCGATCGCGCGATTGTCGCCCGAGCTTTCGCCGGTGCCCATCATGGCCTTGCCCATCTCGCCCATCACGGAACGGACGTCGGCGAAATCGAGGTTGATGAGGCCGGGCATCACCATCAGGTCGGTGATGCCGCGCACGCCCTGCTGGAGCACCTCGTCCGCCATCTTGAAGGCGTCCTTGAAGGTCGTGTTCGGGTCCGCCACCAGGAACAGGTTCTGGTTCGGGATCACGATCAGCGTGTCGACATGCTTCTGCAACTCGTCGATCCCCGCTTCGGCCGACTTGGCGCGGCGGTTCCCCTCGAAGCTGAACGGCTTGGTGACGACGCCCACCGTGAGGATGCCGCGATCGCGCGCGGCCTTGGCGATCACCGGTGCTGCACCCGTGCCGGTGCCACCGCCCATGCCGGCGGCGATGAAGCACATGTGCGCGCCGTCCAGCGCGCGCTCGATCTGCTCGATCGTCTCCTCGGCGGCGGCGCGGCCGATCTCCGGCCGAGAACCCGCGCCCAGCCCCTGCGTGATCTTCAGGCCGAGCTGGATGCGGCTTTCCGCCGACGAGGCGTTCAGCGCCTGCGCATCGGTGTTCGCGACGATGAAGTCCACGCCCTGCACGTCGGAGGCGATCATGTTGGCGATCGCGTTGCCGCCCGCGCCGCCGACGCCGATCACGCTGATGCGCGGCTTCAACTCATCGACTTCGGGACGCATGAACTCGATCGTCATCTGATAATCTCCTGTCGCCGTACACGGCTCGACCTGCTTAAAACTTGCCCCATGCAACCCCTCAACGCACGCGAAAAGTTGCTGGATCGTGGATTTAATACGCCTTGCGGAAGGCGGCCATCATGCGCTGTACCACCCCCGCCGCGGTGGGCCGGTGCACGGTGATGAGCGAGGGATCGATCTGGCGGAGGTCAACCGGCGCGGAGGCGGCATATTGCACCAGCCCGGCCAGCGTGGCGAAGGCCGGGCCGGAATGCGCCTCGGGCAGGCCGGCAAGACCGCGCGGCCGGCCGATCCGTACCGAGCGGCCGAGCAGCCCCTGGGCATAGTCCGCCATGCCCTTCAGTTCCGCGCCGCCGCCGGTCAGCACCACCTGCCGCCCCACCGGGCCGGTGAAGCCGAGCGCCTTCAGCGTCGTCGCCACCTCGTTCATCCAGTGCTCCAGCTGCTGGCGGATGATCGCGATCAGCTGCGCGCGCGTCATCCGGCCGACGTCGGCGCCGTCCGCATCGCCGCCCACCGGGGCGATATCGATCATGTCGTGGTTGTCGCGCGGGGAGGTGGTGGCCGAACCGTAGAAGGTCTTGATCCGCTCCGCATCGAACCGTCGCATCCCGAAGGCGGAGGCGATGTTGTCGGTGATGTCGTTCGCGCCCATCGCGATCGAGTGCAGCCCTACCAGCATCCCGCCCGCGAACAGCGAGACGTTGGTGACGCCCGCACCCATCTCCACCAGCGCCACGCCCAGCTCGCGCTCCTCGTCGGACAGGCAGGCCATGCCCGTCGCGATCGGCGAGGCGACGATCGATTTCACCTCCAGATGCGCCGACCGCACGCACAGGTCGACGTTCCGCACCGGCGAGGCCTCCGCCGCGACGACGTGGATATCCACGCCCAGCCGGTCGGCGTGGAGGCCGAGCGGCGTCTTTGTGCCCTTCAGCCCGTCCAGCGTATAGAGCGTCGGCTGCGCGTGCAGCACCATCCGCCCCTCCGGGTCGATCGAGCCGCGCCCGGCGGCCAGCAGATCGTCGATATCGCGCTGCTCGATCCGGTGGCCGCCCAGATCGACCTCGACGGAGGCCAGCGTGGACACCAGCCCGCCGGCCGAGAAGCTGACGTACACGTCCTCGATGTTGGTGCGCGCGATCCGCTCGGCCTGCTCCACCGCCTCGCGGATCGCCGCCTCGGTGCGCTCCATGTCGGCGATGTAGCCGCGCCGCACGCCCTTGCTCTCGCGCTGGCCAGTGCCGAGCACCTGCAGCTCGCCCCCCTCCTCGGGCGCCAGCGCGATCAGCGCGCACACCTTGGACGAGCCGATATCGAGTGCGGTGATGAGCCTGCCGTTGTGATTATGCGCCATGCGTTCCCCCGATGATCGCGCGCGTCGTCCCCCGCCGTGCGCCGGCCCTGCTCATGCCCGACTCTCGTTCATGGGCTGGGCCTCATGTGTTGCTCGTCCCGTCCTCGTCCACCGGCGGCGGCGCGGCGCGCGGAACGGCCGCCGGGGTAGTCGCGCCACCGGTCGGCGTATCGATCGCCGGGGGCGGCACCGGATCCTTCACCCGCACCACGAACCGCCCCGGCACGCGCATGTCGAAGCGGACGATGCCCTGTCCCAGCAGCCGGGCCACGCCGTCGCGCTTGGCGAAATCGACCAGCGCATCACGCGCCTGCGCGTCGCCTTCGGGCAGCGACAGCGTTTCGCCCGATCGGAAGCGGATATCCCAGCGGCGGTCGCCCACCCAGGTTGCGCCGTCCAGCATCGGCTTCAGCTGCGGCGCGGCCTTCAGCAGATCGGCCAGCGCATCCAGCCGGCGGTTGGCGCCCGGCCCGATCACGATCGGCAGATCGGGCAGCGGCGTGCCTTCCAGCCGCACCTGCTCGATCACGCGCCCGTCCGCATCCACCAGCGCCAGCCGGCGCTGATATTGCCAGATCGCCGCCGGCTGCCGCTCGACGATGTCGATCACCAGCGTATCGGGGAAGCGGCGGGAAACGCGCGCGTCCTTCACCCAGCCCTGCTGCAGCAGCCGCTGGCGTATCTCGCCCAGATCGACAAGCGGCATCGCCCGCGCGGTCTGGTCCAGCGAGGCGTTCTCCACCTGTCGGCGGTCCATCCGGTCGATGCCGGTGATCTCAATCCGCTTCACCGCAAAGCCGGCGCGGCCGATCAGCTCGCCGATCTCGGTGCCCACCATCTGCGGCAGCCCCATCGCGATGAAGCCGAAGATGGCGCCCGCCACCAGCAGCAGCACGATCAGCCACCGCCCCGCGATGCGCGCGGCCGAGGCGACGCCCGGCGGCATGATCGCCAGCGCCCGGTTCGCCTGCGCCTGCGTCTTCACCACCACGCGCGGCTTGGCCGGCGTGCGCTTGCGCGGCGGCGCACCGCGGCGGATGGTGGCGGGCTGGGCGCGCGCGGTCATGCGGACTCGTCCTCCGGCAACGCTTCCTCGACGATGCGCTGGACGAGCTGGGCATAGCTCATCCCGAGGTGCTTCGCCTGCTCGGGCACGAGGCTCAGCGGCGTCATCCCCGGCTGGGTGTTCACCTCAAGCAGGTACAGACCGGCCTCGCCCTGCTCCTCATCCCAGCGGAAGTCGGAGCGCGAGGTGCCCTTGCAGCCCAGCACGCGATGCGCCTTCACCGCCATCGCCAGCGCGGACGAGGCGATCTCCGCCGGAATCTGCGCGGGGCAGACGTGGACGGTCAACCCGTCGGTATATTTCGAATCGTAATCGTAGAAGCCGGCCTGCGGCTTCAGCTCCGTCACCGCCAGCGGCCGGTCGCCCAGCACCGCCACCGTCAGTTCGCGCCCCTTGATGAACGGCTCGGCCAGCAGCCGGTCGAAATGCTTCCACGGCCCCTCGACGTCATGGCCGATCGGGCTGCCGTAGTTGCCGTCGGCCGTCACGATCGCCACGCCCACCGACGAGCCTTCGTTCACCGGCTTGAGCACATAGGGCCGCAGCAGCGGGTCGGCGGCGTGCAGGCTCTGCGAATCGACCATCAGCCCGGCGGGCATGCGGATCCCGTGCGGCACCAGTTCGTTCTTGGTCAGTTGCTTGTCGATCGCGATCACCGAGGTGGCGAGACCCGAGTGGGTGTATTTCAGCCCCATCAGGTCCAGCAGCCCCTGCACCGAGCCGTCCTCGCCCGGGCAGCCGTGCAGCGCGTTGAACACCACGTCGGGCGCGGCCTCGGCAAGCCGGGCGGCCACGTCGCGGCCCATGTCGATACGAGTGACGCGGTGGCCCAGCGATTCGAGCGCGTCGGCAACACCGTTGCCGCTCGACAGCGACACCTCGCGCTCGGACGACCAGCCGCCCATCAGGACGGCGACGTGGCGGGGGGTGATGGTCATGCGGTTTCCCCTACCCGCTGGATTTCCCACTCCAGCGTCACGCCGGTTTCCGCCAGCACGCGGGCGCGCACCTCGTCGCCCAGCGCCTCGATGTCGGCCGAGGAGGCGCCGCCGAGGTTGAGCAGGAAGTTGCAGTGCTTTTCAGACACCTGCGCCGCGCCGCGCATCAACCCGCGACAGCCGGCGCGGTCGATCAGCGCCCATGCCTTGTCGCCGGGCGGGTTCTTGAAGGTGGAGCCGCCGGTGCGGCTACGCAGCGGCTGGCTGGCCTCGCGCTCGGCGGCGATGCGGTCCATCTCCGCGCCGATCGTCGCCGGATCGCCCGGCACGCCCTCGAACAGCGCCTCCACCACCACCGCGCCCTCGGACAGCGCCGAATGGCGATAGCTGTAGCCGAGCGCCGCCGCCGGCGCCTCCACCACCGCACCGTCGCGCGTCACCGCCGTGTAGCTGACGAGGACATCCGAAACGTCGCGGCCGTAGGCGCCCGCGTTCATGCGGCACGCGCCGCCCACCGTGCCGGGAATACCGCGCAGGAACTCCAGCCCGGCGATGCCGGCGTCCCGCGCCGCGCTCGCCACGGAAATGCCCATCGCCGCCGCACCCGCGCGCACACGGTTGCCCGGTTCGATCGTCACCTTCGCAAAACTCTTGGGCAGGCGCACCGTCACGCCGGCCACCCCGCCGTCGCGCACGATCAGGTTCGATCCCACGCCGATCGGGAAGACCGGCACGGCGGGATCGAGCGCGCCGACGAATGCGGCGAGGTCCGCCACGTCCGCCGGGCGCACCAGCCATTCCGCCGGCCCGCCCGTGCGGAACCAGATGAAGTCCGCCAGCGCGCCACCGGCCGTCGCCTGCCCGCGCAAGGCGGGCAGGACGTCGGTTGCGGCGACGCGCATGGCGGCAAGCGTCATTTGCGGACGCCCCACAGGCCCATCCACGTTTCCCACGCCTTGCCGTTGGCCTCGGCCACGCTCTGCGCCGCCTTGAGCGCCCCCTGCAGATGCGGCGCGGTGCCGAGCATCTTGGTAGCGGCTTCCAGCTGCGCCTTCTGTGCGGCGATCATCTGGTCCTGCAGCATCTTCCAGCCGACGAACGGATCGTTCATGCCCTTGCTCCTTCGATCGCGCCGGCAAGCCCCGCGGCCCATTTCGTGATGTCGCCGGCGCCCAGGCAGATTACCATGTCACCCGCCTGCGCGACAGTCGCGAGCGTGGACGCCAGTTCGTCCGGCCCGGCGATCTCCTGCGCGGCGCGATGCCCGCGCGTCTTCAGCCCGCGCACCAGCGCCGCCGCGTCCACGCCCTCCAGCGGCTCCTCGCCAGCGGCATAGACCGGAGCGACGTACACCATGTCGGCATCGTTGAAGGCGGACTGGAAGTCGCTCATCAGATCGCCCAACCGCGAGTAGCGGTGCGGCTGCACCACCGCGATCACCCGCCCCGTCACCCCTTCGCGCGCGGCGGCAAGAACCGCGCGTATCTCCACGGGATGGTGGCCGTAATCGTCGATCACCGTCACGGCGCCGCCATCCATCGCGATCTCGCCCACCTTGGTGAAGCGCCGCTTGACCCCGCCGAAAGCGGCGAAACCCTTGGCGATCACCGCGTCGGGAATGTTCATCTCCAGCGCCACGCCGATCGCGGCCAGCGCGTTCTGCACGTTGTGGCGGCCCGGCATCGGCAGCTCGATCCCCTCGATGCTGCGGGTCGTGCCGTCGCGGTGGCGCACGATCACCTCGAAGCGGTTGCCGCCCGGAATCGGCGTCACGTTCACGCCGCGCACGTCGGCCTGCGCGGAAAAGCCGTAGGTGACGACCCGCCGGTCGCGCACGCGCGGGATGATCGCCTGCACCTCCGGGTGATCGAGGCACAGCAGCGCCGCGCCGTAGAAGGGCACGTTCTCGACGAACTCGACGAAGCTGTCCTTCACCTTCTCGAACGAGCCGTAATGATCGAGATGCTCGGGATCGATGTTGGTGACGACCGCGATCGTGCCGTCCAGCCGCAGGAAGCTGCCGTCGCTTTCGTCGGCCTCCACCACCATCCAGTCGGATGCGCCCAGCCGGGCGTTGCTGCCATAGCTGTTAATGATGCCGCCGTTGATGACGGTCGGGTCGATCCCCCCGGCATCGAGGATGGCGGCCACCATCGAAGTGGTCGTCGTCTTGCCGTGGGTGCCGGCGATGGCGACGGTCGATTTCAGCCGCATCAGTTCCGCCAGCATCTCGGCGCGGCGCACCACCGGCACGCGGCTTTCCAGCGCCAGCTCCACCTCCGGGTTGCCGCGCTTGATCGCGGTGGAGGTGACGACGACGGCGGCGTCGCCCAGATTCTCGGCGCGGTGGCCGATGAACACCTCGATACCCTTGTCGCGCAGGCCCTGGATCACGTAGCCCTCGGCCACGTCCGACCCCTGCACCTTATAGCCCAGATTATGCATCACCTCGGCGATGCCGGACATGCCGATGCCACCGATGCCGATGAAATGGATCGTGCCGATATCGGTTGCGACACCCTTCATGCGAATGCTTCCGTTCCGAGTTTCTTCGAGCCGCGCGCGGCGGGGAGGCCATCCACCACCGGAGTGCGGCCCAGCCCTTCGACCAGATCGGCCAGATCGCGCGCCGCATGGGGGCGGCCGACGCTGCCCGCGCGGCGCGCGGCGTTTTCGAGCGAGCCCGGCTCCAGCGCCAGTTTCTGCATCTGCTTGGCCAGTTCGATCGCGGTGAAGCGCGGCTGGCGGATCACCCGCGCGCCGCCCGCCGCCACCATCTCGCGCGCGTTGGCGGTCTGGTGGTCGTCGGTCGCGGCGGGATAGGGCACGAGGATGGCGGGGCGGCCGGCCACGCTCAGTTCCGCCAGCGTGGAGGCGCCGGCGCGGCCGATCACCAGATGCGCCCAGCCCAGCCGCTCGGGCAGGTCCGGCAGATAGGTGGCGAGGTCGGCGGGGATGTCGAAGCTGCGGTAGCGCGCGCGCACCGCCTCGATATCCTCCGGCCGGCACTGCTGCGTCACCTGGATGCGGCGGCGGAAGGCGATCGGCAGCAGGCCCAGCCCCTCGGGCACCACATCGGACAGCACGGTCGCGCCCTGGCTGCCGCCGATCACGAGGATGCGGAACACGCCGTCCTCGGTCAGCGGCGGATAGGGCTGATCGCGCAGATCGACGATCTCGTCGCGCACCGGATTGCCGACGACATGCACGCGGGGCCGCAGCTTTTCGGGCAGGCGCGTCACATCGCCGAAGCCGGTGGCGATCACGTCCACCCGCCGTGCCAGCAGCCGGTTGGTGCGGCCGAGGACGGCGTTCTGTTCGTGCAGCGCGGTGGGGATCCCGGCCTTCAGCGCCGCCAGCAGCGCGGGCAGTGCGGGATAGCCGCCGAAGCCGATCACCGCCGAAGGCTCGAACGTGCGATACAACTGCCGCGCCATCTCGCGCCCGCGGTGGATCGCGCGCGCGGCCTTCAGCCAGCCGACCGGCCCGCCCGTCAGCCGCCCGGCCGGCAGGATATGCGTCTGCACGCCCGCGAACAGGCCCGGAAACCGCGCGCCGCGATCGTCCGTCACCAGCGCGACACGGTGGCCGCGCCGGGTGAGTTCGGCCGCGAGCGCGTGCGCGGGGATCATGTGGCCACCGGTGCCGCCAGCCGCCAGCACGAAGTGGCGGGTGATACCGGGGATCGTCTGGCTCATTGGCGGCTGCTCCACTTCACCACATAAGGCGAGCGGGTCAGATACGGATTACGGCGCGTGAACGCCAGCAGCAGGCCGAAACCGATCGACACCGCCAGCAGCGACGAACCGCCGTAGCTGATGAACGGCAGCGTCATCCCCTTGGACGGCACGACCTGCACGTTGACCGCCATGTTGACCAGCGCCTGCAAACCGAACTGCGTGGCGAGGCCGGCGGCGGCGAGGATCAGGAAATTATCCTCCTCGTCCAGCAGCTTGATGAACACGCGCACCATGATGGCGAGGTAGATGAAGGCGATGGCGAGGCAGGAGATCAGGCCGAACTCCTCACCGATCACCGAGAAGATATAGTCGTTGTGCGATTCCGGCAGCTTGAACTTGCGCACCCCGCCACCCGGCCCCAGGCCCACGAGGCCACCGTTGACGATCGTCGCATGCGCCACATCGACATGGTAGGTGTCGCCCGATCCGGTGACGAATTCCATGATCCGCCCGCGCGCCACGTCGTAGAACAGGAACGCCAGCACGATCAGCCCCAGCGCAGCGCCGCCCAGCGCATACAGCCACTTCATCGCCACGCCGGAAAGCAGCAGCAGCGCCATCCACACCGTGCAGAAGATCACCGTCTGGCCGAAATCGGGCTGCTTCATCAGGAACAGCGCGATCAGCCCCACCGCCAGACCGGACAGCGGCACCACCGGCAGGCTGCGATCCTGCTGGCGCAGCGACAGCACCCACGCCAGCGCCACGACGAAGAACGGCTTCAGGAACTCCGACGGCTGGAAGCGGATCGGATCGACGCCGATCCAGCGCACCGCCCCGTTCACCTTGATGCCGACGAACGGCACCGCGACGAGGCAGAGGGCGAACACCACCGCCGCCCAGATCGACCAGCGCCGCGCCGCCTCCTTGGGCAGCATCGACACGCCGATCATCGCCGGCACGCCGAGGCCCACCCACACGAGCTGGCGGGTGAAGTAGTAGAGCGGCGGCTTGCCCTCCAGCCCGGCGGCGGCAGGCGAGGCGGCGGCCACCGCGATCAGCCCGATGCCGATCAGCAGCGCCACCAGCAGCAGCAATACGCGATCGATCTCCCAGAACCACGTCGCATACCAGCTGCGGTCGGCACGGCCGAGGCGGACGACCTGCTTGGGCTGCCGCTGGATCGTCGAACCCGTCATCGCCCCCGCCCCTTCACGAAAGCGCCCCGACCGCCGCGCGGAACGCCTCGCCCCGCGCCTCGAAATCGCGGAACTGGTCGAACGAGGCACAGGCCGGCGACAGCAGCACCACCTCGCCCGCCACGGCGGCGGCGGCGGCGGCGCGCACCGCGGACTCCAGCGTGCCGGCGTTCGTCACCGCCGGCACCCGCCCGGTCAGCAGGCGCTCGTACAAAGCGGCGCTGTCGCCGATGGTGTAGGCGGCACGGACGTGGCCCAGCAGTGGCTCGCACGCATCGAGATCATCGGTCTTGGCAAGGCCACCGACGATCCAGTGGACGGCCGGATAGGCCGCCAGCGCCGGCGCGGTGGAGGTGGGATTGGTCGCCTTGCTGTCGTTGACGTAGAGTACGTCGCCGATCGTCGCGACCCGCTCCATGCGATGCGGCAGGCCCGGATAGGTCTTGAGCGCGGCCTCGATCGCCGCCGCCTCGATGCCCAGCGCACGGGTGGCGGCAACGGCGGCCGACACGTTCTGCGCGTTGTGTGGGCCTTGCAGCGCCGGCCACTCGCGCTGATCGCCCGCATCGGCGGCGGTCACGCTCACCAGCCCGCCGATCACGCCGGCCGCGATCGCCCGGCTGGGATTGTCCTCCACCGCGATCACCGCCACCTGCGTGGCCTTCTGCATTTTGAACAACCGCGCCTTGGAGGCGGAATAGCCGGCGAACCCGTCGTAGCGGTCGAGATGATCGGGCGTCACGTTCAGCAGCACCGCCACGTCGCAGGCCAGCGTGCGGGTCAGGTCGATCTGATAGGACGACAACTCCAGCACATAGACGCCGCCCGCGTCGAGCGGCTCCTGCCCGAGGATCGGCAGGCCGATGTTGCCGCCCAGCGTCGCGGGCACGCCCGCGCTGACGAGGATGTGGTGGATCAGTGCGGTGGTGGTCGATTTGCCGTTGGTGCCGGTGATGCCGACAACGCGGTGCGGCGGCAGGGCGGCGCGTGCCTGAGCGAACAGTTCGATATCGCCGATCAGCGGCACACCCGCCGCCTGCGCCGCCGCCGCGATCGGGTGGCGGTTGATCGGCACGCCCGGCGACACGACGATCCCTTCGAACCCGGTGAGGTCGATCGCCAGCGGATCGGCGATCCTTGCTTTGTCCGCCACCAGCGCGCGCGCTTCCTCACGCTCGTCCCACGCCGTCACCTCGGCGCCGCTCGCCACCAGCGCGTTCACCGTCGCCAGCCCGGACCGTGCAAGCCCCAGCACCGCATAGCGTCTGCCGCGAAAGGCGGGCGAGGTAATCACCGCAGCTTCAGCGTGGCGAGGCCGGCCAGCGCCAGCACGAAGCTGATGATCCAGAAGCGGATCACCACGGTCGGCTCGCTCCAGCCGAGCTGCTCGAAATGGTGGTGGATCGGCGCCATCCTGAACACCCGCTTTCCCGTCCGCTTGTAATAATAAACCTGGATTACCACCGATACGGCTTCCAGCACGAACAGGCCACCGACGATCGCGAGCACGATCTCGTGATGCGTCGCCACCGAGATCGCACCCAGCGCACCGCCCAGCGCGAGGCTGCCGGTATCGCCCATGAACACGGCGGCCGGCGGCGCGTTGAACCACAGGAAGGCGAGGCCCGCGCCGATGATGCACGCCGTCACGATCGTCAGGTCGCCCGCCCCCAGCACATGCGGGATCCCCAGATAGCTGGCGAACTTGGCGTTGCCGACCAGATAGGCGATCACGAAAAAGGCCAGGCATGCGATGATGACCGGCATCGTGGCGAGGCCATCCAGCCCGTCCGTCAGGTTCACCGCATTGCCGAACGCCACGATCACGAAAGCGGCGAAGAAGATGTAGAACGGCCCGAGATCGATCACCGCGCCGTTGTAGAACGGCACGTACAGCTCGGTGCCGTTGCCATCGAGGATCAGCCAGGCGGCAACCCCGGCGATGGCGAACTCGAACAGCAGCCGCACCTTGCCCGAAACGCCCTTGTGGCTGCGTTTCCGCACCTTGTCGAAATCATCCATGAAGCCGACCAGGCCGAAGCCCAGCGTCACGATCATTACGCCCCACGTGTAGCGGTTCGTCAGGTCCATCCACAGCAGCAGCGACACCACGAGCGCGATCAGGATCATCAGCCCGCCCATCGTGGGCGTGCCCACCTTGGACAGGTGCGTCTGCGGCCCGTCCGCACGGATCGGCTGGCCCTTGCCCTGCCTCACGCGCAACCAGCCGATGAACTTCGGCCCGATCACCAGCCCGATGACGAGCGCGGTCATCGCCGCCGCGCCGGCGCGGAAGGTGATGTAGCGGATGAGGTTGAGCAGCCCGGGGAAGCCGAGATGTTCGGCGATCAGATAAAGCATGAAGACGCGCCCGTTACCGCCGCGCCACCCGCCAGCGCCCCGACGAGGCGGGCGAGCCCGACGGCATTCGATCCCTTGACCAGCACCGCATCGCCGGGCGCGATACGCCGGATCAGCGCATCGCCAGCAGCGGCGGCGTCGGCCACATGCGCGAAATCGATCCGCCCCTCAAGCGCCTTGGCGAGCGGCGCCATGCCCGCCCCGACGAGCAGTGCGAAATCGACGGCGGCTGTCGCCAGCGGGCCGGCAAGCGCGGCATGGAAATCATCGGCCCCCTCGCCCAGCTCCCGCATCTCGCCCAGCACGACGAGGCGGCGGGTGGCGGGCGTGTGCCCCAGCGTGTCGATCGTCGCCTTCATCGAGGCGGGGTTGGCGTTGTAGCTCTCGTCGATCAGCGTCGCCTCGCCCCCCTGCACCGCGATCGGCACCCGCGCGCCGCGCCCGGCCAGCCCGGCCATCTCGGCGAGCGCGAGGCCGGCGGCGGCCAGGTCGCCGCCCACCGCCTCCACCGCCGCCAGCACGGCGAGCGCGTTCGACACCCAGTGCGCGCCGGGGGGGGCGAGCGTGAAGGTGAGGTCGGCGGCCACCAGCCGTGCGGACACCAGCGTGCCCGCCGCCACCGGCAACGCCTCGCGCGCCCACACGTCCGCGCCTTCGCTCAGGCCGAAGGTGACGATGCGCGCGGCATGGGGCGTGGCGGCGGCGATCAGCCGATCGCGGTGCGGGCTGTCGTACGGGACGATCGCGACGCCGCCCGGCTCCAGCCCGGCGAAGATCTCGCCCTTGGCGTCGGCGATCGCTTCCTCGCCGGAAAAGTAGGCGGTGTGCGCCGGCGCGATGGCGGTGACGATGGCGACGTGCGGGCGCACCAGCCGCGTCAGCGCCGTCAGTTCGCCGGCATGGTTCATCCCCATCTCGAACACGCCGAAGCGGGTATCGGCCGGCATCCGGGCGAGGCTCAACGGCACGCCGACATGATTGTTGTAGCTTTTCACCGAGCGATGCACCGCCCCCGGCGCCGCCCGGTCCAGGGCAGCGAACAGCGCCTCCTTGGTGCCCGTCTTGCCGACCGAGCCGGTGACCCCGATGATCCTCGCATCCGTCCGCGCACGGGCGGCGCGGGCCAGCGCGTCGAGCGCGGCGGTGGTGTCGGCCACCCGGACATGCGGATGGTCGACGGCCTCGCTCACGATCGCGCCGGCCGCCCCTTGCGCGAACGCCCTGCCCACGAAGCGATGGCCGTCGGTCGCCTCGCCCTTCAGCGCGACGAACAGGTCGCCCGGGCCGATCTCGCGCGAATCGAAGGCCACGCCGGTGGCGGTGAAATCACCGTGGGCGGTGCCCGCCGTGGCGGCGGCGATGGCGGCGGCGGTCCAGAGCGTCATGCGGCGCACGCGCGGGCGACCGCCACGTCGTCGAACGGCAGCACGCGCATCGCCTCGCCCCGGCCGACGATCTGGCCCTGTTCGTGGCCCTTGCCGGCCAGCAGCACCACATCGTCCGCGCCCGCCGTGGCGATGGCGGCGGCGATGGCCTCGCGCCGGTCGCCGATCTCGGTCGCGCCCGGCGCCCCCGCCAGCACGGCGGCGCGGATCGCGGCGGCATCCTCGCCGCGCGGATTGTCGTCGGTCACGATCACCACGTCGCCCATATCGGCGGCGACCTTGCCCATTTCCGGCCGCTTGCCGGCATCGCGATCCCCGCCCGCACCGAACATCACGATCAGCCGGCCCTTCGTGTGCGGCCGCAACGCCTCGATCGCGGCGCGCAGGCCATCGGGGGTGTGCGCGTAATCGACATACACCGGCGCGCCCGCCCGGCTGATGACGGCACGCTCCAGCCGCCCGCGCACCGGCTGGACGCGGGAAAGATCGGCGAAGGTCGCGGCCACATCGCCGCCGGTCGCGATCACCAGCCCGGCCGCCACCAAGGCGTTGGCCGCCTGATAGGCGCCGATCAGCGGCAGCTTGACGACATGCGTCGCGCCATCGGTCGAGATCGTCAGCGTCTGGCCCAGCGGCGTCGCCTCGCGCGATATCAGCCGCAACGCCTCGCCCTTGGTGCCCACCGTCAGCACCCGCAGCCCGCGTTCCGCCGCCAGTTCGGCGACGCGGCCGGAGGCTTCGTCGTCGGCCCACACCACCGCCGCGCCGTCGCGATCGACCACCTCGGTGAACAGCCGCAGCTTGGCCTCCAGATAGGCCTCCATCGAGCCGTGATAGTCCAGATGGTCGCGGCTGAGGTTGGTGAAGGCGCCCGCCGCCACCGGCAGCCCCTCACTGCGGAACTGATCCAGCCCGTGGCTCGATGCCTCGTAGGCGGCGTGGTCGATCCCCTCGCGCGCCAGCCCGCCCATGTTGCCGAGGAAGGTGGCCACATCAGGCGTCGTCAGCCCGGTCGAAACCTGCTCATCCGCCGTGGTCACGCCCAGCGTGCCGATCGAGGCGGCGTTGTGCCCGGCCATGCGCCACAGCTGGCGGGCCAGCTCCACCGTCGACGTCTTGCCGTTGGTGCCGGTGACGGCCACCACCGTTGCCGGGAACGGCGCGAAGAAGCGCGCGGCCAGCCGGGCGAACAACCGGCGCGGCTCGGCATCGGCGATGTGCAGCGCACCTTCCACCCGCGCCTCGGGCCGCGCCACCACGGCGATGGCGCCGGCGGCGACGGCGGCGGGGATGAAATCCTCGCCGTTCACGCGCTGACCGCCGAAAGCGCCGAACACGGTGCCAGGCGCCACCTTGCGATGGTCGATCGCGAATCCGGTAACGCTCGCGCCGCTGCCCGTGGGCAGCGCGCCGCTGGCGGTGGCGCCTACCTGCGTGGCGAGTGCCGCCAGATCATTCGACCGCATTCGGGTTCGCCCCCTTCGGTTCCCACAGCAGCGGCAACAGCTCGCTCTCGTCGACGTCCTTCGTCAGGCTCGGCATCACCCCCAGCAGCGGGCCGATGCGGGCGACCGTGCGGGCGATCACCGGCCCGGCCGTCCAAGCGGCGGTGGCGTAACCGAAGGTGTCGGCGGTGCCCTTCGGCTCGTCCAGCATCGCGATGATGACGAAGCGTGGCGCATCCATCGGGAACACGCCGGCAAAGGTGGAGATCAGCGAATGATGCGCGTAACCGCCGGCGCGCGGTTTCTCCGCCGTGCCGGTCTTGCCGCCCAGCCGGAAGCCGGGCGCGTCCGCCTTGCGGCCCGTGCCCTTCATCACCACCAGCCGCATGAGCTGACGCATCCGCGCGCTCGTCGCCTCGGAGATCACGCGGCGTCCCTCGGGCACCTGCCCGGGCGCGCGCTTCAGCAGCGTGGCCGGGCGCCACACGCCGCCGTTCACCAGCGCGGCGTAGGCGCTCGCCAGATGCAGCGGCGTCACGGCGATGCCGTGGCCGTAAGCGACCGTCATAGTCGTGGTGCGCGCCCAGAACTTGGGCCACAGCGGCCGGCCCTTGGCGCCCAGCTCGATATCGGCGGGCGCATCGAAGCCCAGCTTGCGGAAGAAGGCGGCGGTCCGCTCCGGCCCCAGCGCGTCGGCGATCCGCGCGGTGCCGATGTTCGAGGAATGCACGAGGATCTCGGGCACGTCGAGGAAGCGGTTCTGGGGGTGATCGTCCTTGATCTTGAAGCGGCCCACCTGCAACGGCGCCGTCGCATCGTAGCGGTGCGACATCGAGGTGACGACACCGCTCTCGATCGCGTTGGCCATGGTGATCATCTTGAAGGTCGATCCCAGCTCGTACACGTTGAGCGTGGACTTGTTCGCCAGATCCTCGACCGCCCCGAAGCTGGGGGCGTTGGGGTTGAAGCTGGGCAGCGATGTCATCGCCACCACCTCGCCGGTCTTCACGTCCAGCACGAGGCCCGACGCGCCGATCGCCGAATGCTTCACCATCGCGGCGTTCAGCTCGGTTTCCAGCGCGGCCTGCACGCGGCTGTCGATCGACAGCGCCACCGGCCGGCCGCGCCCGTGATCGGCGGTCAGACGCGTATCGAGCACGCGCTCCATGCCCGAGGTCGGCTTGCCGTCCTGATCGAGCCAGCCCATCACGTGGCTCGCCAGGTTGCCCTGCGGATACAGCCGCTCCGGCTCCCGCCCCAGCGCGATCGCCGGCTCGCCGATGGCGTTTACCTGCTTGATGAGTTCGGGCAGCGCGCGCCGCTTGAGATAGACGAAGCTGCGGCCCGATTTCAGGATCGCGAGATATTCGGCCTCGGTGCGATCGGGCAGGATCGCGGCCAGCTTCGCCGCCACCACCTCGGGCGGGTTCATCAGCTTGTCCGGATGCACCGCGATCGACCACGCGTCGATCGTGCGCGCCAGCGTCACCCCGTTGCGATCGACGATGTCGGCGCGCGGCGGGATCAGGCCATAGGTGCTGGCGGCCGTGGGCGCCGGGCCGGAGGCGACCGCCATCCACGCCAGCTTGCCCGCGATCACCGCCGTCGCGGCGATGAACAGCAGCATCATCACCATCAGGCGGAAATGCGCGACGGACGCGCTTTCCACCCGCGCGCCCGCCAGCCGGACGCGCTCGGGCGGCGCGGCGATCGCGGGGAAAGGCGCGTTCACGGGCGGCGGCTGCCGCGCTCGGCGTTGGCGATGCGGCCGATCTCGGCCAGCGAGCGGGAATCGAGCGGCCCGTTGGCGAGCATCGCCACCTTGGTCGGTGCCTTCTGCTCACGCGGCGGCTTCACGTAGGTGGCCTGCCGCAGCAACGGCTGCGCCTCCTCCTCGACCGGTGCCGCACGACGCGCCGGCTTGAAGGCGACCTGCCTCACCTCGGCCTTCGCCGGGGTGGCACGCGCCGGCGTGGACGCCTTGGCGGCAGTCTTCGACGTCGCCTCACGCAGCGGCCGTGCGGCGGGCTTCGCTGCCTCGAACGAGGCCTCGCGCAGCGGGCGTGCCGACGCGGCGGGCTTCACCTGCTCGAAGGAGGCCTGACGCACCGGATGCACGGGCGCGGCCGGCTTCACCGTCTCGAGCGTCGCCTGCCGCACCTCCGCCGGGGCAGACGGCGCCGGGCCAGACGGCGCGGACGCCGCCGGGGCGGCAGCCATCACCACCGCCGGCACCGGCAGAGCGGGCAGCGCCGAAAGGCTCGCCAGCTGCACGTCGCCGGTGATGAACTGCTGCGCGCTGGGGGCGGCGAGCGCGAAGGTCTGGCCGTTCCACCGCTCGATCTGCGCCATGCTGCCGCGCGTGCCCAGCTCCGTCTCCAGCTCGCGGATGGCGCGGCGGCTCTGGCCGATCTGGCGCTCCACCTTGGCAAGCTGCGCGCGTTCGGCCGCGACATGCTGCGTCACGAGATAACAGGCGAGCGCGGGCACGACCGCGACAGCGACCCAGGTTACCGAACGGAAGCGAGCGGCCATCATGACGCAGGGCCTTTCTCTGACAGATTGGGGTGGGGCCAGGGGGAAGCAGCCGTCCGCCGCGCGATACGCAGCGTGGCGGAACGGGAACGGGGGTTGCGGGCGATTTCGGCCTCGCTCGCGCGGACGGGCTTGGACACCGCCTCGAAACTTGGGGCCGGGCCGCCCGCGCCCGCATCGGGGCGATGGCGCGACCCGGCCGGGGTGGCACCGCTGCGCTGGCGCAGGAAGCGCTTGACGATGCGATCCTCGCCCGAATGGAAGCTGACCACCGCGAGGCGACCGCCCGGCTTCAGCACGCGCTCGGCGGCGGCGAGGCCGTCTTCCAGCTCCCCCAGCTCGCGGTTCAGGTGGATGCGGATCGCCTGGAAGCTGCGCGTCGCCGGGTCTTTCTTGTCGTGCGGCTTGTAGCCCAGCGCGCGGCGGACGATCGCGGCCAGCTCGCCGGTGCGGGTCAGCGGGCGCGCCGCCACGATGGCATGCGCGATCCGGCGCGAGCGCGGCTCCTCGCCCAGTTCGTACAGCACGTTGGCGATATCGGCCTCGTCGGCGGTGTTCAGGAAGTCGGCGGCGCTCTCGCCCTCCTGCTCCATCCGCATGTCGAGCGGGCCATCCGACTGGAACGAGAAGCCACGATCCGCGCGGTCGAGCTGCATCGAGGACACGCCGATATCCAGCGTCACCCCGTCCACCGCCGCCACGTCGCGCTCGGCCAGCGCCTCGGCCATGCGGCCGAAGCGATCGGGCACGAGTACGAGCGCCGCCTCCGCCGCCTCCAGCGCGCGGCCCTCGGCGATGGCGTCAGGATCGCGATCGAAGGCGAACAGCCGCGCCACCCCGGCAGAGAGGATCGCGCGGGTATAGCCGCCCGCGCCGAACGTGCCATCGACGTGCGTCTCGCCGGGCGCGGGGGCGAGGCCGGCGATCACCTCGGCTAGCAGCACGGGGGCGTGGCGCGGATCGTGACCAGTGTCGGAAAGGAGGTCGCTCATTTCGCGCGATCCTCCACCATGTCGCGCACGTCGTCGGCCAGGTCGGGGTTGCGGCCCTCGACGTGGGTGATGAAGTTCGCCGGGTGCCAGATCTCGAACGTCTCGCCGACGCCGTGGAAGAACACGAGATTGTCGCGGCCGTTGTCGGCGGCGGGATCGATGCCGATGCGCTGGCACAGCCGCGCGCTCAGCACAATGCGGCCGTTCACGTCCCACGCCAGGTCGAAGGTGCTGCCGAGCATCTCCATGTCGTCGCGGATCGCGTCCTCGCGCTCCTGCCCGCGCAGATCGGCGTGGCGCAGCGCCAGCTTGTCGGCATATTCACGGACATACTGGTTCTCGAAGGCGATCAGGCACGGCCGCTTCGGGTCGCGCGAGACGATCACGACCTTGCCGGCGCTGGCATGGCGGCCCTCGTCGCCCTCGGCCGGATCGAACCCGTCCTGCGCGATCACGCGGCGGTGGCGGGTCTGGATCACGCCGCGGAAATCAGACGGCACGGAGACGCGACCTTTCTTGTCGATCCCGTTCAGCGCCTTCCCGCGAAAATGATCTGAAATCGCCAACTGTTCGCCCTGTCAGCCAGTGGCCTCGGCCACCGTTGGACACCCTCCGCCGCCATACGGAAAGAGCGGTCCACCCCTTGTGTTGAAAGCGCTAACATGGGGGCTTGGTGGTCACAAATGGTTTTGCGTGGGCTGGTGTGGGCAAGCCTGTGCATGAATGGGTTGAGCATCTTGCGTCAGACCCTCGCATTTCAGCCTTATTTCACCTTCCGTTCCTGTGGATAACCATGTGGGTCACCTTTCGTGCCACGCCGCCGATGCGACGAATGGATGAGCGCGACGCCCAGCCCGGACAGGGCCAAGGCCAGCCCCGGCAACGCCGCGCCCACATAAACCCATGGCAAGCCCCCCGGCCGTGCCCACGAAACCGAATCGGCCGCGCGGCGGGAGGGGGCTCCGGCAAGCCGATCCAGCCAGTCGGCGACCAGAAGCACATTGTCCCCGCCTCGCGCCAGACGGCTGGCACCATCGGCGCCCATGCCCACCCACAGGCGGTCGTCCAGCAAGTCCGCGTCGGCCAGCACCACCGCCTGCCCCCGCCCGATCCGGCACGTCGCGCCGTGCCCACCCGCGATCGCGCGACAGCCCGGCCCGCTCCGCACGATCCCCGGCGCATCGCTGACGATCCGCCGCATGCCGCCGCCGCCGGTCGCGACGTCGATCGTGGCGAGTCCGCCCCGGCCCCGGCCGATCGACATGCCCCATCCGGCCAGCAGCGGGCCCAGCGCCATTTCTCGCGGCGGGCGGCGCGGGTCGCCCGGCGGCAGGTCGCTCGGCCAGCGCAGATCGGGATCGGCGAGCACCACCGCCCGACCGCCCATGCGAACCCATCGATCGATCGCGGCGGTTTCCGCCGGGGCCAGCGCGCGCGGCTGGGCGGCGAGCAGCAACGGCGCCTGCGCCAGCGTGGCGGGCGTGGCGACGTCGATCGGAATCAGCCGGAACTCGTCGGCAAGGCGCCGCGCGCCGAGGCTCGGCGATGAGGCCAGTGCGCCCGCCACGCCGCCCTCGCCCCACAGGATCGGCAGGCCGGTGAGCAACATCACGGCCGGGCGCGGCCCGCCGACCGGGGCCGGCGGTGGCCGCAGCGCAATCGCTTCATATACCCGCAGCGGCCCCGGCAGCAGCAGCACACCCGCCCCCAGCACCAGCCCGAGCAGGCGGGCGAAGCGCGACTCCACCCGTCGCGCCACGGCGAACGGCACCTCGATGAGCATGGCCAGCCCCAGCCCGCCCAGCACAGCGCGCGCGGCATCAGCCGACACCCCGGTGCCGCCGAGCGAGGCCGCCAGTATCGCCTCACCCGCGCTCGCCGCCAGCAGCGCCGCGCCATAGGTAGCCCAGCGAACGCCGGCCGGCCGATCGTGCAGCCACGCTGCCAGCCCGAGCAGCAGCCAGGGGCGGAAGGCGAGGAAGATCGCCACCTCGGCCCGGTCGCGCGCAACGAACTGGCCGAGCGTCAGGCCCGCGATCAGCTCCGCCAGCGCGAAGCCGCTCGCCATGAACGCCAGCGATGCGGACGCCGGCAGCCGGGCGTGCCTCAGCGCGGGGCGGGCGGCGATGGCGGCGTCGTGCCGGCGCGCAGGGGCAAGGCGGGCGGCGGCGTGGCCGTGTTCGGATCGATCGTATTGGCGCCGGCATCGCCGGCATAGCCCGGCGCGACACCCAGCTCCGCCAGCGGCTCGCGCGGGGATTCCACGGCGGCGAGGCTGTTTTCGGCCGGCGCGCTGGCCGGCGTCACCACCAGTGGCCCGTTGCGCCGCTCGTCGTTGGTCAGGCCGAAGAAAGCCGCCGCCAGCAGCACCAGCAGGAACACGCAGGCAAGGCCCGTAAGCCCGATGCGCACCCGTTGCATCCGCTCGCCCCCCCGATCAGCGACCATGTCACGCCTCCGCAAGAGAGGGGAAACTAGCGGGAGATTCTCGTCCTGTCGACGCCATGCCCCATCCTGCCGGCCGGGCGACGCACGCCGATCGCGTGGCGCGGGTCAGCGCGATGCTCCTGCCGCTGCCAGCGACGGCGGGACGGCCAGCCCTTTTTCCGCGAGCCAGGCCGGGTTGTACAGGCTGGAAAGGTAGCGAAAACCCGAATCGCACAGGATGGTGACGATCGTGTGGCCCGGCCCCATCTGCCTTGCCAGCGCCATCGCCCCCGCCACGTTGATGCCGGAGGACAGGCCGAGACACAGCCCCTCCTCCATCAGCAGGCGGTGGACCTGCGCCAGCCCCTCCGCGTCGGAGATGCGGAACTGGGTGTCGATCGGCGCGCCTTCCAGATTGCCGGTGATACGCCCCTGCCCGATGCCTTCCGCCACAGAGCTGCCCTCCGCCTTCAGCTCGCCCGAGCGGTAGTATTCGTACAGCGAGGCGCCGTGCGGATCGGCCAGCCCGATCACGATATCCTCGCGACGCTCCTTCAGCGCCATGCCGACGCCCGCGATCGTGCCGCCGGTGCCGGCCGCGCAGATGAAACCGTCCACCCTGCCGGCGGTCTGCGCCCAGATTTCCGGCGCGGTGGTGTGAATGTGGGCCATGCGGTTGGCGGTGTTGTCGAACTGGTCGGCCCACAACGCGTTCTCCGTCTCCCCCGCGATCCGGCGCGAGGTGTGGACGAAATGGCCGGGGTTGGAATAGGGCGCCGCCGGCACCAGCACCAGCTCCGCCCCCAGCGCGCGCAGCGTGTCCATCTTCTCGCGGCTCTGCGTCTCGGGCATCACGATGATCGTGCGGTAGCCCTTGGCGTTGGCCACCAGCGCCAGGCCGATGCCGGTATTGCCGGCGGTGCCCTCCACGATCACGCCGCCCGGCTTCAGCGTACCGTTCGCCTCGGCATCCTCGACGATATACAGCGCCGCGCGGTCCTTCACCGATCCGCCGGGGTTCATGAACTCGCACTTGGCGAGGATCTCGCACCCCGTCTCGGCGCTGGGGCCGGCGAGGCGAACGAGCGGCGTGTTGCCGATCAGGGCGAGCGAATTGGGAATGACTGGCATGGCGTTCGCGATAGCCGAGCCGGGGCATCAGCGGCAAGCGAGCTTGTCTTTCCCGCCGCAAATGCCGGATAGCGGGGCGATGGTCGCGCCCTCCCCGCCCACCAGCCGCCAGAACTGGTTCTGGGGGTGTGCATAATAACGCGCCGCCGCCAGCGAGGCGACGCCGGGCAGGCTACCGAGCAGCAGCAGCCGGGTGCGATCGTCCACCACCGGCGGGAAGGAACGGTGGCGGCGGCGCGTTATTATGCAC
>NZ_VNIM01000006.1 GCF_007785815.1 Alterirhizorhabdus solaris | reverse complement strand
ACCATGGCGGCAGGCGCCGGCGCGGCGAACCCGGCGAACAGCAGCGCGAGCGCCCTCATCGCCATCCGCTTCCCCGCTGCGCGTTCCCGTTCCCGCTCCATGGTGCGATGCTACCCCGCTTCGCGCGCCTGCGGTATCGCGTTTCTCGCGATCACGCGGCGAAGGGGCGGCAGCGCAGCGCCGGCCGTTCAGGCGAGGCCTTGTGCGGCCTGCGTCGACCGTCCCGAACGCGGCATCGATCCCGCCTCAGCGATCGCCGGTCCCGCCGTCGCGCCCGCGCACCCGCGCCGCCAGGCGGCCGAGCGCGGCGGCCAGCACCGCCGCGCCATAGGGCTTCTTCACGATCTCCACCCCGGTGAACGCCTCCACCGGCGCGCCGCTGCCGTAGCCGGTGGTGAACACGAACGGGATGCCCGCCTGCTGCAATGCCGCCGCCACCGGCAGGCTCGTCTCGCCGTTCAGGTTGATGTCCAGCATGGCGATGTCGAACTGCCCGCGGGCGGCCAGCACCTCGGCTTCGGCGAGGCTGGCGGCGCTGCCCGCCACCACGCAGCCCATGTCCTCCACCAGATCCTCGGCGGTCATCGCGATGATCGGTTCGTCCTCCACGATCAGCACGCGGGTGCCGGCCTCGGGGCCGGTCACGCCCCCACCCTGTCGTCGTGCGCGGGCAATGGCGCGTCGATCCGGCAGGAAAGGCCGGGCCCGGCGAAGGCCACCGTCACCCGCGCGGAAAGATCAGCCGCCAGCGCGCGCTCGACCATGCGCAGGCCGAAGCCGCGCCGTTCGGGGGCGGTCACCGCGGGGCCACCGCTCTCCTGCCATTCGATCAGCAACCGATCTCCTTCCGTCCACCAGCGTACGTCGACCCGCCCGGCCGGGGCGGAAAGCGCACCATGATGCAGCGCATTGGTGGACAGTTCGTGAAGAGCCATCAGCAGCGACACCGCGGTCTTGGGCTGCAGCCGTACCGCCGGCCCCGCCGTCGATACACGCGTGCCATATCCCTCGAACGGATGGGTGCCGCCGGCGACGACCTCGTCCAGCGTCGCCCCCTCCCATTTCTCGCGGGTCAGCAGATCATGGGCCGACGCCAGTGCCGCGAGCCGCGCCTGAAAGGCGGCCTGCGCCTCGGTCAGCGGCTTGTCCCCCTTGAAGCTCTGCGAGGCCAGGCCCTGCACCATCGCCAGCACGTTCTTCACCCGGTGGTTCAGCTCGTCGATCAGCCGGCGCTGCTCCAGTTCGTGGCGGTGGCGGTCGGTCACGTCGCGGGCGATGGCGTGGAGGCCGATGGCCGCGCCGTCACCGTCACGGGCGAGGGTCGAACTGATCTCCCAGTGCAGCCGCCGCCCCTCGGGCGCCTGCACCTCGACCTCGTACCGGGTGGTGCCACCGTCGGCGAGCTTGCGGCGGAGCATCGCGGTGGTGCGGGCAAACTCCTCGGGGGCGATGAACGTGCCGATCGAGCGGCCGACCAGCGCCTGCGGCGATGCGCCCAGCGCGAGGCCGGCGGCGGGATTGGCACCGGTGATGACCTGATCGAGATCGGCGGTGAACACGATGTCGTTGGCCTGCTCGAAGATCAGCCGGGGGCGTATCTCGCTCTCGCGCAGGGCCCGCTGCGCCTGCGCCCGTGCCCGTTCCTGCCAGATCCGTTCCGCGACCAGGCCGAGCAGCCGCTCGTGATGATCGGTCCAGCCACGGGGGCGGTCGTCGTGCACGAAGATCGCGGCGGCATAGGCGCCGCCCTTCAGCACCGGCACCACCAGCCCGGCGCGGATGCCGGCAGCGCCATAGCGCGCCGCGACCGGGCGACCGGCAACGCGCGGATCCTCATGCGCATCCGCCACCGCGAACATCCGGCCGTCGGTCAGCGCCCGGTGCAGGTCGTCACCGAACGCCCCGAGGCGGTGGGGGCCGGAAAGATCGAGCACCGCCTCGTCACGCCGCCAGTTGGCGACGATGTCGAGGGTGCCGGCGGCATGGTCGATCTCGCCATAACCCACCCGTGCCGCCCCGAGGTGCGGACCGAGCGTGGCGAGCGCCATGCGGGTGATGGCCTCGGCATCGTCCAGCAGGCGCATGCGGTCGCCCAGCCCGAGCAGCAGGGCGTCGCGCTGGCGGTCGAACACGCGCGCCGTCACCTCGTGACCCTGGTTCAGGATGCCGACGACCCGCCCGTCCTCGCCGGTGATCGGGGTGAAGCTGTAATCCCAGTAGCTTTCCTCCAGCTGCCCGGCGCGCGTCATCGGCAGCAACTGGTCGCTGACGGCATAACCGTGGCCGGTCGCCAGCACCTCGGCCAACTGCGGGCCGACGATCGGCCAGATGTCGGGCCACACCTCGCGCGCCGGGCGGCCCAGCGCATCCGGGTGGCGACGGCCCGGTACAGGCGCCCAGCCGTCGTTGTAGAGCAGGGTCAGCTCCGGCCCCCAGTAGATGCACATCGGGAACGCCGAGTTGAGGCACAGCCCCAGCGACACGCGCAATGCCGCCGGCCACGTCTCGGGCGGGCCGAGGGGGGTGGCGCTCCAGTCGAACGCGCGTATCCGCGCGCCCATCTCCCCGCCGCCCGACGGAAGGGTGACACGCTCAGCCATCTCGCCCGCCCGCGTCACCGCCCCCGATCACTCTGCCCACCGATCATGCATAAACAGCCGCCTTAACCTGTATTGACCATTTTGGTTCCAACCATCCCCGGCACCGGGCTGCCTGACGCACCGGACCGGGCGCGAACCTTATGTCGGCGCTTGTCGCGTTGTCGGTAACGCGACAAGGTACGGGGCCAGCCGGTGTTTGGTTCCGGCGGCGAGCGGGGTGGCATGATGGCCGAGCAGAAGATCTTTGCCGGCCACCGCATCCGCCGCCTGCGCCGCGCCGCCGGGCTGACGCAGGCGGCGATGGCCGTGCGGATCGACATCTCGCCCAGCTACCTGAACCTGATCGAGCGCAACCAGCGCCCGTTGACCGCCGCGCTGATGCTGCGGCTGGCCGATGTGTTCGATTTCGATCCGCGCACGCTGGCGGCGGACGAGCCGGGCGGTGGCGGCGAGGCGCTGCGCCGTCGCCTCGCCGATCCGATGTTCGCCGATCTTGGCATCGATCGCAGCGAGGTGGAGGAATGGCTGGCCGCCGCCCCCGGCGGCGCGGAGGCGTTCGCCCGCGTGTTCGACCGGCTGCGGGAGGGCGGCGAGGGCGGCGGCGGCATCGGCCCGGCGGCGGGCGGGGAGGACGACGCGATCGCCCCGGTGCGCCGCGAGATCGAACGCTGGCGCAACCATTTCGCCGATCTGGACGCCGCCGCCGAGACGCTGGCCGACGACCTGCGGCTGGACGACGCCGACCTCTACGGCGCCATCGCCGAGCGGTTGCGGGTGAAGCACCGCATCGCCATCCGCATCCTGCCGATCGACGTGATGCCGGATCGGCTGCGCCGGCTCGATCTGCACGCGCGCCAGTTGCAGTTGTCGGAGATGCTCGATCCCGCCTCGCGCAATTTCCAGGCGGCGTTCCAGCTCGGCCAGCTGGAGGCGCGGGCCGAGGTGGAGGCGCTGGTCGCCGGTGCCGCCTTCGGCCAGCGCACCGCCGAGCGGCTGTTCCGCCGCCACCTGCTCGGCTATTTCGCCGCTGCGCTGCTGATGCCCTACGATCGCTTCCTGCGTGCGTGCGAGCGGACCGGCTACGATCTCGACCTGCTCCGGCGCCGCTTCAATACCGGGTTCGAGATGATCGCCCACCGGCTGACCACGCTGAGCCGGGTCGGCGCGCGCGGGCTGCCCTTCTTCATGCTGCGGATCGATCGCGCGGGGCAGGTGTCCAAACGGTTCGCCGGCGCCTCGGCCGCGCCGATGGTGGAGGCACAGGCACGTTGCCCGCTGTGGCGGCTGCACCATGCGTTCGACCGGCCGGGCGAGGTCGCGCGCCAGCTCGTCGAGCTGGAAGACGGGACCCGATGGTTTACACTCGCCCGGACGGTCAGGCCGCAGGTCCGCTCACCCGATGGCGTGCGCGCCGAGTTCGCGATCGGGCTGGGTGTTGTCGCCGATCATGCCACGCCGCTGGCCGACGCGCGCGGGATCGACCTGAAGAACGGCGCCGCGACGCCGATCGGCCTCGGCTGCCGCCGCTGCACCCGCATCGACTGCCCGCAACGCGCCGCCCCGCCCGCCGGCCGCCCGCTGACGCTGAACGACCGCGAGCGCGGGCTGACGCCGTTCACCTTCGTGGGGGAGTGAGGCGGCGATCATCGCGCCGGCCTTACGGACCAGACGGTATTTTAGGAGGCTATAAACCGGCTGGCGTAAACCCTGGAACGGGATGACGGCTTCGGCAATTCAGCGGGCCGCCCAGCCCCGGCGGACGCCGGCTAGCCCCTTGCCGCCGCCGCCAGTTCGGCGTTGCGCGCCGCCGAGGCGGCCAGCGTGGCGCGCAGCAACGCTTTCAGCGTATCGCCTGCATCCAGCACGTTCATCCCCTCGCGGGTGCTGCCGCCGGGGCTGGCGACGCGATCGGCCAGCACCGCCGCCGGCTCGCCTGCCGCCGCCGCCATGATCGCGGACCCCTCCACGGTCGCCAGCGCCAGCCGCGCCGCCTGATCCGCCGGCAGGCCCAGTGCCGCGCCCGCATCCGCCATCGCCTCGACGAAGCGGAACAGGAAGGCCGGGCCGCAGCCGGACAGCGCCGTCACCGCGTCGAACAGGTCCTCGCGGTCGATCCACTCGACCAGCCCGAGCGGGGCAACCAGCGTCTCCGCCAGTGTCCGCCCGCCGGTGTCGAGCCGCTCGCCATACAGCGCCGTCACCCCCCGGCCGATCGCCGCCGGCAGGTTCGGCATCGCGCGCACCACGCCGGCGGGGCGGGGGAAGCGGCGGCGCAGCGAGGCGATCTCCACCCCGGCGAGGATCGAGACGAGCGTGGTTTCCGCCGCCAGCATCGGCGCCAGCCCGGGCGCCACGGAATCGAGCAATTGCGGCTTCACCGCCAGAACCACCACCGCCGGCACCGCCCCATCGGGCGGCGGCGCGGCGAGGACCGTCACGCCGTCAGGCAAGCCTTGCACGGCGGGATCGATCACCACGATCGTGGCGGGATCGCGGCCCGCGCCGATCCAGCCGCGCAGCATCGCGCCGCCCATGTTGCCCGCGCCGATCAGCCACAGCGGTCCGTCCGTCGCCATCGCCTAGGCCTCGCCCTGCGTTTCGATCAGCGCGGCGGCGATCGCCTCCTGCGGCGTCTTGTCGGCCCACAGCACGAACTGGAACACCGGGTAGAAGCGCTCGCACTCGTCGATCGCGGCCTCCACCAGCGTCTCGGCCTGCTCGATCGAAAGAACGGGGTCGGCATTGCTGTCCAGCAGGGCGGCATGACGGAACAGCAGCATCCCGGAGGACGCCCACATCTCGAAATGGCCGATCCACAGCTGCTCGTTGATGAGGCCCAGCGTCTCGTAGATCGCCGGGCGCTTGTCCGCCGCCACGCGCACATCGGGCAAGGCGAGGAACTGGAGTACGCGATCCTCGTCGCGCCATACCGCGCGCAGCTCGTACTGGGTCCAGCTGCCCTGGAAGTTGGCGACGATCTCCTCGTCGCCGGTCCGCTCGAAGCTCCAGTTGTGCGCCGAAAAATAGCTTTCGAGCATGTCGATCGGCGCACCGGCGTCGCGTTCCTGCTCGAAGTCGTCCACCGTCATGCGCGTCCCTTTTCCGCCAACCGGCGCCACGAGCCTAGGGCGGTCATCGCGGCGCTGGCAAGCGGCGCCACGGAAACGCGGCGATATTGCTGTGGATGAAGCGCCGCCTCAGGGATAATCGACACCGGGGATCGCCGGCCCGGCGCCGGCCCCGTGCGCCGGGTCGATCGCATCCCGCGTCGCCTTGCCTTCCAGCGCATCGAGGCGCTCGCGCAGGGCGGTCGCTTCGTCGCGCGCGGCCGCCGCCATCGCCTTCACCGCCTCGAACTCGTCCCGGCTGACGAAATCCAGCCCGCCGATCCATTCGCGTGCCTTGGCCCGCGCGCCGGCCTCCGCCTCGCGGCCCACCCCGGCGAAGGTGCCGGCGGCGCCGTTCACCAGCTTCACCAGATCGTCGAAAAAGCGATTGTCGGACTGCATCGGGTGTCTCCGGGAAAGCGAAAGGATCAGAGGCTGATCTGGGTGTGCGCCGGCTCCCGCGCAAGCGTCTCGGCGCCCGGATTCGCCTGC
Organism: Alterirhizorhabdus solaris; assembly: GCF_007785815.1. Taxonomy (GTDB): domain Bacteria; phylum Pseudomonadota; class Alphaproteobacteria; order Sphingomonadales; family Sphingomonadaceae; genus Alterirhizorhabdus; species Alterirhizorhabdus solaris. The sequence goes on along the minus strand of NZ_VNIM01000006.1, from coordinate 72,757 downwards.
ATGATGGCGAAGTTGAGCGCGGCGGCGAACAGCAGCCACGCCAGATAGGGCAGCATCAGCGTGCCCGCCACCGGGCGGATCCGGGCGAAGGCCAGCGTCGTGACGGCGACCAGAACGATCAGCACGAGGATCAGCGCGAGTGCCGCCGTCACTTGGTGGGCGGCGAAGAAAATCGGCGACCAGGCGAGATTGAGCGCGAGCTGGACGAGGAACAGGCCGATCGCGCGACCCCGCCGCCGCGCGCCGCGCGCCGCCACGATCATGGCGAAGGCGAAGCCGATCAGCACGTACAGGATCGTCCACGCCAGCCCGAATGCCCAGCCCGGCGGCATGAACGACGGTTTGACGAGCGCATCGAACCATGGATTGCCGAACCCGGAATTGGCCAGCCTGCCGGACAGGATGCCGAGCAGCAGCACCGCCGGCACGATGACGATCGCCCAGCGCAGGAAGGCCATGCGCAACTGCTGCTTCGAGGCGATCTGGCCGTATCCGCTCATCGTCACCCCTGTCTCGCCCACGACCCTCGGGGTTCTGCCCTTTTCGGCGTGATCCTGTCCAGCCGTGTCACCCGGTCATCCGTGATCGGCGGGTGGCCGGTCGCCGGTGCGGTGCGCGGCGACGAGGAATTCGACATTGCCTTCCGGCCCGGTGATCGGGCTTTCGACGATGCCGGCCACCGCCCAGCCGGCCCCCGTCAGCCACGCCGCCACCTCGTCGCACACGCGGGCGTGGACGGCGGCATCGCGCACCACGCCGCCCTTGCCGATCTCGTCGCGTCCCGCCTCGAACTGCGGCTTGATGAGCGCCATCAGCCGGGCGGCGGGCGCCGCCAGATCGAGCGGGGTGGCGAGCACCTTGGCGAGGCCGATGAAGCTGGCGTCGCACACCACCAGATCGACCGGCTCGGGGATCTCGGCGCGGGTCAGGTGGCGGGCGTTGGTCTGTTCCAGCACGATCACGCGCGCATCCTGCCGCAGCTTCCACGCCAGCTGGTTGGTGCCCGAATCCACCGCATACACCCGCGCTGCCCCGCCGGTGAGCAGCACATCGGTGAAGCCGCCGGTGGAGGAGCCGACGTCCATCGCCACCGCGCCGCCCACGTCCCAGCCGAAATGCGACAGGCCGTGCGCCAGCTTCACGCCGCCGCGCGAAACCCAGGGATGATCGCGCCCGCGCAACGACAAAGGCGCGTCGATGGGGAGCGCCTGCCCGGCCTTGTCGATCCGCCGATCGCCCGAGAACACCAGTCCGGCGAGGATCAGCGCCTGCCCGCGCGCGCGGCTTTCGACGAGGCCGCGCTCGACGAGCATCTGATCGGCACGGAGCGTTTTCGCCATGCCGGCGCCATGCACCATCGCTTTGCCTTGTTGAAGCCGCAATCGGCCGCCGCCCTCTTGTCAACCGATCGTATAGACATAACATCCTCGCAGCGAATCGGTGCCGTGCCGACGGCTTGAGCGGGGAGACGATGGATGGCGCAGGCAGCTTCCGATTTCAGCGGCAGGCCGCTGATCCTTACCGTGCCGGGCCTCCACGGTTCCGGCCCCGGCCACTGGCAGACCCTGTGGGAGCAGACGCGCAGCGATACCGCGCGGGTGGACCTTGGCCTGTGGGACAGCCCGCGCCGCAACCCTTGGGTGACGAAGCTCGATCAGGCGATCCGCACCAGCCAGGCGCCGGTGATCCTCGTGGCGCACAGCCTCGGGTGCCTTGCCGTCAGCTGGTGGGCGGAACTGGCCGGGCAGCCGTGGGGCTGGCCGGTGGCGGGCGCGCTGCTGGTGGCGCCGCCCGATGTCGATCGCAGCGCGGCCTGCGGCGAGATCCGCGGCTTCGCGCCATCGCCGCGCACGCTGCTGCCGTTCCCCTCGATCCTCGTCGCCAGCGACGACGACCCGCACGCCTCGATCCAGCGCAGCTTCGACATGGCGCGCGACTGGGGCAGTCATTTCGTCGATGCCGGCCCGCAGGGGCACATCAATGCCGAGAGCGACGTCGGCCTGTGGCACGAAGGGCAGGCGCTGCTCGACCGGCTGATCGGTGCCGCCGAAGGACCGATGGCGCACGGCAGCGGGTTCGCCGAGGTACAGGCGCTGATCGCGCGCGATCCGGCGCGCGCCGGGGCCTGACGGCGACCTTGTTCGACCGGCCGGTCACGGAACGGGACGGGCCGGAAGCCGCCTGAACCGGCCGCGATCCCGTAGCGGCACAAAAGTTCCCATAAAAAGACACCGAAACGGCTGGAAACGGCGGCCCTAGGGCGGTGCATGGCGACCATCAGGCGCTTTTCGCCGGGATCAAGGCCGAATCCGGCTAAATCGGGCGCGTGCGTTTGACGATCGCCAAAGCTGTCAAGCCGTAACTGCGTCCGTCTTCCGCAAATCGTTAACCCCTACCCGGTAACAGGGTGAACAGATTACTGGTGTCCGGTTCCGAATCGATGGCGGTCGCAGGCTCTCTCGTTCCGGATGGAGCCTCGACCCGCGATCGACCGCCAAGCGGCCGCACCGTTCTCTGGGTCAACATGGTTGCGAGGGCGAAAAATGAAGCTTGTCCGGTATCTCGTCAGTGCTCTGATCGTGCTCGCCCCCGCTGCCGCTCAGGCCAATTCCACCGAAGACGGCGTGCTGGCGGAGATCAACCGCGCCCGCACCGATCCGGCCGGTTTCGCGGCCGATCTGGAGCGGCTGCGGCAGAGCTTCGATCGGGCGGGGGAGTATGAAAGCCTCGGCGCGCGCGTGCGCTTCATGTCCTACGAGGGGCGCGCGGCGGTGGACGAGGCGATCCGCTTCCTGCGCCGCCAGCGCCCGTTGCCGCCGCTGCGTCGTGGCCAGCTGCTTGCGGCGGCCGCCACCGATCATACGCGCGAGCAGGGGCCGCGCGGCATGTTCGGCCACGCCTCGCTCGACGGCACCATGCCCGGCGACCGGGTGATGCGGCGCGGCGGGGGCGATTATGTCGCCGAGACGATCGCCTACACCACGAATTCGCCGATCGATGTCGTCGCCGGGCTGATCGTGGACGACAACGTACCCGATCGCGGCCACCGTGCCGTGATCTTCGACGAACAGTATCGCTATGCCGGCGCGGGTTGCGGGCCGCATACCCGCTGGGGCTTCATGTGCACGGTCGATTTCGGCCGCACGCCGGACGGCAGCTACCCCTGAGCCTTCGCGGGGCCGCCGACGCATCGGTGGCCCCGATGACCTAAGGGGCGACCCTCCACGCTCATCCAGGGGAGCCATCGAGCTTGCCGACATGGCGTCTCGAAGGAGGGTGGAAGCCGCGTCCTTCGAGACGGGTCTTCTACAAGCTCAGCCCCTCCTCAGGATGAGCGGACATTCAAGACCGGTTTCAGCTTTCGCCGGCATCCCGATCGATCCAGCCATATCCCGCCCTTGTGTCGAGCGAAGTCGCGACACGGAGCGTTATGTGCGTGCCGCCCCTCTCGACTTCGCTCGGGGTATGGTGGTGGGAACCGGATTCCCGGTCCGTCTCTCAGGACAAGAGGGTCGGTTTCCCGACGCCAGATTCATGCCCGCGCTTCGGCCACGCCCACGCTGTTGCGGCGCAGCGCCGTCAGCACCGACGCGACGATGCCGTCGGCATCAAGCCCGGCCTCGGCATATTGCTTCTCGGGCTTGTCGTGATCCTGAAACGCATCGGGCAGGCGAAGCGTGCGCAGCCGGAGGCCACCATCGATCAGCCCCTCGTCGCTCGCCAGCGTGAGCACGTGCGCGCCGAGACCGCCGACCGAGCCTTCTTCCACCGTCACCGCCACCTCGTGCGTGGTGAGCAGGCGGCGGATCAGCGCCTCGTCCAGCGGTTTGGCGAAACGCAGGTCGGCGACCGTGGTGGACAGCCCCTGCGCGTCGAGCCGGTCCGCCGCCTTCAGCGCCTCCTCCAGCCGGGTGCCGAGCGAGAGGATCGCCACCTTCTTGCCCTCGCGCACGATCCGCCCCTTGCCGATCGGCAGCGCTTGCGGCGCGGGGATGGCGACGCCGGTGCCGTTGCCGCGCGGATAGCGTACCGCGATCGGCCCGCTGTCGTGCAGCGCCATTGTGTGCACCATGTGGGTCAGCTCGGCCTCGTCAGCCGCCGCCATCACCACGAAATTGGGCAGGCTCGCCAGATAGGTCACGTCGAAGCTGCCGGCATGGGTCGCCCCGTCCGCTCCCACCAGCCCGGCGCGGTCGATCGCGAAGCGGACGGGCAGGTTCTGGATCGCCACGTCGTGCACCACCTGATCGTAGGCGCGCTGGAGGAAGGTGGAATAGATCGCGCAGAACGGCCGCTGCCCCTGCGCGGCCAGCCCGGCGGCGAAGGTGACGGCGTGCTGCTCGGCGATGCCCACGTCGAAGCTGCGCGTCGGGAACGCCTTGGCGAACTTGTCCAGCCCGGTGCCGCCCGGCATCGCGGCGGTGATCGCGCAGACCGTTTCGTCGCGCGTCGCCTCGGCGATCAGCGCGTCGGCGAACACGTTGGTGTAGCTCGGCGGCCCCGGCGGCGCCTTGGCCTGCACGCCCGAGACGACGTCGAACTTCTGCACGGCATGATATTTGTCCGCCGCCGCCTCGGCCGAGGCATAGCCCTTGCCCTTCTGCGTCACGACGTGGACGAGGATCGGCCCCTCGCCGGCATCGCGCACATTCTCCAGCACGGGCACTAGATGGTCGAGATTGTGGCCGTCGATCGGGCCGACGTAGTAGAAGCCAAGCTCCTCGAACAGCGTGCCGCCCATCGTCATGCCGCGGGCGAACTCGTCGGTCTTGCGCGCGGCATCGTGCAGCGGGCGGGGCAGGCGCCGCGCCACCTTCTTCATCACGTCGCGCAGCGAGAGGAACGGGCGCGACGACACGATACGGGCGAGCGAGGCGGACAGCCCGCCCACCGGCGGCGCGATCGACATGTCGTTGTCGTTCAGGATCACCACCAGCCTGTTGCCCGCCTGCCCGGCGTTGTTCATCGCCTCATAGGCCATGCCGGCGGACATCGCGCCGTCGCCGATCACCGCGATGGCCTTGCCCGGCCGGTCCGCCAGCTTGTTGGCCACCGCAAAGCCCAGCGCCGCCGAGATCGAGGTGCTGCTGTGCGCCGCGCCGAACGGATCATATTCGCTCTCGGCCCGGCGGGTGAAGCCGGAGAGGCCGCCGCCCTGCCGCAGCGACCGCATCCGCTCTCGCCGGCCGGTCAGGATCTTGTGCGGGTAGGCCTGGTGGCCGACATCCCAGATCAGCGTGTCGCGCGGCGTATCGAACACATAATGCAGCGCCACCGTCAGCTCGACCACGCCAAGCCCCGCGCCCAGATGCCCGCCCGTCACCGAGACGGCCGACACCATCTCCTGCCGCACCTCGGCCGCAAGCTGGGTGAGCTGTTCAGGGCGCAGGCGACGCAGCGCCTCCGGCGTCGGAACCTGATCGAGCAACGGGGTGTCGGGGTGGTCGGCCATCGGAACGCGGAATCCTTTCGCCGCTCGCCCTAGACCAAACTCCCGAGCGGGTAAAACAGGCGCATGGCGCGGCGGAAGATCAGGCGGCGGCGCAGCCGGCACACAGCCCGCGGACCTCGATGACCGGGCGGCGCGGGGTGAAACCGCCGGCGACCGCCGCATCACGCACGCCCGCCGTGATCGCGTCGTCGTCGATGTGCGTCACCTGCCCGCATTTGTCGCACACCAGGAAGATGCAGTCGTGGCGGCAATCGGGGTGGGCGTTGGCGATATAGGCGTTGGCCGTCACCCCCCGCCGCGCCAGGTTCTTGGCGACGAACAGGTCGAGGATGCGATAGACACTGTTGGCCGCCACGCGCCGCCCCTCGCTGCGCGACACCGCCTCCGCAACATCGTAGGCGGAGGCCGGACGATCGAACCCGGCCAGTTCCTCGAACACGACCGCGCGCATCGCGGTCCACTGCTCGCCGGCGCGCTCCAGCGCGGCGCGGGCGGCAACGGCGAGCGACTCGCCGCGATGGACGACGTGCGCGTGGCCGGCGGCGGCCGGGGGACGGGGTGCTGCGGAAGAATGGGCCATGACCGAGAATAGGCCGCGCGCGATCCCGCGACAAGCGACGCTCTCGCCGGACGGGCCCGAACCCGGCCCCGTTCGTTATCCCGGTTCAACCACAGGAGACGATGCGATGGCGGATCTGGCAGCGATCAGGGAACATGCCGAGGTAATCGGCGCGGATGGTGTCCACGTCGGCACCGTCGACCATGTGCGGGGCGACCGCATCCAGCTGACGAAGAAGGACAGCGGGGAGGGCGGCCACAAGGGCCACCATCACTTCATCTCCGGCGGCCTCGTGGCGATGGTGGAAAGCGACGGGACGGTGCGTCTCTCCGCCAATGCGGCGGTGGCGGTGACGTTCGAGGAAGAAGCCTGACCGGGGGCGGGGCGGCAGCGATGCCGCCCCGCACGCCTCATCCGAGTTTTTCTTCTGCGAGCGCCTTTGCTACCGCCGGATGATCCCGCAGCGCGGCATAATAGGTCGCCAGCCCGGCTGGCAGATCCAGACCGAACTTCTCCCTGGCCCAGAACAGCGTGACGAACAGATAGCAGTCCGCCACGGTCAGCCCGTCGCCGATCAGGAAGTCGCGCCCGCCAAGCTGCTGCTCCATCAGCGCGAACCGCTTGCCGAGCGTTTGCTTCGCCTCGTCCTTTTCGGCCTCGCTCGCCGCCGGGTTGAACAGCGGCTTGAAACTCTTGTGCAATTCGGTGGAAATGAAGGCGAGCGTTTCAAGCGTGCGCCAGCGCGCCATGCCCTCGGCGGGGAACAGGGCGGGCATCAGCGAGCCGACATAGCTCAGCACCGCGATGTTCTCGGTAAGGATCGCGCCATCGTCCAGCTCCAGCGCCGGAACATACCCCTTGGGATTGATCGCGCTGAAATCCGCGCCGTTTTCGGTGGTCTTCGCCTTCAGGTCCACCTTTTCAAGCGTATGGGGCAGATCGCCGGCGTTCAGCGCGATATGGGTGGCGAGGCTGCACGCGCCGGGGGCATAATAGAGTTTCATGGCCGCTCCTTCGATCGATGACGGGAAAACGCTGGCCCGCCATGACGGTTGCGCCGGGCGCGGCCGACCCGGTCATGTTGCTGAAAATGCAATCGCGTTCATGTTTTTCGCACTTGCAACAATCCGTGTTGCGGCGCACAACGCAAGTGCCTTTCAGGCATCCTCTCCTAAACTTCGGGGCTGGTTCTACGGAACCGGCCCTTTTTTTTCGAGTCGAGTTGCGTTAGGGAGCAATCGCTACCGACGAGTCGTCAAGAATATATGAGAGGAGCCGCCGGTCAAAACCGGCACATGGCTCGGTGGTGGCCGGGGGGATCGAGCGACGCTGGCGCTCTCCCCCACAATCGCGATTTCTCGGATCATCGCCTGCTTGATCGGCCGCCCGGGCGACGCATATCGGCTCCATGGCCATCCCCGTCGTCCACCACGCCGACTACATCACGCCGCCCAACCCGGCGACCCGCTACCGCTGGAGCAAGAACCAGATGGTGCGCGATCTGCTGCGCGGCGAGGGAATGCGGATCGAATGGATCGAGCCGCCGGCGATGCCGCTGCACTGGATCGCGGCGGTGCACGATCCCGCCTATGTCGCCGAGGTGGTCGGTGCCTCCGTGCCGAAAGAGAAGGAACGGCGCATCGGCTTCGCGGTGAACGAGCCGGTCGCCCGCCGGGCCGTGAGGGTGCCGGGCGGGACGTGGACGGCGGCGCTGACGGCGCTGACGCGCGGCTATGCGGTGAACATCGCGGGGGGCAGCCATCATGCGCTCCACGACACCGGCGCCGGCTATTGCGTGTTCAACGATCTGGCCATCGCCGCGCACCGGCTGGTGACGGAAGGGGCGGTGGCGCGCGTGCTGGTGGTGGATTGCGACGTGCATCAGGGCGACGGCACCGCCCGCCTCACCGCCGACATGGCCGGCATCGCGACCTATTCGATCCACGCCGCCAGCAATTTTCCCGCGCGCAAGGCCACCTCCACGCTGGACGTGCCGCTGCCGGACCGGACGAGCGACACCGCCTATCTCGCCGCGCTTGAGGCGACGCTGGTGCCGCTGCTCGACAGCTTCCGGCCGGACCTGATCCTGTATCAGGGCGGGGTCGATCCCTATGAGGGCGACCGGCTCGGCCGGCTGGCGCTGACGGAACGCGGGCTGGACGCGCGCGACCGCTTCGTCGCGCGGGCCGCGCGATCGCGCGGGGTGCCGGTGGCCGGCACGCTGGGCGGGGGCTACGGCACCGACATTGCCGAGGTGGCGGCGCGCCACGTCCGCTCGATCCTCACCTTTGCCGGGGCCTATGCCGATGCATGACGACGATACCGGCACCGACGGGATCGAGGCCGCGCCGATCATCGTCTCGGCGCTGTTCGGGCCGGCGGACTTCGCCTGGCTGGACGGGCTGCGCCGCACGCATTTCCCGCCCGACCGCAACGTGATCGCCGCGCACCTCACGCTGTTCCACCACCTGCCGCCCACGCTGCTGCCTGAACTGGCCGGGCGGCTGAAGACGGCGACGTCCCGCATCCCCCGGCCGGAGGCGATGATCGACCGGGTGATGTCGCTCGGTCGCGGGGTCGCGCTGGGGGTGCGCAGCCCGGCGCTGCTGGCGATTCGCGCCGAACTGGCGGATGCGTTCACCGGCTGCCTCACCCCGCAGGACCAGGCCGGCTGGCGCCCGCACGTCACGATCCAGAACAAGGTGCCGCCCGCCGAGGCCAGGGCGTTGCAGACGGCGCTCTCGGCCGGTTTCTCGCCCCGGCCGCTGGTGATCGCCGGGCTGGCCGCGCACCATTATCGCGGCGGGCCGTGGCAGACGATCGCCCGTTACCCGTTCTCCGGCTGAGGCGGTCTATCGTCGGCGCGGCGATCGGGGCTAGAAGGGCGGATGAGCAATCCCACGATCATCGACATTCCCCACAAGCTCGGCCGCGACGAGGCACGCCGGCGGATGAAGGCGCGTATCGGCGAGCTGCCCGCGCACATCCCCGGCGGTGTCGCCGAGGTGAAGGCGCAGTGGCCGGGGGAGGACCGCATGGCGCTGGAGGTGAAGGCGCTCGGCCAGGCCGTCTCGGCCACCGCCGACGTGGCGGACGACCATATCCGCGTGAGCCTGATCTTGCCGCCGATGCTGGCGATGTTCGGCGGCAAGATCGCCGAGGTGGTGGCGCGCAAGGGCGGCACGCTGCTGCTCGGGCAGGACGGCTGAGGCCGGCCCGTCCGATTGATTCCGGGGAGACCGGCGCATGTTTCTGTTCCTGCCGATGCTGCTCGACGCGCCGATGCAGGCGCCGACCCAGCCCATCCTGGTGATCGCCCCCGCGCCCGAATTCGTGCCGGTGATCGAGGGACCGCCCGCGCCGCCGCCGCCGCCTGCGCGGTTGCCCGATGCGGTGCGCAGCCTGATCGAGGCCGCGACCGCCGGCGGCGACGCGGCGGCGGTCGAGACGATCATGCGCTACGCCCGCCAGACCAACCCGGAAACGATCGCGCAGATCGACGCGCTCGACGCCGAGTTCGCGGCACGCCAGGCGGAGAAGCAGGCGGCGGCGGCGCGCGCCCGCGCCGATGCGCTGGCGAGCACCGCGCTGCTGGACAACTGGAAAGGCGAGGTGGAGGCCGGCGGATCGCGCTTTACCGGTAACAACGCCGGCTTCGGCCTGTACGGCGCGGTGAACCTGACGCGCGAGGGCCTGCGCTGGCGCAACACGCTGAACGGCCGGTTCGATTACCAGCGCACCAACGGCGAGACGGTGACCGAACGGGGCAACGCCGCGTGGCAGCCGAACTACAAGATCGGTGACCGGCTCTACGCCTACGGCATCGCGCAATATGAGCATGACCGGCTGCTCGGCTATACCGATCGCTACACCGGCGGCGCGGGCATCGGCTATCGCGTCGTGGCCGGGCCGACGCTGCGCGTGGATTTCGAGGGTGGGCCGGCGCTGCGCCACACCGATTTCGTCGAGACGGGCGCCGTCACCCGCATCGCCGCGCGGGCCTCGCTGGGGGTGCGCTGGGCGATCGCGCCGACGCTCACCTTCGTGCAGGATGGCGCGCTGTTCGTGGAGCAGGGCAACAACAACGCATCGGCCACCACCTCGCTCGATACGAAACTGATCGGCGCGCTGAAGGCCCGGCTGTCGTACAACGTCACCTACGAGCGCGGCGCGCTGGCAGCGAGCGATACGCTCGACACGATTACCCGCGCCACGATCGCCTATTCGTTCTAGAACGCGGGCAATCGCCCCGAACGAGGGGTTCCGAATGAAATCAGGGGAATAGCTCATGGATCGTCGCGCCTTCGTGACCGGAAGCAGCGCCGCCGCGCTCGCACTCGCGCTGCCGGCAACACCGGCCTCCGCCGCCGCCACCACTGCCGCCACGCCGGGCGATGCCCGGCTGAACGCGCTGTTCGACCGGATCATGGACGGCATACTCACCCGCTCACCCGAGTTCGCGACTTCGCTGGGGCTGGACAAGGGCACGCATGCCGAGGCGCGGCGCCGGCTGGACGACGCCTCGGACGAGGGGCTGCGGCGCAATCTGGCGCAGACCAAGGGCTGGATCGCCGAACTGGAGGCGATCCCCGTCGCCGGCCTGTCCCCTGCCGCCGTGCTCAACCGCGAGGTGATCCTTGAATCCCAGCGGCTCGACACGGTGGCGCCGGAGCGGTTCGGGCTGGACTCGGTGATCCGCCCCTATCGCATCTTCCAGCAGGGCGGCGCCTATTATAACACCCCCGATTTCCTCAACGACACCCATGTGATCGCCACGAAGGCCGATGCCGAGGCGTACCTCGCCCGGCTGGAAGCGTTCGCGGTCGTGCTCGATCAGGACACCGCCGTGCAGCGCGCGCGGGCGACGCGTGGCATCATCGCGCCCGATTTCGCGCTCGATCTCACACTGGCGCAGATGCAGCGCCTGCGCGCCGCGCCGGTGGCGGAAAGCCAGCTGGTGCGCTCGCTCGCCGATCGCGCAAAGGCCAAGGGCATCGCCGGAGAGTGGCAGGCGCGCGCGGCAGGCATCGTCACCGCCCGGATCCACCCTGCGCTCGACCGACAGATCGCGCTGGTGGGCGACCTGCGCCGTCAGACCCGCCCCGGCGCAGGCGTGTGGCGGCTGCCCGACGGCGAGGCGCTGTATGCGGCGGCGTTGGCCGAGGCGACCACCACCACCCTCTCGCCCGAGGAGGTGCACCGGATGGGGCTGGCGCAGGTGGCAGAACTGTCCGCCGAGCTGGATCGCATCCTGAAGGGGCAGGGCCTGACCAAGGGCACGATCGCCGAGCGGCTGGGTGCGCTGAACCGCGATCCGGCACAGCTATACCCCGATACGCCGGCGGGCCGGGCCGAGCTGATCGCCTCGCTCAACCGGGGCGTGCAGGGCATGGCGGCGAAGCTGCCGCGTGCGTTCGGGCACATCCCCGGCGCCCCGCTGGAGATCCGCGCAGTGCCGGTGGAGATCCAGGACGGCGCCTCCAACGGTTACTACAAGAGCGCGGCGCTCGATGGATCGCGCCCGGCGATCTACTTCATCAACCTGAAGGAGGTGGCGGACTGGCCGAAATACAGCCTGCCCTCGCTCACCTATCACGAGGCGCTGCCCGGCCATCACCTGCAGATCAGCATCGCGCAGGGGTCGGGCGATATCCCGCTGCTGCGCAAGATCGGCTTCTACGGCGCCTATCTGGAAGGCTGGGCGCTCTATGCCGAGCAGCTGGCGGACGAGCTTGGCGGCTATGCGACGCCGCTGGAACGGGCGGGCTACCTCCAGTCCTTCCTGTTCCGCGCCGCGCGGCTGGTGGTGGATACCGGCATCCACACCAAGCGGTGGGATCGCGAGAAGGCGACCGATTATATGGTCGAGACGGTCGGTTTCGTCCGCCCGCGCTCGCAGCGCGAGGTGGAGCGGTACTGCACCCAGCCCGGGCAGGCCTGTTCGTACAAGGTGGGCCATGCCGCCTGGCTGCGCGCGCGGGCGGGGGCGGAAAAGACGCTGGGCAAGCGCTTCGACATCAAGCGCTTCCACGAGGTGCTGGCGGACGGTGCGATGCCGCTGACGCTGCTGGAACGGGTGGTGACGGAGCGCACGGCCGCGCAGGCAGGCTGACCGCTCTCGACGGATGGCCGGGCGGCCCGGGGATCATCACCCCGGCCGCCCGCACCGCTACATCGCGAGGGTCGCGATCACCCGCCGGTTGGCGCCCGAGTCTGCGGGCATGTCCGGCAGCGGGCGGCGGGCGCCATAGCCTTCCAGGTCGAGGCGCGATCCGTCGATCCCGGCGGCCACCAGCGCCTCGCCCACCGCGCGGGCGCGGCGGCGGGACAGATCGAGATTGGCGCTATCGCCGCCCACCGAATCGGTATGCCCCTCGATCCTGATGCGGCGATCGACGATGCGCGGATCGCGCAGCGCGGCAGCAAAGGCGCCGGCGCGCATCCGGTCCGCCGGGGTCAGTTCGGCCGAGGCGAACACGAAGCCGATACGCAGATCGTAGCGGCCGGTGGCCGGGGCGGGCGGCGGCTCGGCCGGCTTTTCCTGAAACGAGAAGCCGCGCGTGTTCGTCACCCGGCCGCCGCGCGCCGTGGGCGGGGCGACCGCCTCGGACGACGGGCAACCGCTGAGCAACTGGCACACGATCGCATCGGGCGAATCGATCTCACCGGCGGCCGGCACGGCGGCGGCGGGCGACGCGCCGCGTGCCATGCCCGGCGTACCGAGAACGAGTGCCGCCACCGCCGCCCAGCATCCGATTACCCGCCACATTGCCGCGCCCTCCCCGGGGAACACCGCCCGGATCGACCGGACAACCGACGTTCGCGAGAAACAGGCATAGGGTGACCGGCGGGGCCGTGACCCCGCCGCCTGCCGCGACGCAAGATCCGCTATAGACATATTCGTTCGAGATCCTGTGACTCAGATCATAGCCTGTGCGGACCGGCACGCCGTCGCCCGCGCCGCGTGGCGGAACCGGCGGGGGGCTGCGGCTTTGATGAGGGATGACACGCACCCGCATCTTCCACGTCTCCGACCTCCACTTCGGCCGGGAGGACGAGGAAGCGATCGCGTGGTTCTCCGAACGCGTCGCCGCCGAGACGCCCGACGCGGTCGTCATCACCGGCGATCTCACCATGCGCGCGCGTTCGGCCGAATATGAGGCCGCGGGCGCATGGCTCGCCACGCTCGGCGTGCCGGTGACGGTGGAGCCGGGCAACCACGATCTGCCCTATCACAACCCGATCGCCCGCATGTTCTGGCCCTATCGCCGGTTCGACCGGATCGAGCGCGCGTTCGAGAAGCCGCTCGATCTGCCCGGCCTGTGGCTGGTGCCGTTGAAGACGACGGCACGGGCGCAATGGCGGCTCAACTGGTCGTGGGGCGTGGTGAGCAAGCGGAGCCTCGCCGAGGCGGTCGAGCGGCTGCGGCTATGCCCGCGCGGGAGGCTGGCGCTCGTCACCTGCCACCACCCGCTGACCGACGAGGGCGCCTCCGAAGGGCATGGCGAGACGCTGCGCGGGATCGAGGCGCTGCACACGCTGGCGCAGGCCGGGGCCGATGCGGTGCTGAGCGGCCACGTCCACGATCCGTTCGACGTAATGTGGAACGCCGATGGTACGCCGCTGCGGCTGATCGGCGCCGGCACGCTCTCCGAACGGCTCCGCACCGCCGCCCCCTCGTTCAACGAATTGACGATCGAGAACGGTGCGCTGGATGTGCGCGTGCGGGAGATGGCGACAGCGTGACCTCGCCAGAAGCTGAACCGGATCGACCGACGGGGTAACGACCGACGCCTTGAAAATGCGTCACCCCAGGCCCGTTCCGGGGGCGATTATTGAACGAGCAACACGCCGCGAAGCCTTCGACACAACGCTGCCGGCGCGCGGACCCGGAACAGGTCCGGGGTGAATATGGGGCAGGTTTCGTCGCGAGATGTCGATTTCGACGCCCGGCTATCGACCGTCCGCCGATCATCGGGCGTCGGCCCGCCGGGGCTGGCAGGTCCAGCGCGGGACGGCTGGTCTTCTCCCTGAGCGTTTCGGCAGGACGCAGCACCCGTGGCCGTGCGGCAGGCACGGCCGCCACCGAAACGAAAAGGGCGGCCCCGCCTGCGCAGAACCGCCCTTTTCGGAAAGAGATGGTAAGATTTAGCGCTTCGAGAACTGGAAGCTGCGGCGGGCCTTCGCCTTGCCGTACTTCTTGCGCTCCACGGCGCGCGGATCGCGCGTGAGGAAGCCCGCTGCCTTCACCGGGGCGCGCAGCACCGGCTCGTAACGGGTCAGCGCCTGGCTGATGCCGTGCTTAACCGCGCCGGCCTGACCGGAAAGACCGCCGCCCTTCACCGTGCACACGATGTCATACTGACCCGCGCGGTCGGCGACGCCGAACGGCTGGTTGATGACGAGGCGCAGCGTGGGGCGTGCGAAATAGACTTCCTGATCGCGACCGTTGATCGTGATCTTGCCCGAACCCGGCTTCAGCCAGACGCGGGCGACCGCATCCTTGCGGCGGCCGGTGGCATAGGCGCGGCCCTGCGCGTCGATTTCCTGCTCGCGCAGCGGCATCGTCGGCAGCGGCGGGGCCTCGTAGGCGGGTGCCTCGTCGGTGCCCTGTGCGTCGTCGGTGGCAGAATAGGTGTCGGTCACGGGGGCAGCGGCGGGGGCCGGCGCGTTGGTCAGCGCGGCGAGGTCGCTCAGCGACTGGCGGTTATCGGACATCAGGCGCCCACCTTGTTCTTGCGGTTCATCGCCGCGATATCGAGGATCTCGGGGTTCTGCGCGCCGTGCAGGTGCTCGGTGCCGGAGAACAGGCGCAGGTTGCGCATCTGCTCACGACCGAGCGGGCCGCGCGGGATCATGCGCTCCACGGCCTTTTCAAGCACGCGCTCGGGAAAGCGGCCTTCGAGCACCTTGGCCGGGCTGGTTTCCTTGATGCCGCCGGCATAGCCGGTGTGCTTGTAGTAGCGCTTGTCCTGCATCTTGCGGCCGGTGAAACGCACCTTGTCCGCATTGATGACGACGACGTTGTCGCCGCAATCGAGGTGCGGGGTGAAGCTGGCCTTGTGCTTGCCGCGCAGGATGTTGGCGATGATGCTGGCGACCCGGCCGACGACGAGACCCTCGGCGTCGATCAGGAGCCACTTTTTTTCCACGGTCGACGGGGTCGCCGACTTCGTGGTCTTCATGAGCGCTTTCATGTGCGCGGACCTCTCGGATAAAACGAAAGCGCGCCACCCCGAGGGGCGGCGCTGACGGGGCGCTAATGGCGGCGGAGGCCCGGATAGTCAAGCAAAACCGGGCTTTTCGCGAGAGGTATCAAGATACCGCGACGCTTTTGGCCATGTGGCCGAGCCGATGGCTGGCGGCGATCACGCCCGCCAGCAGCAGTGCCGCCGTCGCCTGGTGCGCCACCGCGATCGGAATCGCGACCCCGCTCAGCAGCGTGGCGATGCCAAGCGCGATCTGGAGCGCCACCGCCGTGCTGATCGCATGGGCGGCGCCGGTCGCTCCCGCCTGGCGGGCGCGATAGGCCAGCAGCAGCACGCCCGCCGCCGCGACCCACGCGAACCAGCGATGGACGAACTGCACCACGATCGGATTGCTCACGAGGTTGGCGAGCGCGGAGGCGGCTGCGTTCCAGCCGCCGGCCGGGAACAGCGTGTCGCCCATCAGCGGCCAGCTGGAATAGGCATAGCCCGCATCCAGCCCGGCGGTGAACGCGCCGAGCATGATCTGTACGGCCAGCAGCGCCAGCGCGAGGATGCCGATTCCCGGCAGCCGCGCCGGCCGTGCCGTGGAATCGCGCGCAAGGGCGAACAGGTCCAGCGCGGTCCAGATCAGCCCGGCATAGATGAACAGCGCCGCCATCAGGTGCGTGGCGAGGCGCAGGTGGCTCACGTCCGGCCGGTCGACCAGCCCGGAGGTGACCATCCACCAGCCGATCGCGCCCTGCAATCCGCCGAGCGCGAGCAACGGCAGCAGGCGCCGGCCGTAGCCCGCCGGGATCGCGCGCCGCCACCAGAACCACAGCAGGGGCAGGGCGAAGACCATGCCGATCGTCCGCCCGATCAGCCGGTGCAGATATTCCCAGAAGAAGATGCCCTTGAACTCGCCCAGCGACATGCCCCGGTTGATCTTGCGATATTCGGGCGTCGCCTTGTAGCCATCGAACTCGGCCTGCCATTGCGCCTCGTTCAGCGGCGGCACGGTGCCGGCGATCGGCTCCCACCGGGTCATCGACAGGCCCGATTCGGTCAGCCGGGTGATGCCGCCGACGACGACCATCATGAACACCATCAGGGCAACGACCAGCAGCCAGCGGGCGATGGCGCGGGGGCGTGGCGAAGAAGCGGCGGGGCGGGCAAGCGACATGGCGCGCGATTACGCCCTCCACCGCCGTCGCGCAAATGCGGGCCGCAGCATCGGCGATGCAACCGGCGTGCGAATGATATGTTGTATCTTCGCTTCCGTAGTGGCAGAGCCGGGGCAACGAAGGAGCGGACGGTGGCCGAGGCCAAGATCATCACACGCCGGCGGGACAAGTCGTGGCTCGATCGCGTGGCGATCGGCCTGTCCGGCCTGTGCCTCGTCCACTGCCTTGCCAGCGCGGTGCTGCTCACCCTGCTGGCATCGGCCGGCGGGCTGCTGCTGCACCCGATGATCCACGAGGTCGGGCTGGCGCTGGCGATGGGGCTTGCCGCCATCGCGCTGGGGCGGGGCTGGCTGCGGCACCGCGCGACGCTGCCGGCGCTGGTCGGCGTGTGCGGGCTGGCGCTGATGGGCGCTGCGCTCACCGTGGAGCATGGCATCGGCGAGACGGGGCTGACGATCGTCGGCGTCGGGCTGGTGGCGCTGGGTCATCACCTCAATCGGCGCGCGCTGCTGCTGGGCTGAAGGGGCGGGGCACGCGCTCGGGTGGCAATCCGCCGGCCGAATCGCTATCGCGCCGCACGATCCCTTTTGCTCCCGGACTTCATCCATGACCGACCGCGCCCCCGATAGCGCCACCGACCGTCCGACCGGGCGCCCAGACCGGCGCACCTTCGCGATCATCTCGCACCCCGACGCCGGCAAGACCACGCTGACCGAGAAGCTGCTGATCGCCGGCGGCGCGATCCACATGGCGGGCGAGGTGAAGGCGCGTGGGGCCGCGCGGCGCGCGCGATCGGACTGGATGAAGATCGAGCAGCAGCGCGGCATCTCGGTCACGTCCTCGGTGATGACATTCGATTATGACGACATCACCTTCAACCTGCTCGACACGCCGGGCCATGAGGATTTCAGCGAGGATACCTATCGCACGCTGACGGCGGTCGATTCGGCGGTGATGGTGATCGACGCGGCCAAGGGCATCGAGCCGCAGACACGCAAGCTGTTCGAGGTGTGCCGGCTGCGCTCGGTGCCGATCATCACCTTCGTCAACAAGATCGACCGCGAGGGGCGCGACACCTTCGAGCTGCTCGACGAGATCGCCGACCAGTTGCAACTGGACGTCTGCCCGATGGAATGGCCGGTCGGCATGGGCGGGCTGTTCGAGGGGCTGTACGACCTGCGCGGGCACCGGCTGCTGCTGCCCGATGCCGAGCGCCGTTTCTCCGGCCATGTCGAGCCGGTGGACGGGCTGGACGACCCGCGCCTCGATTCGCTGGTGTCCGGGCCGGCGCTGGAAAAGCTGCGCGAGGAGGCGGAGCTGGCGGTGGGCGGCTATGCCGGCTTCGATCCCGTGAAATACCGCAACGGCGACCTGACGCCGGTGTATTTCGGATCCGCGCTCAAGGATTTCGGCGTGGCCGAGTTGATCGACGCGCTGCGCGATCTGGCCCCCAGCCCCCGTCCGCAGCCGGCCAGCCCGGCGCCGGTCGATCCCGATTCGCCGCTCGTCAGCGGGTTCATCTTCAAGATGCAGGCGAACATGAACCCGCAGCACCGCGACCGCGTGGCGTTCATGCGGCTGTGCTCGGGCAGGTTCCGTCGGGGGATGAAGCTGAACCAGTCGGGCACGGGCAAGCCGATCGCGGTGCACAGCCCGATCCTGTTCTTCGCGCAGAGCCGCGAGGTGGCGGACGAGGCGTGGCCGGGCGACATCATCGGCATCCCCAACCACGGCACGCTGCGGGTGGGCGACACGCTGAGCGAGGGCACCGGCATCACCTTCACCGGCCTGCCCAATTTCGCGCCGGAGATTCTGCGCCGCGTGCAACTGGTCGATCCGACCAAGACCAAGCAGCTCAACAAGGCGCTCGACGATCTTTCGCAGGAGGGCGTGGTGCAGGTGTTCCGCCCGTCGCTGGGGGCGGCGATGATCGTCGGCGTGGTCGGGCAGTTGCAGCTTGAGGTGCTGATCTCGCGGTTGGAACATGAGTATAAGGTGGATGCCCGGCTGGAGCCGTCCCCTTACCAGACCGCGCGCTGGATCGCCTCCGACGACGCGGTCGTGATGAAGGGCTTCGCCGCCGACCATCGCGGCGCGATGGCGAGCGACCATGATGGCGAGCCGGTGTTCATGGCCAAGGACGACTGGGAACTGGGCTATGTGAGCCAGCGCAACCCGGCGATCCGCTTCACCGCGACCAAGGAGCGGGTCTAGCCCCGGACGCCGTTCAGGCGCCCGCCGGCCACGCCTTGTCGTGCGCCTGCTCGAACGCGGCCAGATCGTCGGGATCGTCCATCACCCGCCGTGCCCGAACGGCGGTGTGATCGGCCAGCGCGCGGATCGGCGCGCGTGCATCCGGCAGCGCTTCATGGAGCGCGGCCAGCGTGGCGGTCAGCCGGATCGTCACCTCGATTTCCTGGGCGCCGTCGCGCAGGATCGGGCGGAAGGCGTCGGTCAGCATCTCCTCCACGGTAGGGCGGGGCAGGTGAACGGGGAGGCGTGATGCCGCCTCGGCCGCGTCGGGCACGTCGGCGGGCAGGCAGAGCAGCACGCGCAGCAGGGCGTTCAGCACCTCGATCGCGGTGCCCGGGTCGTTGACCGCCGGCGAAAGAGCGCGACTGGCGATCTCGGACAGTGCGATCAGGCCAAGCCGGGGATCCTGATCGAAATTGCGATGCCGCTCGATCGTGAAGGCGGCAATCAGCGCGGCGCGCTGCGTGTCATCGGGCGCGCCTTCGATCCGCATCAGGTCGCGCGCGGGATGCACCAGCGCACCGGGCAGCGCGGTGACATGCACCGTCCAGCCGGCCCGATCTGCGATCCGCCCGAGTGTGGCGACATCGACGTGGCTGACATAGCCGGTCGTCTCCGCGCGCAACGCAACCGCGCTGTCCGGGATCGTCACCGCCGACCGCCCGTCGAGATACGGTGACGCGGCGAAGGCCGCCATCGCGCGGCTGGCGGCATCCTCCACCCGGTCGATCACGTCGGCCATGCGGCCGAAGGCGGTGATGTGGCCGATCCAGCGCAGCAGCGTGACGACCACCAGCACCACGATCAGCACCGTCGCGCCGAACAGGATCACCCGTCCGTCGTGTCCGTAGGCGCTGGTCTGCAAGCCGATGATACCGACGATCGAGAAGACGAACGCGCCGAGGAACGTGGACAGCGCATTCTGCGAGGTGGGATCGCTGATGAGCAATTGCGTGGCGCGCGGCGTGGCGAGCTGGGTGGCCGAGGAATAGGCGCTTACCATCGCGGTGAGCGAGAAGGTCGTCACCGCCAGCATGCTCGATGCCATGATACCGAGGATGGTGCCGACCGCATCCTGCCCCAGCTCGCCGCCGAACCTGTAGGGCAGGTATGGCGTGATGACGCCCACCAGCACCGCCAGCGCCACGCTGAGCAGGCTGAGGAGCGCCGCGCGGAACCAGATCTGCTGGATGATCCGTTTCAGGATCCACGACCAGCGGCTCACGCCCGTGCCTCCCGCCCGATGGCCAGGCTCACGCCCGGTCGCCGAACAGCGCGGTGCCCACCCGCACGCAGGTGGCGCCAAGCATCACCGCCGTCTCGTAATCGCCGGACATGCCCATGCTGAGGCCGGGCAGGGCATGGTCGCGCGCCAGCTTGGCCAGCAGCGCGAAATAAGGGGCGGCCTCGGTATCGGCGGGTGGCACCGCCATCAGCCCGGCGATCGGCAGGCCGGCGTCGCGCGCGGTATCGAGCAGGCCGGGCAGGTCGGATATCGCGCAGCCGCCCTTCTGCGCTTCCTCGCCGATGTTCACCTGCACGAAGCATTCCGGCGTCCGCCCCGTCTTCGCGATCGCGGCGGCCAGCGCCTTCACCAGCGAGGGGCGATCGACCGCGTGGATCACGTCGAACAGCGCCACCGCCGCCTCCGCCTTGTTCGATTGCAACTGGCCGACAAGGTGCAACCGCAGACCGGGTGTGGTGGCGCGAAGGGCGGGCCACTTGCCCTCCGCCTCCTGCACGCGATTCTCGCCGAAGCTGCGCTGGCCGGCGGCGATCAGCGGTGCGATCTCCTCCGCCGTGCGGGTCTTGGAGACGGCGATCAGTTCCACCGTGTCCGCCCCGCGCCCGGCGAGGCCGGCGGCGCGGGCGATGGCGGCGCGCACGCCTTCCAGCGGGGTGGCCAAGTGATCGCCGGCGGCGTCGTCGGCGGGAACGGCGGGATCGGGGTTCGGGCTGGTCATGCGGCTTGCTATAGGCGGCGGCATGAAGCGCCGCCAACCTCCGCCTGTGCAACACCTGTCGAAACGCCCGCTGCCGACCCGCTGGCTGATGACGGACGAGCGGCTGGGCGAGGCGTTGTGGTCGGCACTGGCACGGTTGCCGCGCGGGGCGGGCGTGGTCTTCCGCCACTATGCCACCCCTATGCCCGCCCGCCGCGTGCTGTTCGACCGGGTGCGCGCCATCACGCGGCGGCGGCGGCTGGTGCTGGTGCTGGCCGGGCCGCCGCGACAGGCGCTGGCGTGGGGCGCGGACGGCGCGCACGGCCGCCCCCCGCACCGCGCACCTGCCCGGCTGCTCCGGACGGTGCCCGTGCACGGCGCGCGCGAACTGGCGGCGGCGCGAGGGGCGGACCTGCTGTTCGTCTCGCCCGTCTTCGCCACGCGATCGCACCCCGGCGCCGCCACGCTCGGCCCCCTCGGGCTGGCGCGGCTGGCGCGGCGGGCGACGGCGCCGGTGGTGGCGCTCGGCGGGATGAGTGAGGCGCGCTGGCGGCGGCTGGGCGTGCACGGCTGGGCGGCGATCGACGCGTGGCGGGCTGTCGCGACGCAGCCTTGAAGCGGGCCTTTCGGGGGTCGCCGGATGCCGGGCGGCCCGGCATCCGGCACGCGCGTCAGGGGGGAGGCGCCTCGCGCGCGTTTCCTGGTATCGCGCCGCCGATCCACTGTTGCCCGCGCGCCGGCCTTCAGCCCCGCGCCTGATCCAATTCCGCGAGGTTGGCGGCGTGGATCGCGCGGGCCGCGGCGATCAGCGCGCGGGCCGCGTCCACGTCACCCGTCACGATCCCCTCGGCACGGGCGGCTACCCCCTCCAGCCGCAGCGTGGCCGCGTCGCACAGCCCCACCAGCCGTTCGGTCGTATCGCGCAGCGCCGCCGTGGCGCGGTCGATCGCGGCGGTGCGGGCGGCGTGCCCGGCGGCATCGTGATGGGGCAGCCGCATCGCTTCCAGCAACGCAGTGAAATCCCGCGCATCGCCTTGTCCCTGTGCCAGCGCCTCCTCGCCCAGCGTGACGAGATGCGTGTCCGCCGCACGCAGCGATGCATCCGCCGGATGATGCCGCGCGCTGATCCGCAGTGCCTTGCGCGCGCAGGCCACCCCCAAAGCGAGCGCCACGGCACCCGCCGCGCCGGCCCCCGGTGCCGGCTCGGTCGAGGCGATCGCGGCCAGCAGCGCCGGCAGGTCCATATGGTCGATGGCGGGCGGGGCGGGCATCCGGCCGGGGATAGCGGCACCGCCGCCGGTGGCAAGCCGCGACGCCGGGCGGCTCACCGGCCGCCGCGTGCCGCCTCCTCCTGCTGCATCAGGATCACGTTCTGCTCCTCCACCTCGCTCAGCGCGACCGTGGCGGCGGGCTTCGGCCGATACCAGGGGAAGCGGCTGAAATAGCGTTCCAGATCGGGCGCGGTGAACAGCCGCCCGTGGCGCGCATAGATCTCGTTGCGGGCGATGCGCAGCTCGCCGGCGGAGAGCGCCGTCAGTTCGGACCGGGCGATCGCCCGCCGCGAACTGTCCGGCACGAGCAGGCGCGGCGCGATGCCGCTGGAGCCCGGCGGGCCGACGGCGTCGGCCGAGGCGGTGCCGCCACCCGCGTTGGCGCGGCCGATGCGGGCGATGTTCTGCTCGGCCAGCGCGGCGAACCGTCCGCGCGGGAATTGCCGGCGATACTCCTCGAACGCTTCCCGGCTGCCGGCGCCGACCGCCCCCTGCCAGGCCAGCGCATCCAGCGTGGCGCCGTCGACCGACGGGGCGGACGCTGTCGTGCCGCCGGCGCCGGGCGAGCGGGCGACGAGATAGACCGGCGTGCCGGTGATGCTGGCGCTGATGAACGGCCGCTGCTGCCCGTTGGTGGAGGCGAGAACGTCGTCGCGCACCAGCCCGCCGAGCAACTGGATCGGCAGGTCAGGCTGCACCAGCCGGCGCGACAGCGACAGCGCGAAGGGAGAG
This sequence comes from Alterirhizorhabdus solaris, assembly GCF_007785815.1. Classification (GTDB taxonomy): domain Bacteria; phylum Pseudomonadota; class Alphaproteobacteria; order Sphingomonadales; family Sphingomonadaceae; genus Alterirhizorhabdus; species Alterirhizorhabdus solaris. The sequence goes on along the minus strand of NZ_VNIM01000006.1, from coordinate 50,175 downwards.
TTGCCGCCGGTCCCGTCGCTCGCCGTCTGCCCGGGGGCGGCGGCGTAGATCACCAGCACGTCGTCCACCTCCACCCCGCCCAGCCCGCGCGTCACCGCACGCGTGCCGCCGCGCCACGATCGCCCGAACGGGTTGTTGCGGCAGGCATCGAGGATCACCATCCGCACCTGCGCGCCCGAGATCGCCTCCATCACCCGGTCCAGCTCGATCGCCTCGTACGACAGGTCGAGATCGGACGAGAGCTTCGCATCGACCGGGATCAGCCAGTTCTTCCCCGACCCCTCGATGCCGTGGCCGGCGTAATAGATCATCGCGATCGCCGCCCCGGCCGCCTTGGCGCGAAACGTCCGCAGTGCGTTCTGGAAGGCGACGAGGCCGAGATCGGGGGCGAGCGTGACCGATTCGAAACCCGCCCGCTGCGCCGCCGCCGCCACGATCCGCGCATCGTTGGGCGGGTTGCCAAGCCGGGTGGCGTTGGCATAGCCGGCGTTGGCGATGATCAGCGCCACCTTGCGGCCGTTTTCGGGGCGGCCCGGGCGACCCTCATCGGCGCTGGCGGAGACCATCGGGATCAGCAGCGCAAGGCAGAGAAGAAGTCGCCGGATCATCATGCCCCCGATCGCATCGTTAGCCTGGCCGGGGTGGTCGCAAAGCCGGCGCGATGTCAATCGCCGACCGCGCCGCACCCCGCTGGCCGCCGCAGCGACCAGAAGCGTGAGCCATCGGGCGGCACGTGCCATTCGGCGGTCACTGCCCAGCCCCTGCCGTCGCCGGTCGGGCACGCAACCGACGTAATGGAGATACCAGCACGCTTCGGCCGGCACATGCGTGTCGATCACCGCTGCCACGCGCAGCGCCTGGCCGATGTCGCCGCCGCCGAGCGCGATGGCCAGCGAGATCGCCTGACGCGGCCTCTCGCCACAGCCGGTGCGGGCGCGGCCGGGGCGGCGGCCAGCATCGTCGCGATCGCACGATCGCACGATCGGATGCGGCGCCACCCGAGCGTCGATGCCTATCGGGCCAGCGCGACCTGAATGTCCTCGCTGGTCTTCACGCGCAATTCGCGACCCTGACGGAAGATCGCGCTGCGCCCCGTCACGAACACGGCGAACGGCCCGGCGGCGACCGCGGTGCCGACCGTGGCGCCGGTGTTGCCGCTGCCTTCCTCGCGGTAATGGCCCTGGATCGGGATGTGCCGGCCGCTCAGGTCGATCGAGCGCAGGTCGATCTCCATCTTGGCCGATTTGCCGAACGCGCCCTTGCCGGTGCGGTACGTCACTTCGCCCGTCGCCGGCGTGCCGCGCGGAATGACGACATAGTCGCCGAGCATCACGTCGCTGGTGACGATGAGCGGAAAGGTCTCGCCCTGCCGGATCTTCTTGGAATTGAGATCGCGGTCCAGCGTCAACAGGAATTCGGTGTTCGCCGGCAGCACCATCATCTCGCCCGCCGCCGGTGCCGGTCGCAGCGTGGCGATGAGCGGGGGCGGCGCGGCCTCGGCCGGCGACGTGACGGCGACCGGCGAAGAAACGGCGGCCGCCACCGGTGCGTCGACCGCCGCCGCGACGGCCGGTCCGGACAACAGAATGCCGATCGTGCCGGCGAGGCGTAACGTTCCGATTCCCCTCATAATTTCCCCCTATATTCGCCGGCCCCATCCGGCGGCGTCGCTGTCGTTCAGCGCGGGGCGGGGGTCAAGGGGGGAGGCCAATGTCCCCCCGGGGTTGCCAGATCAGAAATCGGTCGCGACGTTCACCCCGAAGTAACGTGCGGCATCGCGCGGCACGAAGCGGACCAGACCGTTGCCCGCGCCGCTCTGCAGCAGAAAGGAGGAGTAGTTCCTGTCGGCGATGTTCTTCACCACCGCGCGGATCTGCCACGCGCCGGCATCGCCCTTGCCGACCAGCGCGATCGAGGCGTTCCATATGCCGTAGGCGGGCTGGATCGTGTCGGGCCGCTGATCCAGTTGATACTGGGTCTTCGATTTCCACGTATAATCGGTGTTCAGTTCCAGCCCGTAATCGCCGCCCAGCGGCACGGTGTAGGTGCCCTCGCCGTGCAGCTTCCACTTCTGCGAGAAGGGCAGCGGCTGGCCGTCGATATTGCAGTTGGCCGACGCGCCCGCCGGGCAGATGAAGCTGTCCACCCGCGCATCGGTACGGGCGAAGGCGAACGACAGCGCGAGCGGATCGACCGGCCGGACGGAGATGTCGCCTTCCACCCCGCGGGTGGAGACCTTGCCGGCGTTGATGAGCCGGGTCAGCACCGCGCCGTTGACGAAATCACTGAAATTGGCCTGGAAATTGTCGAACTTGGTGATGTAGCCGGCCAGCGCGAAATTGACCCGGCGATCGAGCGCGCTGCCCTTGAAGCCGATCTCGTAGCTGTTCGAGGTTTCCGGCTTCAGCGGCGCCTCGTCGAAGCTGCGCATGTTGAAGAACACGTTGTACGCCTGCCCCTTGTAGCCGCGCGAATAGGTGGCGTAGGCGTTCACGTCCGGCGTGATGTCGTATTGCAGGCCGGCGCGGGCGCTGAAATCGGTGCGGCTGGTGCTGCCCGTGCTGCTGTGGTTCGGCTGGATCGCCGGCACGTCGCCGTTGATCGTGGAGCCGGCGGCGAAGCCCGCGGTGGAGATGCGGTTGTGGTAGCTGCTCAGCCGGTCGTGGATCAGCCGCCCGCCGGCGATCGCGCGGAACGCCGGGGTGAAGTTCAGGTTCGCCTCGCCGAACAGCGAGTAGTTCTTCGAGACGATGCCGTAGTCGGCCACGCCGCAATCGTGCCGGGCCAGCGCCTCGCCGAGGCAATAGGGGATCACCACCGCCGTGCGCCCCGGCAGGTTCGCCGTCGCCAGGTTCTGGCGGATGTCGCGGCGGTACGTCTCGTCGGTCCGGGCGCGCAGGTAATAGGCGCCCAGCACGTAATCGAGGAAGCCGCCCTTCGGCGAGGTCAGCCGCAGCTCCTGCGAGAACTGGTTGAAATCGACGGTGCCGCGATCCTCGCCCTGCGGGATGCCCAGCGGCGGCTGGCCGTCGGCCAGTTCGGCGAAATTGTCCTGATCCTGATGCTGGCGGTTCTTCCACTCGCGATAGGCGGTGATCGAGGTGAGGGTAAAGCCGCCCAGCTCCAGATCGGGGGTGACGGAACCGCCGTAATTTTTGTCGCGCACCTCGCTGACGAAGCTGGAGCGGATCGTGCGGTTGGAGGGCGAGGCGGTGATGCCCTGCGCGGCGAGATAGGCCGGCAGCACGGCCGAGTTGGTGAATGCGCCCGTGGGATAGGCCCGCCGCCCGGTGGAGGCGGCCACGCCGGTCGGCACGTCGTCGCGCTGGTACAGATAGTCGGCGGCGGCGGTGACGGAGAGCGTCTCGGTCGGCGTCCAGCGCAGCTTGCCGCGCACGCCGCGCCGGAAGTACCCGTTCACCCGGCTGTCGCTGGCCAGATCGCGCACGTTGCCCTTCCACCCGCCGGCGAGGCCCGAGAGCAGGTAATCGAGCTTGCCCGGCACGATCGGGCCGGAGACGGTGGCCTTGAGGCGATATTCGCCGCCCTCGTAATAGCCGGCCTCGGCATGGCCGTAGTCGGTGTCGGTCGGCGCCTTCGTCACGATGTTGATGACGCCGGCCGAGGCGTTCTTGCCGAACAGCGTGCCCTGCGGCCCGCGCAGTACCTCCACCCGGTCGATCTCGCCCAGATCCAGCGTCTGCTGCCCCGGCCGCACCAGCACCACGCCGTCCACCACGGTGGAGACGGAGGATTCGACGCCGGGCGAGGTGGTGACCGTGCCGATGCCGCGGATGAAGATCGTGCGATCCTTGTTCGACGCGCCGGCGCGGAAATCCACGGTCGGCACGATCGCGGCGATATCCTGCAGGTTGTTAAGGTTCTTCTCGGCCAGCGAATCGCCGCGCAGCGCGGTGATCGCGATCGGCACGCTGTTGAGCGATTCGGTGCGGAAGCGCGCGGTGACGACGATCTCGCCGGTATCCGCTGCGGACGCCGGTGCCGCTGCGACCTCCGGGGCCACGGCCGTTGCGGGTGCGGGCGGGGCGGCTTCCTGCGCGAGCGCCGCATAGGGCACGAAGGCGACGCCCGCCAGCAGCAGCGTCATCGTCCGTGCATGTGTCCCCGTCATCGTCCTGTTCCCCCTTGGCCCGTTGGGGCGCGTTAAATCTACTGCGTTGGTTGTAAAGATGTTTCGCTACCGCGCGAGCATCTTGAGCAGCGCCTCCGGGAACGGCGCCAGCCCCGGCCCGGCGGCATCGCGCAATATATTGCGCAGCCCGGCATCGCGCGACAGCGGGATCTGCAACCCGCCGGTCGCCTCCAGCCGCGCGAACAGCGCCGCGCTCAGCCGTTCGGCCACCGCCTCGTGGCCGGGGCTGAAGATCAGGTTGCGCGATTCCAGCGGGTCGTCCTGCAGGTCGTACAGCTCGTCGATGTCCCAGATGCCGTGGTAGTGGACGTATTTCCAGCGGTCCTCGCGCAGCGCGTGGACGGTGGGGGTCTGCGGGAAATTGCGTTCCCAGTAATATTCGTAGAGCAAGGCCTCGCGCCACGGCACGTCCCGCCCCTGCAACAGCGGCAGCAGGTCACGCCCCTCCATCCACGCCGGCGGCTCCAGCCCGGCCAGCCCCAGCAGCGTGGGCGCGACGTCGAGGTTGGCGACGACCTGCTCCACCACGGTGCCGCCTGGGAACAGCGCCGGGCAGCGCGCCAGCATCGGGATCCGCATCGACTCCTCATAGGCGCAACGTTTGTCGATCAGGCCATGCTCGCCGAACAGGAAGCCGTTGTCGCCCATGTAAAGGATCAGCGTGTCGTCCAGCTCGCCCCGCTGGTCGAGGTGATCCATGATCCGCCCGATCCCCTCGTCCACCGAGAGGAACGTCTCCATGTACCGCTTGTAGTAATCGCCGATGTCGAGGTTGGCGTGATAGGCGAAGTCGACGCCGTGCCAGCTGTTGCGCTGGTTCTCCACCCACATCGGCCGCCCTTCCACGCCCGCCGCCATCGTCTCGGGCGGGCGGAAGGTGGCGGCGTCGTACCGGCCGAGGTGGCGCGGGGCGGGGTAGAATTCGGCGTGCACCGCCTTGTGCGCGAGGAACAGCATGAACGGCTTCTCGCGCGTGCGGCTCTCCAGCCAGTCTAGCGCGAAATCGTTGAGGACGTCGGTCAGGTAGCCGTCCTGCTCGATGCGTTCGCCGTCCACGTTCAGCCCGTCGCCGTTGGGCCAGTAATCGCCCTGCCCCTTGAAGCTGACCCAGCGATCGAAGCCGGGCTGCGGGTCGTCGCCCTCCAGCCCCATGTGCCACTTGCCGATGAACGCCGTCTCGTAGCCGGCGGCCTGGAGATATTCGGGGTAGAAGACGAGGCCCGGCGCGATCGGATGGTTGTTGTCCACCACGCGGTGCTGGTGCGCGTAGAGGCCGGTGAAGATCGTGGCGCGGCTGGGCGAACACAGCGCGGTGGTGACGAAGGCGTTCTTCAGCCACGCCCCCTCGCGCGCCAGCCGGTCCAGCACGGGCGTCTCGACGAAATCCTGCGTGCCCATGAAGCCCATCGCGTCGTAGCGATGATCGTCGGTCAGGATCACCACGATGTTGCGCGGTTTGCCACCGGGGCGGCGGGGCAGGGCCAGCCCGGCGCTGCGCGTTTCCAGCACGGGCGCGGCGGCGGGGCCGTCGAGCGGCCACGACATCGCCGCATGCGGCTCTCCCGCGCCGGTGGCCGCCAGCAGCACGCCGCGCCTTTCCCCATCCGCCATCAGTGCGCCCCCGCCAGTGCCATCGGATCATTGTCCGCCACCGGGCGGATACGCGGCAGCAGCAGCTGGATCCAGCCGAGCGCCAGCAGATAGGAGACGCTGGCGAACAGGAACAGCGGGCCGTAGCCCAGCCCGGCGGCCAGCACGAGGCCGGCGATCTTGGCGATCGCCATGCCGCCCAGATTGCCGCAGAACGCACCGAACGCGGTGACGCGCCCCACCTTGGCGCGCGGCGATACATCCGCGATCAGGCCGAACAGGTTGGTGGAAAAACCCTGATGCCCGGCCAGCGCCAGCGCCAGCAGCCCCACCGCCATGCCGTAGCTGCCGGAGGACAGCGCCAGCGGCACCGGCAGCACCATCAGCGCGGACACCAGCATCGCCGACTTGCGGACACGGTTGACGCTCCACCCCGCCGCCAGCAGCCGGCTGGCCGCCATGCCCGCCACCAGCGATCCCACCGCCGCGCCGCCATAGGCGATGGCGAGCGGCGGGCCGAGATCGGTGCCGGTGAGGCCGAACATGCGGTGGAAGAAATCGGGCATCCAGAACAGCATCAGCCACCATGTCGCATCGGACAGAATTTTGGCGACGGCGATCGCCCATGTCCGCCGGTCGGTGAGGATCGGGCCGTAAGCGGGCGGTGCATCGGGCAGCGTATCCGGATCGGGCGTGGCCACCGGCGGCTCGGCGCCGAACGACAGCCCGCGTGTCGTCAGCAGCCACACGGCCGCCCACGCCAGCCCCAGCAGCCCGGCGATGATGAACGCGCCGCGCCAGCCGAACGCGATCGCAATCGCCGGGATCGCCAGCGGCGTCACGATCGCACCCACGCTGCCTACCGCGTTCGACAGGCCGAAGCCGGTGGAACGCAGCCGGGGCGGGAAGATCGTCGCGATCGTCTTGACGCCGGCGGGCGTGCCCATCGCCTCGGTCGCCCCCAGCGCCACCCGGCAGGCGACGAACTGTGTCATGCTCGTCGCCCAGCCATGCGCCAGCGCCGCGAGGCTCCACGCCGCCACGCCGATCGGGTTGGCCCACTTCACCCCCAGCCGGTCGACCAGCCAGCCGGTAAAGAGAAACGCCAGCGCCGCCGACCCCTGGAACCAGGCGGCGAGGTTGCCGTAATCATTGTCGCTCCAGCCGAGATCGGCCGAGATCACGGGTTTCAGCACCGCGATGATCTGGCGATCGACGAGGTTGAGGATGTTCGCCGTCAGCACCAGCGCGAACAGCAGCCAGCGGCGGCGGGGGGAGAGGAGGATCATGCGGTGTTTCCAGCGGCGATCGCATTCGCCGGGAGGCTCCGCCCATGGCCGTCACCCCGGACCTGTTCCGGGGTCCACCGCCTCACGAACGCTGTCATCCGGGCCTTCAGCCGATCCTCCGTAGCCCGGTGGACCCCGGCACGAGGCCGGGGTGACGGATGTAACATCGGTTTCCACACCATCGGGGCTGAATGTCGATCCGCCTTGGTCCCAGACGTCTGTATCGAGCGGCATCGGGCGAAGCCGGAATCCGCTTGCAGAGATACCTGTCCGGCCCTCGGTACTCGACTTCGCTCGATGCTGCTCGACACAATCGGAGGGTGATCGAAGCTCATCCGAACGTCACCCGTCTGCCGCCGGCCACGAAGGCGATGGCGTTGCGGCGCAACTGGCGGGTGCCGGGGTTCAGCATCGCCTCCGGGGTATATTGCGCCAGATATACCCGGCGCGCGGCGGCCGAGCGGTTGGCGCCGGTGGCGTGCAGCAGCAGGCTGGAGAAGGCGACGATATCGCCGGCCTTCGCCGGTACGATCACGCCCGGCTCGTCCGTCGCCACGGCCAGATCGCCGGTCGCGGCATCGCGCACATGCGGACGGATGCCGGCACGGTGGCTGCCGGGGATCACGCGGACGGTGCCGTTCGCTTCGGTCGCATCGTCCAGCGGGCACCAGCAGGTGAGGTAGGGGGCATGATCCACGGGCCCGCCGTTGCCTGCGACATAGCCCGAATCCTGATGCCACGCGAACGGCAGCCCGCCTTCCGGCCCCTTCACGACATACTGGTCGAAGAAGAAATAAGCGGTGTCGCCCAGTGTGGCGCGGGCGATATCGGCCATCGCCGGGCTGAACAGCATGCCGCGCAGGGCCGGCGTCTGGCGCTGGCACTCGTTGGCGAAATAGCGTTTGCCGCGATGGCTCAGGCCCAGCCGGTCGGTGCCGGCGGCGTCCATCCGCCGATCCTCACGCGTCACGAAGGCATCGCACTCGCCGCGCAGCAGATCGAGCAGCGGCCCGGCCAGCGCGCCCTTGAACACGGCGAAGCCGTCACGCGCGTACCGCCCGGCCTGTGCCTCGAACTTCATCCATCCCCTCTCCGGCGGTTCGCCCGCCGTGACCACGCAGTTTTTCTATGCCAGCGGTGCGTGATCCAGCCTCGGGAGCACATGACGGGCGAACAGGTCCGCCTCCGCCGCATGGGGGTAGCCCGAGAGGATGAACGCCTCGATCCCTTCCGCGCGATACGCCGCCAGCTTGGCCAGCACCTGATCGGGATCGCCGACGATCGCGGCGCCGCAGCCCGATCGCGCGCGGCCGATGCCGGTCCACAGATTGTCCTCGGCATAGCCCTCGTTGCCCGCGCGCTCGCGCAGCTCGGCCTGCCGCCGCACCCCGGCCGACTGCGAGTCGAGCGATTGCGCGCGGATCGCCGCGCCCGCCGCATCGTCCAGCCTGGACAGCAGCCGCGAGGCGGCGGCGCGTGCCTCGGCTTCCGTCTCGCGCACCACCACATGCACGCGGTAGCCGAAGCGGAGCGTGCGGCCGTGGCGCGCGGCGCGGGCGCGCATGTCGGCCACGATACCGCGCACCGCCGGCATGGTATCGGGCCACATCAGATAGACGTCGCACCCCTGCGCCGCCGCCTCGCGCGCATCCTCCGAAAGCCCGCCGAAGTAGAACAGGGGGCTGCGGCCGTTGACGGTGGCCACGCGCGGCGGATCGAGCTTCAGCTGCCAGTGCTGTCCCTGATGATCGAGCGGCTCGCCGTTGAGCAGGGTTCGCAGGATCTGCATCCCCTCCAGCGTGCGGGCGTAGCGCGGGCCGCTCGCCATCACCTGCCCGGGCAGATCGGAGGAGATGATGTTGATCGCCAGCCGGCCGTTGCCGCCTGCATCGGCCCCGAGCATCCGGTCGATCGTGGCGATCTGGCGGGCCAGTTGCGGCGGCCAGCTTTCGCCGATCCGCACCGCCATCAGCAGCCGCATCCGCCGCAGCATCGGCGCGATGGCGGCGGCGAAGGCGGTGGTGTCGATGCCCAGCGCATAGCCCGACGGCAGCAGGATATTGTCGAACCCGCCGCTCTCCGCCTGCATCACGATGTCGCGACAATGCGCCCACGAGGATCGCAGCAGCGGATCGGGTTGCCCGAGAAACTCATAGTCGTCGTCGCACAGCGCCGAGAACCAGCTGACCTCGCACGGGGACAGGCTCATGGCAGTTTCTCGCCCGTCGATGCCACCAGCACGGCGTACCATTCGGTGCGCGTCCACGGCGCCTTGAAGGCATCGACCGCCTGCGCGATGCGCGCCGGATCCTGCGTGCCGACGATCGGGATCGGCCGCGCGGGATGCGACATCAGCCAGCTGTAGGCCGCCGCCGTCGCCGACACGCCGTGCCGTTCGCCATGCGCCGCGAGCAGGGCTGCCACCGCGCCGTCTCCGTTCCCCAGCCGCCCGCCGCCCAGCGGGGACCAGGCAAGCACCGCCATGTCGCGCGCCATCGCCTGATCGGCGATCCCGTCGAACAGCGGATGCGTGTGCAGCGCCGACCATTCGGGCTGGTGGCTGGCGAGCGGGAAGGGCAGCCATGCCTGCAACGCCGCCGTCTGCCCGGCCGTGTAGTTCGAGACGCCCACCGTGCGCGCCTTGCCGCTCTCCACCATGCGGACGAGCGCGCCCGCCACCTCCTGCGGGTGGGTGAGCATGTCGGGCCGGTGGATCTGCCACAGGTCCACCTGCTCCACCCCCAGCCGCTTCAGCGACGCATCGAGCGCTGCGGTCAGATAGGCCGCGCTGGAATCATAAGGCGTCGGTGGCACGATGCCGCCCTTGGTGGCCAGCACCATGCGATCCCGCAAGGACCGGTCCTCGGCGAAGACGCGGCCAAGCAACGCCTCCGCCTCGCCGAACCCGGGGGTGGGGAAGCCGTAGATGTCGGCGGTGTCGAACAGCGTGATGCCGATCGCCAGCGCCGCGTCGATCTTCGCCCGCGCGGCGGCCGGATCGTCACCGGCAAAACGCCACATGCCCCAGGCAAGCGGCGAAACGGTCAATCCGCTCTTGCCCAGGGCACGCGGTTCGGAGGAGAGGGGCAGCATTGTCATGGCCGTTCAATGGCACAGCGAGGACGCGCATGGGAGACTTGATCCGCTACGGCATCGTCGGCACGGGCATGATGGGGCTGGAGCACTTACGCAACATCGCGATCCTGCCCGATGCCGAGCTGGTGGCGATCGCCGATCCGACGCCGGCCTCGCTCGGCTGGGCGACGGACGCGCTGGGGGCCGGCGCGGATCGCGTGGCGCGGTTCGATTCGGTCGAGGCGTTCGCGGCGGGCGCGCAGGTGGACGCGGTGGTCGTCGCGTCACCCAACTTCACCCACCGCGCGGTGCTGGCCCCGCTGCTGGACCGCGACGTGGCGATCCTGTGCGAGAAGCCGCTCGCCACCACGCTGGAGGACGCGCGCTGGATCGTGGACCGTACCGCCGGGCGGCCCGCGCCGTTCTGGACCGGCATGGAATATCGCTACATGCCGCCCGTCGCCGAATTCATCGCGCAGGTGCACGGCGGGCGCATCGGCGATCTGCGGATGCTGGCGATGCGCGAGCACCGCTTCCCGTTCCTTGAAAAGGTGGGGGACTGGAACCGCTTCGCCCGCAACACCGGCGGCACGATGGTGGAGAAATGCTGCCACTTCTTCGACCTGATGCGGCTGATCGTGCAGGCGGAGCCGGTGCGGGTCTACTGCTCGGGGAGCAACGACGTGAACCATCGCGGCGAGCTGTACGACGGTGCCGCGCCCGACATCATCGACAACAGCTACACCGTGGTCGAGTTCGCCAACGGCGTGCGCGCCATGCTGGACCTGTGCATGTTCGCCGAAGGAGCCGAGACGCAGGAGGAGATCAGCGCCACCGGCGACACCGCCCGGCTGGACGTGCTGATCCCGCCCGGCGACATCGTGTGGTCGCCCCGTGTCGACTGGCGCGGGCCGAAGGCGGCGGAGCGCACCCATGTGGCGGTGGATGCAGCGGCGATGGCGGCCGGATCGCACCACGGCGCGACCTATTATCAGCATGTCGCCTTCGCGGCGGCGGTGCGGGGCGAGGGGCCGGTGACGGTGACGGCGGAGGACGGCCTGCGCGCGGTGGCGATCGGTATCGCCGCCGAGACGAGCGTGCGCGAGAAGCGCGTGGTGGAAATGGCCGAACTGGGGTTCTGAGGCGGTTCGCCACCCGCGATCGCTCTCCGAGCGGAACCGGGGGGGTATCCGCGGTGTCGCGCAACGTGCCTCGACTTCGCTCGGCATGTGGAAATGTCGGGTGTGTCGCCGAGCGTGGCGGCGCGGGCGAGGATATCGACGGCAGCCCGGCTTCCAATAGCCCAACGGCGTTGACGGCGGCCTTCATCTATACCCGCTGCCTGACGCGCCGACCGCCAGCTCAGGCCGCCCGGCGCGTTCCCGGCTGGCGCGTCACCATCGTGACCACGTCGTCGGCGTGGATCGGCCGGCTCAACAGGAACCCCTGGATGCTGCTGCACCCCTGATGGCGCAGCTCGGCCAGCTGCGCCTCGTCCTCCACGCCCTCGGCCGTCGTCTCCATGCCGAGCGCGCGCGCGAGATCGACGATGGCGTGGACGATGGCGGCCGCGCTCTGCGTGAGGTTTATGTCGGTGACGAAGCTGCGGTCGATCTTGATCTTGTCGAAGGGAAAGCGGCGCAGATAGCTGAGGCTGGAATAGCCGGTGCCGAAGTCGTCGAGCGCGATGCGGATACCCAGCGCGCGCAGGTGGTGCAGCATGGCCAGCGTCGTCTCGGTCGATCCAAGGAAGATCGATTCGGTGATCTCGATCTCCAGCCGCGACGGCGGCAGGCCGCTGTGGGCGAGCGCCTGGACGATGATGTCGGCCAGCCCGGTGTTGCGGAACTGCAGCGGCGACACGTTCACCGCCACGCGCAGCGTGCCGGGCCATGTCATCGCCTGGCGGCAGGCCTCGTGGATCACCCATTCGCCGATCTGCTGGATCAGCCCGGTATCCTCGGCGACGGGGATGAACTCGACCGGGGAGATCAGCCCCTGTTCGGGGTGGCGCCAGCGCAGCAACGCCTCCAGCCCGCTGATCGCATCGTTGGACAGGCTGTAGATCGGCTGGAAATCGAGGCTGAGCTGGCCGTTGGCGAGCGCGTCGCGCAGGTCCAGCTCCATCTGGCGGCGCTTGCGCGCGGCGGCATCGAGCGCCGGCTCGAAGAAGCGGTAATTGCCGCGCCCGTCCTGCTTGGCGCGGTACAGGGCCAGGTCGGCGTTCTTCAGCAGCGCATCGGGATCGTCGCTGTCCGTCGGGCCGATCGCGATGCCGATGCTGGCGCCGGTGGCGATCTGGTGGCCGGCCACCGCGACGGGCCGGCGTACCCTGTCGAGGATGGCCTGCGCCAGCAGGCGCGGGCGGCCCTCGGCATAGTCGCTCAGGATGATCGCGAACTCGTCGCCGCCCAGACGCGAGACGAGGGCGCCGTTCGCCGTCGCCTCCAGGATCGCCGAAAGCTCGCGCAGCAACGCATCGCCGACCGGGTGGCCCAGCGTGTCGTTCACGGCCTTGAACCCGTCGAGGTCGAGGCACAGCAACGCCATCTGCGTGCCGCGCCGGCAGGCGGTGCGCAGCGCGGCATCCAGCTGCTCGCGGAACAGCACGCGGTTCGGCAGGCCCGTCAGCGAATCGTGGAAGGCCAGATGCGCGATGTGGTTCTCGCGCAGCACGATCCCGTCGGACATCGCGTTGAAGCTCACGGCCAGCCGCGACACCTCGTCATGTCCCTGGATCGGCACCTTGGTGAACTCGCCGGCCTCCAGCGCGCGCGCGGCGCGGTCGAGCACCGCGATCGGCTCGGCGATGCCGCGCGCGAGGCGGACGCTGCCGAGCAGGACGAGCAGCAGCCCCAGCAGGCCGGCGCCGAGGATGCCCACCTGCAGGCTGCGGAACGGCGCCATCGCCTTGGCCATCGGATAGCTGAGCACCAGCACCGCCTCCGGTGCGCCGGCGATCGCGGGCAGGGGCTTGGCCAGCGCGATGCCGTCCTCGTCCGCCAGCCGGATCGGCTCCGGGGCGGACCGGCGCTGGCGCAGGGCGTGGGAGACGAGACTGTTCAGCGCCGCGCCGCCATCGGCATCGCGCGCGTCGCCTGTCGTCCACCGCCCCGCGCCGTCGCGCCGCGCCACGACGGCGGTGAGGGGGATCGAGGACAGGCGTTCCAGCGCCTGCAGATCGGCCGCGTCGATCGGCATCGCGAACACCACGAAGCCCACCTGCGTGGGGGCCAGGATCGGCGCGACGATCATGCGGACGGCGGTGGCCTCGCCGCTCACCACGGCATCCCCGCCGGCTTCGTCCATCCGGAACGGCACGTCGCGCGCCAGCGCGCGCAGCGGGGCGGGGCCGTCGCCGATCACGCTGCCGTCCTCCATCGTGATGAAGACGGTCGCGACGCCGGCGCGCTTGCGCAGGTTGGCCAGCGCCGACTCGATCGTCGGCCGGTCGCCCGTCGCCACGGCCGAGCGGAAGCCGAAATCGCGTGCCAGCACGTCCGCGCTGTCGGCCAGCGCACGCGCGCGCAGCGCCCAGATGCGATCGAACACGCTGCTGCTCGCGGCAAGCTCGTTGCGGACGGCGCGCGTGGCATTGTTGGCGATCAGCACCTGCCCCACGATCGCCAGCGCCCCCAGCACGAGCACGAACAGCCCGGCGTACAGCACCGAAAGCTTCGCGCGCAGCGTGCGGAAGCGCAGGGTCATCCCCGCGCGGCCGATCGCAGGTTCAGGCTGACGACGCGGGCGATCGCGCCGCTGGCCGGCACGGACAGGGGCTGGGCCTGTTCCCCGCCCGGCGCCCGGGCGAGCGGATGCCAGACGCGCAGGTTGACGTTGCCGCCCGGCACGCCGGTGATGCTCACCCGTCCGCTGGCGTCCGTCCGCGCGGCGAAGCGCGTATCGACGACCATGATGAAGGCCGTCATCGGATCGTGGATGTTGCAGCCGAGCGCGACCACGCCGGGCTTGTCGAAGGTGACGGTGCGCGCCTCCTCCTGCCCGTACAGTTTCAGCTCGAACCGCTTGGCCTTGGAGAAGGAGTAGACGTGGTGCCGCACCTTGTCCCGGTTGGGAAAGCTCACCTGCGCGCCGACCGGCACGATCAGGACATAACGGGTGAACTGGATGTTCTGCTGCGCCACCACATACGGCCACGGGAATTTGACGGTGCGTGCCGAGGCCGGGGTGCCGTCCTGCAGCATCACCACCGCGTTCGGCACGACATTGCCGCCGCTGTCCCGCACGATCACGTCCACGGTCGTCGCCGCCGCCGGGCATGAGGAGAGAGCCGCCGCGAGCCCGGCAGCGAGGATTCGCCTGTCGATCATGCCGCGAAGATAGGCCGGAGCCGTTGAGAAGAGTTTAAGCAAGTTAGGTTAAGTCCGTATCGGAGGCACTCTCGCCAATGTTTGCACGCGATGATACCGCATCCGCGCAATCCGATATAGACATGAGAACAATAGCATGTGGTCACACCGTCTGGTTGCCGGATTGTTGATTCCCCTCTCCATGGCCGCTCCCGCCCGGGCGGGGGAATGGCGCGGCGGCGGCAAGCTGCTGCTGGCGACGGGCGTGACGACCATCGAGGGGGCGGCCGGCGGCGGGCTGGCCACCTGGGCGCTGATCGCCGGGAACGAGACGCGCAACGGCATCGGCGGCAGCGCCCACGTCACGCAGGTGCAGCTCGACGATTTCGGCCTGACGACGTTCGGCGCCGCGATCGGCGCGTTCGACCGGATCGAGGTCAGCTATGCCCGCCAGCGCTTTGATACGCGCGCGGCCGGCGCCACGCTGGGGCTGGGGCGTGGCTTCGCCTTCAGCCAGGATATCTACGGGGCCAAGCTGCGGCTCGTCGGCGATGCGGTGTACGATCAGGACCGCATCCTGCCGCAGATCGCGGTGGGCGTGCAGCACAAGCGCGGCAATCGCGACGGGCTGGTGCGGGCGCTCGGCGCCAAAAGCGCGAGCGGCACCGATTTCTACCTCGCGGCGACCAAGGTGCTGCTCGACCGTAGCCTCGTGGTCGATGCGACGGTGCGGATGACGAAGGCGAACCAGACGGGGCTACTCGGTTTCGGCGGCGACCGGCACGGCGGCTACCGTGCGCAGTTCGAGGGATCGGCCGGGATGCTGGTATCCCGCCGGCTGCTGCTGGGCGCGGAATATCGCACCCGGCCGGACAACCTCGGCTTCGCCAAGGAGGACGACGCCTTCGACCTGTTCGCCGCCTGGGCCGTCACCCGCAACGTTGCCGTGACGGCGGCGTATGCCGATCTCGGCAGCATCGCCACCGTCTCCGGCCAGCGCGGCCTCTACCTCTCCCTCCAGACGAGTTTCTGACCATGACCTTCCTGCTCGCGCTCGCCGCGGCCACCCTGCCGGTGCCCGCCGGGGAACAGCCGGTCGATCCCTATGTCGTCGACAATGCGAATGCCGGCGCGGTGCCGGTGCGGGGCGACGCGCTGTGGCAGGCGTTCCACGGGCAGGCCGGGGTCGGCCGGATCGTCGACAGCCTGGTTTTGCTCAACACGAGCGACCCGCGCATCAGCGACATCTTCAAGGGGCAGGATCTGGTGCGCCTGCGCCGCACGCTGAAGGAGCAGTTCTGCTACATCCTGGGCGGCGGCTGCGACTATACCGGCCGCAGCATGAAGGATGCCCACAAGGACATGGGCCTCCAGACCGCCGACCTCGCCGCCCTGATCGAGAACCTCCAGAAGGCCATGCGCGACGAGGGCGTGCCGTTCGGCGCGCAGAACCGGCTGCTGGCAAAGCTCGCCCCGATGAAACGCGACGCGATCGAGCGATAGCCGGGTGCCATCCGCTGCCGGACGACCGGCGGCGGATGGCGTTCGCCATCAACCCCCGCCGGCCGTCACCCCCAGCGCCAGCGCGCCGTCGCCCTCGTCCACCGTCACCAGCGATCCGTCGTGGATGTCGCCGCGCAGGATGGCGTCGGCTAGCGGGTCCTGCAGATATTTCTGCACCGCCCGCTTCAGCGGCCGCGCGCCATAGACCGGATCGTAGCCGACCCGCCCCAGCCACGTCCGCGCGCCATCGGTCAGCGAGAGCGTGATCTTGCGATCGCGCAGCAGCTTGCCCACGCGGCCCACCTGGATGTCCACGATCGGCCCCATCGTCTCCTGCCCCAGCCGGTGGAACAGGATGATCTCGTCCAGCCGGTTGAGGAATTCCGGGCGGAAGTGCGCGCGCACCACCTCCATCACCTGCGGCTCCACGGTGGCCACGTCGTCCCCATCCGCCACGTTGGCCAGATACTGGCTGCCCAGGTTGCTCGTCAGGATGATGAGCGTATTCGAGAAGTCGACCGTGCGGCCCTGCCCGTCGGTCAGCCGGCCGTCGTCCAGCACCTGCAACAGGATGTTGAACACGTCGCCGTGGGCCTTCTCTACCTCGTCGAACAGGATCACCTGATAGGGGCGGCGGCGGACGGCCTCGGTCAGCACGCCGCCTTCCTCGTAGCCGACATAGCCCGGCGGTGCGCCGATCAGCCGGGCGACCGAATGCTTCTCCATGAACTCGCTCATGTCGATCCGTACCATCGCGGCGTCGTCGTCGAACAGGAAGCCGGCGAGCGCCTTGGTCAGCTCGGTCTTGCCGACGCCGGTCGGCCCGAGGAACAGGAAGCTGCCGAGCGGCCGGTTCGGATCCTGCAACCCGGCGCGCGCCCGGCGCACCGCGCGGGAGACGGCCTCGATCGCCGCCTTCTGGCCGATCACGCGCTTGCCGATGGTGGCTTCCATCGCCAGCAATTTCTCGCGCTCGCCCTCCAGCATGCGATCGACCGGGATGCCCGTCCACCGCGAGACGACACCGGCGATGTCCTGCGCGGTCACTTCCTCGCGCAGCATCGCGCCGGCCGCCGCGTTGGCCGCCTCGGACAGCTGCTTTTCCAGATTGGGGATCACGCCGTAGCTGAGTTCGCCCGCGCGGCCCCAGTCGCCGGCCCGCTGCGCCTGCTCTACCTCGACGCGCGCGGCATCGAGCTGTTCCTTCAGCCGGGCCTCGGCATTGATCTTGTCCTTCTCGCCCATCCAGCGGGTGGTCAGCTCGGCGGACTGTTCCTCCAGCTCCACCAGATCGCCTTCGAGCGTGTCGAGCCGGTCCTTCGAGGCGGTGTCGGTTTCCCAGCGCAACGCCTCGCGTTCGATCTTGAGCTGGATGATGCGGCGGTCGAGGTTCTCGATCTCCTCGGGCTTGCTCTCCACCTCCATCCGCAGCCGGCTGGCCGCCTCGTCCATCAGGTCGATCGCCTTGTCGGGGAGGAAGCGGTCGGTGATATAGCGGTTGCTCAGCGTCGCCGCCGCCACCAGCGCGCCATCGGTGATCCGCACGCCGTGGTGCAGCTCGTACTTCTCCTTCAGCCCGCGCAGGATCGAGACGGTATCCTCCACCGTCGGCTCCGACACGAACACTGGCTGGAAGCGGCGTTGCAGGGCCGGGTCCTTCTCCACATGCTTGCGATATTCATCGAGCGTGGTGGCGCCGATGCAGTGCAGCTCGCCGCGTGCCAGCGCGGGCTTGAGCAGGTTGGAGGCGTCCATCGCCCCCTCGCCCTTGCCGGCGCCGATCAGCGTATGCATCTCGTCGATGAACAGGATGATCTCGCCGGCGGCCTGCTTCACCTCGTCGAGCACGCCCTTCAGGCGCTCCTCGAACTCGCCGCGATATTTCGCGCCGGCGATCAGGCTGCCCATGTCGAGCGCCATCACCCGCCGGTCCTTGATCCCGTCCGGCACGTCGCCGTTGACGATACGCAGCGCCAGCCCCTCGGCGATCGCCGTCTTGCCGACGCCCGGCTCGCCGATCAGCACCGGGTTGTTCTTGGTACGGCGGGCGAGCACCTGAATGGTGCGGCGGATTTCCTCGTCGCGGCCGATCACGGGGTCGAGCTTGCCGTCGCGCGCTGCTGCCGTGAGATCGCGGGCGAACTTCTTGAGCGCGTCGTAGCGATCCTCGGCGCCCGCCGTGTCGGCGGCGCGGCCCTGCCGCAGTTCGTTGATCGCGCCGTTCAGCGCCTCCGCCTTCACGCCGGCCGCCGCCAGTGCCTTGCCGGCGGACGAGGTGGTGGCGAGCGTGAGCGCGAGCAACAGCCGCTCGACCGTGACGAAGCTGTCGCCGGCCTTCTGCGCGATCTGCTCGGCCGAATCGAGGATGCGGACCAGATCATTGTCCAGCCCGGGGGACTGCTGCGCGCCGCCGCCCGAGACGGCCGGGTGCTTCGCCAGCGCCGCGTCCGTGTCGCGCAGGGCGATGGCGGGGTCGCCGCCGGCGGCGCGGATCAGCCCGCTCGCCATGCCCTCCTTGTCCTCCAGCAGCGCCTTGAGCAGATGCTCGGGCGCGATGCGCTGGTGGCTGTTGCGGATGGCGACGGTCTGCGCGGACTGGAGAAAGCCCTTGGCGCGATCGGTGAATTTTTCGAGGTTCATGTGACTCCCCTTGGATACCGCCGCGATATGGTGTTGCTATTATGCAACACAAGGCCGATCGTCGCTATTTTCCAAGCAGGGCGATCACCTCCTGCTGGTGGCGGGCCAGCGCCTCCAGATGCTCGATCCGCAGCGCATCCACCTTCTCGTGCAGCCGCATGATCTCCAGTTCGGCGCGCAGATTCACTTCGTAGTCGTGGGCAGCGGCGAGCCGGTCCTGCGTGGCCTGCCGGTTCTGGCTCATCATGATGACGGGCGCCTGCAACGCCGCGATCATCGAGAGCATGAGGTTGAGGAAGATGTACGGATAGGGATCGAACGCGGCATCGTGGAGGCGCGGCAGCACGCCGGTGTTCAGCAGCATCCAGCCGACGAGGATGCCGAGGAACGAGAAGATGAACGCCCACGATCCGCCGATCGCCGCCACCCGGTCGGCCAGCCGGTCCCAAAAAGTGGAACGGATCTCCGCCTCCTCGCCCATGTCCCGGGCGATCGGCTGGCGGCCGGCGATGCCGTCGAGCACGCGGCGCTCCTCGGCGGCCAGCCCGGCGGCGTCCTTGCCCAGATAATCGCGGGCCAGTTCGGGGGCGGTGCGGCGGGTCATCGGTCTATTCTCCGTCATGCGGGGCCGATCCGGTCGACGATGTTGCCGGATCGGCGGATCGGGCTAGGATGCGTCATCGGCCCTCTGGCCTCCCCCCGTCGGAAAGTCCCCCATGTTCCGTCCGATCTTCGGTTCCTTCGCTGCCTCGCTGGCCGCCGGCCTGCTCGCCACGTCCTCGCTGGCGGCCGCCCCCGCGCCGACAAAGCCCGCGCCGGTTGCCGATCTGGTGAAGGCGGTGGCCATTCCGTACAGCCAGTTCACTTTGCCCAACGGCCTGCGCGTGATCGTGCACACCGATCGCAAGGCGCCGGTGGTGGCGCTGTCCGTCTGGTATCATATCGGCTCGAAGGACGAGCCGGCCGACAAGACCGGCTTCGCCCACCTGTTCGAGCATCTGATGTTCAACGGATCGGAGAACGCGAACGAGGATTTCTTCAAGCCGCTGGAGACGGTGGGGGCGACCGACACCAACGGCACCACCTCGTTCGACCGGACCAACTATTTCGAGACGGTGCCGACCGGTGCGCTGGAATTTGCCCTGTTCCTCGAATCGGACCGGATGGGCCACCTGCTCGGCGCGATCGACAAGACCAAGCTCGATAACCAGCGCGGCGTGGTGCAGAACGAGAAGCGCAGCGGCGACAACCAGCCCTACGGCCTCGTCGAATATGCCCAGCTGGAAGGGCTGTTCCCGCCGGGCCACCCGTATCGCCACTCCACCATCGGCTCGATGGCCGATCTCGATGGCGCGAGCCTGGAGGACGTGAAGAACTGGTTCCGCGCGCATTACGGGCCGAACAACGCGGTGCTGGTGCTGGCCGGCGACATCGACGCCGCCACCGCCCGCCCGCTGGTGGAGAAATGGTTCGGCGGCATCCCGCGCGGGCCGGAGACGCCGCGCCCGGCCGTTGCCGTACCCACGCTTGCGGCCCCGGTGGAGCGGGTGATGCACGATCGCGTCGCCACCACGCGGATCTATCGCAACTGGACGGCGCCCGGCCTCAACGATCCCGATGCGGTGCCGCTCGATATCGCGCTCACCATCATCGGCGGCCTGTCTTCCTCGCGGCTGGACAATGCGCTGGTGCGGCAGGACAAGACCGCCGTCAGCGCCTCGGCCTCGTTGCAGGAACTGGAGAAGGTGTCGCTGGTGGAGATCACCGCCAACGTGCGCCCCGGCGTCGACCCCAAGGTGGTTTCCGCCCGGCTCGATGCGCTGATCGCCGATTTCCTCAAGACCGGCCCCACCGCGGACGAGGTGGCGCGCGCCGCCACGCGGGAGGTGGCCGGGCGCATCGCCGGGCTGGAATCGGTCGGCGGCTTCGGCGGGAAGGCGGTGACGCTGGCGGAAGGCGCGGTCTACTCCGACGATCCCGAGAAATACGCCAAGGATCTGGCCGAATATGCCGCCGCCACGCCCGCCACCGTATTGGCGGCGGCGCGCAAGTGGCTGGGCCGGCCGGCGTTGAGCATCGTGGTGGCGCCGGGCGAGCGGAGCGCCGCCGACGTGGCAAGTGCGGGCGGCGGCGGCGGCAACGCGCGCGGCCTGCGCTATTATCGCGATCCCAAGCAGGGCGGGGCGGCCGCGCCCGGCGCTTCGATGGCGGCGCGGGTGACGCCGCCGGGCCCCCCGCCCGCGCCGAAACAGGCCGCCGGCCCGGCCCGCAGCGCGCCGCCGGTGAAGCCGATCGACGACCTCGTGTTCCCGAAGGTGGAGCGCACCACGCTGTCGAACGGGATCGAGGTGGTGCTGGCGCGCCGCACCACCGTGCCCACGGTGCGGGTGGCGGTGCAGTTCGACGCGGGCAACTCGGCCGATCCCAAGGCGAAGCTGGGCACGCAGGCGCTGACGCTGGCGCTGCTGGACGAGGGCACGAAGACACGCGATTCGATCCGCATCGCCGAGGAGCAGGAGCGGCTGGGCGCCACCATCGGCTCGTCGGCGGGGATGGACAGCACCACCGTCTCGCTGTTCGCGCTGAAGCCGAACCTCGCCCCCTCGCTCGACCTGCTGGCCGACGTGATCCGCAACCCCGTGTTCGCCCCCGCCGAGGTGGAGCGCGTCCGCAACCAGCTGCTCGCCCGCATCGCGAGCGAAAAGACGCAGCCGAGCAGCATCGCGCTGCGCGAGCTGCCGCCGCTGCTGTACGGGCCGGCGCACCCTTATGGCATCCCGTTCACCGGATCGGGCACCGAGGCGGGGGTGAAGGCGGCGACGCGGGCCGATCTGGTCGCCTTCCAGCAGGCATGGTTCCGGCCGGACAACGCCCGCATCTTCGTGGCCGGGGATATCACGCTGGCCGAGTTGAAACCGCAGCTTGAGGCGCGTTTCGGCGCGTGGGCGCCGGCGGCGGGGGTGGCGAAGGGCGCCAAGCTGTTCGCCATGGACCGCATGGCCCGCCCGAGCCGCATCCTGCTGATCGACCGGCCGCAAAGCCCGCAGTCGCTGATCCTGGCGGGCGAGGTGCTGCCGGTGAAGGGCACCGACGACCCGCTGGCGCTGACCACCGCCAACGAGGTGCTCGGCGGCGGCTTCCTCTCGCGGCTCAACACCGATCTGCGCGAGCAGAAGGGCTGGGCCTACGGCGTCGGCGGCTATGTGCGGATGGTGAAGGAGAACGTGCCGTACATCATCTCCGCCCCGGTGCAGACGGACAAGACCGGCGCCTCGATCACGGCGATGCTGGCGGACATGAAGGCGTTTCTCGGCCCGCAGGGTATCACCGCCGAGGAGCGCGAGCGGACGATCAACAACGCGGTCCGCTCGCTGCCGGGCAGCTTCGAGACGTCGGGCGACCTGCTCGGCGCGATCATGCAGAACGCGCTCTACGGCCGGCCCGACGATTATTATGCGAAGCTGGCCGATCGCTACCGTGCGCTTACCGTGCCGCAGCTGGATGCGGCGGCGCGCAAGGTGATCGATCCGTCGCGGCTGATCTGGATCGTGGTGGGCGATGCCGCCAAGGTGCGCCCGCAGCTTGACGCGGTCGGCCTGCCGGTGGAACTGGTCAAGCCGGCCAGCTGAGGCCGGCTTGCGCCGCTGATGGCACGATGCCGCTGATGACAAGGGAATGACGATGGCCGATATCGACGGCGCCTGGGATTGCGCGACCGCCTCGCCGATGGGCGAGCAGAAGATGGTGCTGACGGTGAAACGCGACGGCGATCGCTTTACCGGCGACCTGACCGGCGCGCTCGGATCGCTGCCGGTAACGGACGGACAGGTATCGGGCGACACGCT
Source organism: Alterirhizorhabdus solaris (assembly GCF_007785815.1). Lineage (GTDB taxonomy): Bacteria > Pseudomonadota > Alphaproteobacteria > Sphingomonadales > Sphingomonadaceae > Alterirhizorhabdus > Alterirhizorhabdus solaris. The sequence goes on along the minus strand of NZ_VNIM01000006.1, from coordinate 27,770 downwards.
GACCTTCTCGATGGAGGTGACGATGCCCTTCCCGATCCGCATCGCCTGCCAGGCCACGATCACCGGCGATACGCTGGCCGGCACCGCCACCGTCGGCGCGTTCGGCAGCTACCCGATGACGGGCACGCGCAAGGCCTGAACGGCCCGGCGGCATCGGCGAACGGGCCTGCCGGGTTGACGGCGCGGGCCTGCGCGCCACAGGAGGCCCGGTCCATCCACCAGACTGAGAGCGTTGCATGATCGAAATCCTCGGCATCACGGGCGTCGGCGAGATCGTGCCCGGGTGCGATCTGGCGGCGCTGCTGGCCGATGCGTTGGAGGCGATGGGCGTGGTGCCCGCGCGCAACGACGTGCTGGTGGTGACGCAGAAGATCGTTTCCAAGGCCGAGGGGCGCGGCGTGTCGCTTGATGCGGTGACGCCCGACGCGGCGGCCGAGGCGCTGGCCGCCACCACCCGCAAGGACCCCCGGCTCGTCTCGCTGGTGCTGGCCGAATCGAGCGACGTGGTGCGGGCGGTGCCCAACGTGCTCATCACCCGCCACCGCAGCGGGCATGTGATGGCCAACGCCGGGATCGACCAGTCCAATCTCGGCCCGGGCGCGGCGGATCGCGCGCTGCTGCTGCCGGAGGATGCCGATGCGTCCGCCGCCCGGCTGCACGAGGCGCTCGCCGCCCGTTTCGCCACGCCGCCGGCGGTGGTGGTGTCGGACAGTTTCGGCCGGCCGTGGCGCTACGGCGTGACCAACGTGGCGATCGGCGCGGCGGGGCTGCCGGCGCTGATCGACAAGCGCGGCGAGAAGGATCGCGACGGCCGCGTGCTGGAGGTGACGCAGGTGGCGCTGGCCGACATGGTCGCGAGCGCCGCCGGCCTCGCCACCGGCGAGGGGGCCGAGGGCGTCCCGGCGGCGCTGGTGCGCGGCCTTGCGTGGGATGCGCCCGATGTACCCGCCGCCGCGCTCGTGCGGCCCCCGCATGAGGATCTGTTCCGGTGAGCGCGCCCGAAAATGCGCCGGGGAACGTCGTGGTGCTGACCGGCGGCGTCGGCGGGGCCAAGCTGGTGCTCGGTCTGATCCACGCGCTGCCGGCGGACGGCGTGACCGCGATCGTCAACACCGGCGACGACTTCACCCACCTCGGGCTGCGCGTCTCCCCCGATATCGATACGTTGCTCTACACATTGTCGGGCAAGGCGGATCAGGCGCAGGGCTGGGGCCGCGCCGGCGAGACGTGGAGCTTCATGGCGGCGATGGCCTCGCTCGGCGGGCCGGACTGGTTCCGGCTCGGCGACGGCGACCTCGCGCTGCACGTATGGCGCACCATGCGGATGGCGGCGGGCGAGCCGCTGTCCGCGATCACCGCCGACGTGGCGCGGGCGTGGGGCATCGGTGCCCGCGTGCTGCCGATGAGCGACGATCCGGTGGCGACCATGCTGGAGAGCGACGCCGGCACGCTCGCCTTCCAGGATTATTTCGTCGCGCGCCGCTGTGCGCCGGTCGTCTCGGCGATCCGGTTCGAGGGGGCGGCGGCCGCGCGGCCGGCGGTGGGCGTGCTGGAGGCGATCGGCGACCCGGCCACGCGGGCGATCCTGATCGCGCCCTCCAACCCGTTCCTCAGCGTCGATCCGCTGCTGGCGGTGCCGGGCATTCGCGAGGCGCTGTCCCACGCGAGCGCACCCGTGGTGGCGGTCTCGCCGCTCGTAGGGGGCACCGCGGTGAAGGGGCCGACCGCCAAGCTGATGGCGGAACTGGCGCTGCCGATCGATACCACCGCGATCGCGCGCCATTACGCCGGGGTGATCGACGGCCTGCTGGTGGACGAGCGCGACCCGCCCGGCGATCCCGGCATCGCCCATGCCCGCGCCGATACGCTGATGCACGACCTGCCCGATCGCATCCGCGTGGCGCAGGCGGCGCTGGCGCTGGCCGACAGCTTGCGATGAACCGGCCGGACGACGGCTGGATCGTCGCGGTGCCGCTGAAACCGGCGGGATCGCGCAAGACCCGGCTGGCGGCCCGGCTCGACGGCGCGACGCGTGACCGGCTGGCGGCGGCGATGTTCGGCCATGTCGTCGCCACCATCGCGCAGGTGCCCGGGGTGCGGGTGGTGCCGGTGTGCGAAACCGCGCCCGATGGCTGGGCGGGGGCATGGCATCGCGACGAGGGCGCAGGGTTGAACGAGGCGCTGGCCGGCCTGCGCACGGCGCATGGCGATGCGTCGTTCGCCGTGATCCATGCCGACCTGCCCCGCCTTGCCGCCGACGACGTGACCGCGCTGCTGGTGGCCGGGCAGACCGGATTGGCGCTGGCACCCGATCGCCACGGCGGCGGCACCAACGCGCTGGCGGTGGCGGCGGGCCGGCCGCTCGCCTTTCGCTTCGGGCCGGGCAGCCTGGCACGCTTCAGCGCCGAGTCGGGCGGGGCGGCGGTGCTGGTGCGGCGGCCGGGGCTGGCGCTGGATATCGACACGCCGGCCGACCTCGATCTGGCCGGTGGCGAAACAGACCCCGCCTGACGGGACTTTTCGCGGACATGTGGGTTGTTCACTGGCTGGTGCCCGCCGCAGGGGTCGGGCGAAAAGGGTGGGAGAGATCGAATGTCTGAACATGTCGCCAAGGTTATCGAAGTCGTCGGCACGTCCGACGAGAGCATCGAAAAGGCGATCGAAACCGCCGTGGAGCGCACCGCCGAGTCCGTCCGCAACCTCCGCTGGTTCCAGATGACCGAACTGCGCGGCCACATCGCCGATGGCAAGGTGGAGCGGTATCAGGTGATGCTGAAGATCGGCTTCGCGCTCGACGAGAAATAAGCGAAAAAACGGCATCGATCGATGGGTGACCTACCGTCCCCCTCGATCGATGCCGGGAACGGACGGGGCGGCGGGCCATTGGCTCGCCGCCCCGTCATATCGTCAGGCGACGCCGTGCTTCAGCGCGCTCATCTTGTCATGGCCTTCGCGCACCGAGGCGAAGCCCTTGGTGATCGCGGCGGTCGTGGCGGGGGCAAGGCCACCGTCCTTCAGCGCGGCCTCGTATTTCGCCTTGATGTGATCCTCGCCGCGCTCGACCTCCTGGATGATCGCCTTGTCGTCCTTGCCGGTGATCGCCTGCTTCAGATCCATGAACGTGCGGTGCGCCGCTGCCAGCAGGCTGGAGTCGGTTTCCGGCTCTCCGCCCAGGGTACGGACCTGCGCCTGCAGGTCGGTCGCGACCTGGCTGCGATCACGCGCGAAATCGGCGAAGAGCGTCGCGAACTGGGTGCTCTCGGCATCCTTGGCGGCGTCCTCATAGCCCTTCATGCTGTCGAGGGTGGTCTTGATGAGGCCGTTCAGCACGGAAATGTCGTTGGTATCGCTCATGAGGTCGCTCCTGTGGGAAGCCCCTTGAACGAACCCCGGCGATTAAGGTCCCATCGTCGGCGGGCGAAATGAACGCGGCGGATGGATGCGATGGAACGCGCACGCGGGCGGAGGCTTTGATCCTGCATGACCGAACCGTCCTCCGCATCCTTTCCTTTCGCCGTGCAGCCGATCACTCGCGCGCTGGGCTTCGCCGGGCTGTTGCCGCAGGCCGCCGCCGTGGTGACGGTGGCGCTCGGCACGGCGGCGGGCGGCTGGAACGGCGGGCTCGTCGCCAGCCTCGCGGCGGTGGCGGCGTTGATCTACGGCGCGGTCATCCTCAGTTTCCTCGGCGGGATCTGGTGGGGCTTCGCGATGCGGCGCGGCAACGGGCAGGGCGGGCTGGCGGTGCTGGCGGTGGTCCCGTCGCTGGTGGCGGCGGGTCTGGTGGGCGCCGCCGCCCCGCTCGGCCTCCGCTGGACGCTGGTGCTGCTGGGCAGCGCGATCCTGCTCACGCTGCTGGTCGATCGCCGGCTCGCCACCGCCGGTGAGGCGCCGGCGGGATGGATGCGGCTGCGGGTGCCGCTGTCGCTGGGGCTGGGCGGGTTGACGATCCTCGCCGGCATCCTCGCCCCGGCCTGAGGCGGGGCTGACCTAGCTCGCCGGCCGGGGGTAAAGGATGAAGTCGGCGTGCCGGTCGACGACGGGGTTCGCCCCCGCCGCATGGACCGCCTTCTGTAATTCCCCGATCGCGGCAGGCGGCAGCGGCAGCGCATGTTCCAGCGGATGGGTGGCCGCCTCCATCGGATAATCGCGGCCGGGGGTGGTCGTCATCTCGATATGCGCGCCCAGCAGCGCGCGGATCGGGTGCTGCCCGGCAAAGGCGGCGAGCCGGTCCGCGCTGTCGCGAAACGCCGCAAAGCGGTCGACCGGCACGTACAGCCGGCCGGGATAGAGCATGTCGCCCGAGAACAGCAGCCGCGTCCGTGCATCGTAGACCATGATGTGCGCCGGCTCGTGGCCCGGCGTGGGAATGATGTCGAGCACGCGCCCGCCCAGATCGATCCGGCCGAGGCCGCGCGGCCAGTCGGCGACGTGGAACGCCGTCGCGACCGCCTCCGGGGTAAGGCCGATCACGCGGGTATCCGGGCGGTCGCCGAATTCGGTGTCACCGGCGTGATGATCGCCGTGGCTGTGCGAATGCGCGACGACGAGGCGAACCGGACGGTCGCGATGCGCAGCCCGCCATTCGGCGATCAGGCGGTCGATCGTCGGCCGGACCTTCAGGCCGCCCGCGCCGCTGTCCAGCAACAGCGCCTCCCGATCGCCGAACAGGAGGTAGAGGAACGGCGCCTCGAAATTCGTCCGCACGGACTGGCGGATGACAAACGTATCCGCGTCGATGCGCTGGACCTGCATCGCCGGCTCGCTCGCCGTGGTGCCGTCGATCCAGGGTGTGAAGGGCGGCGGCTGGAACGGCGGTGCGGCGGCGGCCAGCAGGAGGGCGGCGCCGGCGGCGACGAGCGGTTTCCCGATCGCCCCCGCGCGGCCCCGGAGACGGGCAACCGGATGCATGCGCGGTCCTCCCTCAATAATGATAGCGGAACTCCACACCCACGCGCCGGGGCGTCAGCACGGACTGGGCGTAGAAACGCTCGACCACGCCTTGCCCCGCGACGCTGCCGAAGGCGTCGCGCACGCGGTTGAGCGAGCTGCGGTCGTTGCCCACCGACGTCACCGCATATTTGTCGAAGATGTTGTCCGCGAACAGGCCGACATCGAAGGCATCGGTGCGGTAGGTTACCGCCGCCCGGTGCATGACGTAGCTCGGGATGCGGGTGCCGAACCCGCGCAGGCCGACGCGCGAGAAGACGCTGCCGGTGTAGGTGGTCGCCCAGTTCGCCTCGATGCTGCGGCCGTCGCCGAGCGGGTGGGTATAGGTGCCCTGGATGCTGCCCGAATTCTTGGTCGAGCCGGGCAGGCGGTCACCGGGTTCGCCGTCGAACAGGTTGGTGTCGAAGCCGGGGCCGGGATCCTGCACGACGACGAGGGCGGGCGCGCGCCGGGTCAGCTTGGCATCGACGTAGGAATAGGTGCCCTGCACGACGAATTCGGGCGTGACCCTTACCGTGGTGCTGAACTCGATCCCCTGCGAGCGGGCCTTGCTGCCGTTCTTGGTGATCCCGATCGCGCCGTTGATCGTGGTGCTGGGCACCTGGATGCCGTTCCAGTTGACGCGGAAGCCGGCGAGCGTGAACTGGATGCGCTTGTCGAACAGCGCGGCGCGCACGCCCACTTCCATGTTGCGCGTCTTGTCCGGGCTGAACGTGATCTCGTCGGGCAAGGCGCACAGCGCCTGGCTGCCGGCGGCGATCGCGGCATAGTCCGAAGGGGTGCAGGCGGGCACGCGGTTGACGCCGCCGACGCGGTAGCCGGTGCTGTAGGTGCCGTAGACGAGCAGGTCGTTGCTGAACTTGTACGACGTGTTCGCCTTCCACACGAAACCGTCGGCGCTCACCGGATCGGGCGAGGCGATGCGTTCCGGCGCGAACTGGATCAGCGGGAAGGGGGTGCGGCGCAGGCCGCCGGACAGCAGCGGCAAATCCGATCCGCCGCGCGCCTCGGCGTCATACTTGTAATAGCGCAGGCCGCCGGTGACCTGCCATGCCTCGGTGATGTGCAGCGTGCCCTCGCCGTAGACCGCCTTCTCGGTCGTCTTGGTATCGACGAACGAGATATATTCGAGGTCGTCGGGCCGGTTGACGCCGGCGAACCCGGCGAAGCCCGGCACATATTCCTGCCGGTCGCTGTGGAATTTCTGGCGGTTGTAGAAGCCGCCGAGCACCCAGTTGAACGGCCCGCCATGGCTGGAAACGAGGCGGATCTCCTCGTTGAACTGCTTGTAGCGCTGCTGGTTGTTGGCGAACGAAGAGAATTCCGGAAACGCCTCGTAGCCGTAGTCGAGGTCGAGCAGCAGATCGGTGTTGTCGCCGACGTCGCGGTTCTTCTGCTCGGTATAGGCCGTGGTGCTGACGAGCTGGGCGAAATCGAACACGTTCACGTTCAGCTCGGCGGCGTAGAGGTTCGCGTTGCGCCGGTACGGTTCCTCGTAGCGGAACGGGGCCTCGTAGCGGCCGGTGCCGAGCACGCCGGCGATGTTCGCCTGCCGTCCGCCCGTCTTGGTCTGCTGGTGGGCATAGGTCAGGTAGAGCTTCAGGTCCGGGTTGTATTCGAGCAGCAGCTGGTTGCGGGTGGTGAAGGTGCGCTCGTAGTTGAGATCCTTCTCGCGGCGGAAGTTGGCGGCCTGCTGCGCGGCGGTGCCGAGCGAGGCGGCGTTCGCGTCGGCGCTGCGCACCGGCTGGGGATCGGAGACGCCGGGCTGTTGCAGGATGTTGTTGTAATCGATGAAGCCGGCGTTGCGGTAGTAGCCGGTCGAGGTGCGGAAGGCGATGTGATCTTCCAGGATCGGCACGTTGATCGCGACATCGCCGACCCCGCCGGGGTTCTCGCTGTGCGACTGCGCGTAGCCGCGGCCGTGCACGTCGATGGAGAAGCGATCGGTGGTCGGCCGGTTCGGGATGTAGCGGACAGCGCCCGCCAGCGTGCCCAGCCCGTAGAGCGTGCCCTGCGGCCCCTGCAGCACCTCGACGCGCGCGATGTCGATCAGCTTGAAATCGAGGTAGAGCGGCACCTCGCCGAGATAGACGCCGATGGTGTTGTTCGCGTTGTTGCCGTCGCTGGAGGTGTCGCCCGAGTTGATCCCGCGCAGCACGATGGTGCCGGTGGAGGCCGGGCCGGTATCGACCACCGTCATGCCGGGGGTGAAGGCGGCGAGCGAGCGGACATCGTCGATGCGCGCGCGGGCGAGCGTGTCGGCGGTGACGGCGTTGATGTTGATCGGGGCGTCCTGCAGCGTCGTCGAGCGGCGGCTGCCGGTCACGACGATCTCGTCGCTGCCCACCGGCTCGCTGGTCGTGACGGCCGTCTCGGTCGTGGTCTGCGCCGCGGCCGGCATCGCGGCCACACCGGCAAGCATCGTCGCGCCGAGCAGCGCCGCGCGAGAAAAGGTCGTTACCACTCTGTACCCCCGTTTATTTTATAAGCACCCCGCCCCAGCCCATCCGTTCCATGTGCGCCCGGCTCTGCGGCCGTGCTTCCGGTTATTACGATTTGGTGAAATGGCGCGCATCGCCATGGGTCGTTTGACGTAAGCGGGCGGATCGTCGCGTGGCGGGACGGTGGCGCGCGCCCGCCGCACCGGCGTTGCGCTCGCCCGGTGACGCACGCGCAGCCGCGACGGCGCCGTGGAAAAACGGGCAGGCAGGCCCGGTGATGGCCTGATCGGCGGCGTTCAGCGGGGCGGAGTGCCCAGCCGCCACCAAGAGAGCGTGTGGACGTCGTGCGCCGACGTCCACAGCCCCGTGCCGGCCCCTTGGCCGACGTAGCGCAGGGCGCCGCTGCCGGCGGGCTTGCCGAGTCGGGCGACGATCTTCAGCGAGGCGGGATCGATCACCACCATCGTCTGGTCGGCGGTAGTGCGGAGCCAGATCCTGCCGCCGCCCGCGTCGATATCGCCGTATTTCAGGTCTGCGCCCACCTTGACCCGCCCGGTCACCGTGCCGCTGCGCGGGTCGATCCGGGCGACGGTGCCGTCACCCTGCTCCTGCACCCAGACGGCGCCCTCCCCCGCGACGAGGAAGCCCGGCTGCGCGCCCAGCGCGATCCGCCGGACGACCTTGTCCGTCGCGGGGTCGATCTGCTGGAGCGTGCGTCCGGCGCTGCTGACCGCCCACAGCGCGCCGAGGCCGAACGCGAGGTAATGGGTGCCGGGATCGACCCTGACGGTCCCGACGACACGGTTCGTCTTCGGGTCGATTCGCGCGATGCCGCCGGCATCGTCGCTCGGCACCCAGATCGATCCCGCGCCGAAGACGACGTTCGTCTCGCCCTTGGGATTGGCGATGCCGGTGGGGATCCGCGCCGCGACTTTGGCCGTCGCAAGGTCGATCCTGACGACGGTGGCGTCCTTGCAGTCGGCAACCCACAGCGATCCCGCCGCCACCGCCATCGCGCCGCACGGCCCCGCCATCGGCACGGCGGCGAGCCTGCCCTTGCGCGACCATCGCTCGACGCGGCCCTTGTTGGTCGCCCAGACGCCGTCGCCGTCCACCGCGAGAAAATCCGCGAAGCCGGGGACGTCGAGCGTCTGTTCCTCGATGGCGGGCGGCGGCGGCGAGGCCGGTGCGGCGGCGGCCATGAGGGCGGCGATGCCCATGCCGAGAAGCATCGCGATCAGGCCGCGCGCAGCGTGGCAGAGGAAGAACGGAAGCCGATGGTCACGTGGCGCTGCTCCTTGGAAATCATGCGTCGGTCGCCTGCGCCAGCGCGGTGGGCGGCCGGTCGGCGGGCGGGGAGGCGAGGTCGGCGCGGGCCTGCGCCCGCCGTTCGCGAACCCTGTCGATCGCGGGCTGGAACGGAAACAGCATCTGTTCGGCGATGCTCAGCCGGCGCCGTTCGTCCTGCCCGACGATCGCGGATTCGCCGTCCCGGTAGGTGCCGAACAGCCGGTCGAGCAGGATCAGCGAATTGCCGTAGTTGCAGCGCGTTTCCTCATAGCCGGTCGAGTGGTGCAGGCTGTGGTTGCGAATGGTCGTGAAGAAGAACGCATACCACGCCGGCGGATCGAACCGCGTGTTGGCATGGGCGAACGTCGAGATGATGTTCAGGATGCTCAGTCCGCAGAACAGCGCGGGCAGCGGCACATCGAACAACGCCACCACGCTGAGGCTGATGAGCAGCAGCTCGATCGGGTTGCCGACCGCGCCCTTGGCGGCGTTCAGCTGGGTGAGGTGGTGGTGCGGCGCGTGGGTGGACCAGAAGAAGGACTGGTTGTGCATCAGGCGATGCATCCAGTACTGGCCGAACTCGATCAGGAACACGACCAGCGCGACCTGAAGCGGGAAGGGCAGGTGCATCGCCCATGGCGTCGCGATGCCCAGCGCGTGCTTGGCCGCCGTCAGCGGCGCCTCCGCGAGCGTGGCCGACGCCCAGGAGATCACCGTGGCGTTCAGCACGACATAGGCCAGGTCGGTGAAGAACTCGCGCCGGTCCATCCGCCAGCCCGCATGGCGCTCGCTTACCACCTCGAGGCACAGGACGAACAGCGTGGTGAGCGACGTCACCACGACGAGCATCCAGGGTTGGCTGGTGAGGGCGGCCGGCGCCGTCATCCAGAAAACGAGGGCGAGGAGCACCATCGCCGGCTGGAGATAACCCGCTACCCGCGTCCGCAAGGTCGGGGCCGAGGCAATCCGGTCGGAAGCCCCGCGATCCTCATCGTCCGCCGATACGGTGTATGCCGAAACCATGCCCGCCTCCATCATGCCCGACGGTCTAGGTCGATGGCATCATGGGGGCAGGTGGCCGAATGACGTAGGCAGGGGGCGATCGACCCCGGCCCGTCATCACTTGTCGGTGCAGATCATTCGGCGCGACCGGGACCGCGCCGGGGTCGTCAGTTCAGCGGACGGAGGCCAGCTGGACCGAACGTGCCGGCGAAGCAGCCGCCACGCGGGCTTCGATCTGGCCGCGCACCTGCTCAGCGACGTCGGCGCGGCAGGCGCGCGCGCGTGCTTCCAGGTCGATATGGATGTTGGCGAGGTTCTCGCCGCAGACCGCACGGGCGGCCTGATCGACGCGTACCGCGAGGCGCTGCTGCCCGTCCGCGCTGGCGAGGTCGAGGCCCTTCAGCGTCAGCGTGGCGCTGTCCTTGGCGAAGGGATTGGCGACGGTGCCCGCGAACGCTGCGGACCCGAGCGTGACGGCGGCAAGGGCCGCAATGGCGATCTTCATGGCCTTCTCCTGCAATCCCCGCCTCTCATCGGGCGGGAGGCGTGCATTTAGGCGCACGGAAGGCCCGCGACAATTGCGTAAAGCGAACGTGCAACCGGGCCGCGCCGGCATGCCGATCGCGTCGGGGGAGGCAGGAGGAGGGGGCGTCCGGTCAGGTCTCCATGCTGATGGCCGGCTTATCGCGCGCGCACGACGAGCGAGGCAAGTTCGATATCGCGCGCGAGCATGCCGATGGGCAGCCGCACCGTGGCGACGTCCCCACCGGCCGCGTCGTACGCGCCGACGGTGACGTGCAACGCCCGCGCGTTGCCGGCGGACCATTCGCGCACTGTCGCGACCGGCAGTTCGATGCGCCACGCGGTGCCGCCGCTCACCTCGACCGGGCGGCCGTTGATGCGGACGGCGGCCTGGGGCGACGCGCGGTGGCCGCGGACGAGCAGGCGGTCGCCCCCGTCGCGGGAAACGAGGCGAGTGGACGGGGCGGGCTGTGCCATCGCCGGCGCTGCCATGGCCGCCAGTGCGACGAGGGGCAGCATCATTCGCGGAGAGATGTTCATGGCGTCATGGCTCGCCCGCGACGGCCGGCCTCGCCATGGGTCGTTTGACGTAGCGGGGGGTCAGTCCGCCGCGATCCCGTGAGCCTCGAAGAAGGCGCGCACGGGTTCGAGGGCGGCGGCGTGCCGTTTCCACCGGGCGACCGAGCTGCCGTAGATCGGCCGACGCACCTGCGCGGCGCTGGGCGTGGAGACCGCGCCGGCATTGGTGTGAAAATCGAGGCAGCGATCCGACCAGTCCAGCCCGCAGTGGGCGAGCAGTGCGCGCGTCTGCCCCTCCTGATCCGCCACCAGCGCCTCGTAGCGCAGTTCGAGAATACGGCCCGGCAGCGCCGTCCGCCAGAAGGCCATCATCCGGTCGAAGCGGTGATAATATCGCGCGATGTCGAGCAGGTCGTAGCTGTAATCGTAATAACGCGAGCCGATCGCGAACAGGTTGCGGAAATTGGCGAGCACGGTGTCCATCGGGCTGCGGCGCAGGCACACGATCGCGGCGTTCGGCAGCGCCCGCGCGGCGATGCCCGCGTACAGGAAATTGCCGGGAAACTTGTCGACGAAACGACCGGCCGTCGCACGCCGGTGGTGCGCGGCGCGGGCGAGATAGTCGCGCCCGATCGCGGCGGCATCGGCGCGCGTGGCGGCGACGATCGTCTCCGGATCGAGCACGGTGCGGCTGCGCGTGCCCGCCGCCGCCTTGACCGCGAGCGGCAGTGCCTGAAGTTCGCCCACGCTCTCCACCGCCGGATGCGAGGCGAGGATGCGGTCGACGAGCGTGGTGCCGGTGCGCGGCATGCCGATGACGAGGATCGGCGCGTCGGCGGGCGGCGTGCCCATGGGCGCGCGCGCCATCGCCGGCCACGCCGCCTCCATGCCGTCGAACAGTGCGGCATCGCGCGCGAAATCATAGGCGAGCGACGCGCGATGCGCGGCGTTGACGGCGGCGAGCCGGGCGAACGCCTCGTCCGGCTGGTCCACGTCCTCCAGTTCCTTGACCAGTGCGTAGCCGGTCAGCAGTCGCGCGCGGCCGGGTGGTGCGCGATCATGCACGGCGCGCAGCCGCTCGACATGATTATCCGCCGCCGTCTGCCTGCGCAGCCCCGCGAGCAGGTGGTGCGCGCGCGCATCGTCGGGTGCGTCGGCGAGGATGGCCTCCAGCGCCGCCGCCGCCTCGTCCGTGCGACCGAGGAAGCTGAGCGTCGCCGCCAGATTATAGCGGAAACGGCCGTCGTCCGGCGCGAGCGTGGTCGCCGAGAGGAAGTGGGCCAGCGCGGCCTCGTGATCGCCAAGCCGGGCATAGACGCACCCCATCGTGTCGCGGCCGAGCGCATCGCCGGGCAGGGCGGCTTCGGCGGCGCGCAGTACGGCGGCGGCATCGCCGTCACGGCGCACGAGCGTGTAGAGGCGGGCGAGCTGCGCGCGATATTCCCCGCGCGGAACGAGCGCGATCGCCTGTTCGATCAGATCGATGCCGGCGCGGATCCGCCCGGCCTCGGCGTCGGCGATGCCGGCCAGGAACATCGCCTCGGCCCGGCCCGGGGCGGCGGTACGGGCGGTCTGTGGCAAGGCTGCTCCTTCCTGCTGTATCCCAGCTGCCGACAGTGGGGTGCGGCGCGGGCGGCGGACTCTACGTCAAACAACGCATAACGGCCGATCCGGCGGCGTCACTACCTCGTGCCATGACCTACCGTGACAACGTGCCCACGGCGATCGCGGTAGCCGATGCGCGGTTCTCGACGCCCATCTTCTCGAAGATCTGTTCCAGATGCTTGTTCACGGTGCGCGGGCTGATCTTGAGGATCGCGCTCACCTCGCGGTTCTGCTTGCCGCGGCTGATCCAGAACAACACCTCGGCCTCGCGCGAGGTGAGGCCGTGACGCGCGGCGAGCAGCCGCTCGGCATCGCCCTCGCGGTTCTCGGTCAGGCGGAACAGCCGGTCGCCGCCGGCGGCACGGCGCAGGAAGGTGCATTTGACCGCGGTATCGCCCACCTCCAGCGCCGCCTGCGCGCCCTCCGGCGCATCGGCCGCGACGAGGCGGCGGATCGCGTCGGCCAGCGGCGCGGGCAGATGCGCGTCGTGCGCGCGCCAGCCGGGAAACAGCCGCTCGATCATCCCCGCCGCCAGCGGCGTGAGCCAGCTCGTCGCCAGCTCGTCGTCCACCGCGAACGACGGGCGCCCGGCGGTGTCGAGCGCGAGCTGGCTGCCCTGCGCGATCCGCGCATTGGCCAGATGGACCGCGATCCGCACGAGCAGCTCCTCGACGACGATCGGCTTGGGCACATAGTCCACCGCGCCCGCCGCGAAGCCGCGCACGACATGCTCGGTTTCGGTCAGCCCGGTCATGAAGACCACCGGCAGGTGGCGGAAGCGGCTGTCCGCCTTGATGCGGCGGGGGGGGTCGAAGCCGTCCAGCCCCGGCATCAGCGCGTCCATCAGCACGAGGGCGGGCGGGGCGTGCTCCAGCAGGTCCATTGCGGCCAGACCGTCGATCGCGACGAGCGCGACCATGCCCGCCTGTTCCAGCGTGGCGGCGAGGAAGCGCAGCGACTCCACCGTGTCGTCGACGACGAGGATCGTGGCACCGCCGCCTGCCCGCCCCGGATCAGAGGCCATCGTCGATCATCCGGGCGAGTGCGCGCAGATCGAACGCATCGAGGGTGCGCCGCATCCGGGCCAGGATCGCGCCGCTCGCCGGCGCGGCCGCCTCGAGGTCGCTTAGCGCCGCCTCGATCGCGCGGACGCGGCCGGTTTTGACATGACCCCGCAACGTGGCGAGCAGCGGCCGCGCCGCCTCCGGCAGCGCGAGCGAGCCGGCCGCATCGTTGGCGGCGGCCATGTCGTCGGCCACGATCCAGTCGAGATCGAGCTGGCGGCCGATCATGTCGAGCAGCGCGTCGAGTTCGACCGGCTTGGAGATGAAGGCGTCGTGGCTGCTGCGCCCGTCGCCGCCCGCCCGGAATTCATGCGCGTTGGCCGAAACGATCACGATGCGCGTCGCGGGCGGGCAGACCTCGCGCAGCCGCGTGGCGGCCTCCCAGCCGCTCATGCCCGGCATGTGGATGTCCAGCAGCACAAGATCGGGCGCGCAGCGCGCCAGCTCGATCCCCTCCGCCCCGTTCGCCGCCGAGAACACGGTGAAGTCGAGCGGGCGCAGCAGGCTGCGCAACACGGTGGTCTGCGCGGGGTCGTCGTCGATCACGAGCAGCGTGCGGCGCGCGCCGCGATAGCCGATGACGTTGGCATAGGTGAGCGCACGCGACGGGGCGGCCATCGGCTCGGGCAGCATCAGGCGAAGCTGGAAACGGCTGCCGCGCCCCTCCTCGCTCGATGCGGTCACCTCGCCGCCGAGCAGGCGGGCGAGCGCGCGGGTGATCGCCAGCCCCAGCCCGATCCCCGGCTGCAACGCGACATCGGGCGCGCCGCCGCGCTCGAATGGCTCGAACACCCGCTCGATATCCGCCGGGGCGATGCCGATGCCGGTATCGGTGACCTCCACCAGCACCGTCTGGCTCCGATAGCGGACAGTGACGGTCACGCCGCCCGCGTGGGTGTATTTGATCGCGTTCGACAGCAGGTTGATGAGGATCTGGCGCAGCCGCTTCTCGTCGGTCCGCACGAACGGCGGGAGGCGGCCATCCGCCACATAGTCGAGCGACAGCCCCTTCGCGGTCGCCTGCATGCGGAACATGTCGACGACGAGATCGAGCAGGGCGGGCAGGCGGACGAGATCCTGCCGCAGCTGGAGCACGCCGCTCTCGATCCGCGAGATGTCGAGCAGCCCCTCGACCAGATTGGTCAGATGCTCCACCGACCGCCGGATCACGCTGCCCGCCTCGGCGGGGGGGATCGCGCCGTCGCGTTCGAGCAGTTGCGCGTAACCGTAGATCGCGTTCAGCGGCGACCGTATCTCGTGGCTGACGGCGACGAGATAGCGCGTCTTGGCGGCGTTGGCGGCCTCGGCCGCCTCCTTGGCCCGGCGAAGCTCCCGCTCCCCGGCGGTAGCGGCATCGCGGCCGGCCCCGTCAGCCACGATGGCCCGACCCGGACTTTGCGGCAGTGCAAAAAAGAATGACAGCGGCCATTCGCTCGTTATAAATTTTATTACCGGATTGTCCAAACTTAATATTCAGTGCATCGTCCGGTCCAGCAATATCGGGGCTGGGCATCGTGACGATGCGATATTTGGAGGTGCGCGTGGCGGGTTGGCTGTCCAAGACATGTGTCGCGATCGCGACCTCCCTGATGCTCGTTACGGCTGGTTGCAGCGGCGGTGCACAAGAGGCCGGGGCCAAGCGCACCGACTTCTCGATCGGCTGGTCGATCTATGCCGGCTGGATGCCGTGGCCCTACGCCCAGCAGGCCGGCATCGTGAAGAAATGGGCCGACAAGTACGGCGTCAAGATCAACTTCGTGCAGGTCAACGACTATGTCGAGTCGGTGAACCAGTACAACGCCGGCAAGCTGGACGGCGTGACCGTGACAAACATGGACGCGCTGACCATCCCGGCGGCCGGCGGCAAGGATACCAGCGCGATCATCCTCGGCGACTATTCCGACGGCAATGACGGGATCGTGCTGAAGAACGCGGCGGGGCTGGCCGACATCAAGGGGCGCACCGTCTATCTGGTCGAGCTGTCGGTGTCGCACTACCTGCTGGCGCGCGGGCTTTCCACGGTGGGCCTGAAGCTCAGCGACGTGAAGACGGTGAACACGTCGGACGCCGACATCGTCGGTGCCTTCGCCAATCCGGCGGCCACCGCAGCGGTGACGTGGAACCCGCAGTTGACCGAGATGGCCAGGCTGCCGAACGCGAAGCTGGCGTTCGATTCGCACCAGATCCCCGCCGAGATCCTCGACCTGCTCGTCATCGATACCGCGACGCTGAAGGCGAACCCGAACCTGGGCAAGGCGCTCGCCGGGATCTGGTACGAGACGATCGGCCTGATGCAGCGGCAGGACGCGGCAGGTGCCGCCGCGCGCGCCGCGATGGCCAGAATGGCGGGCACCACGCCCGAGGCGTTCGACGCGCAGCTTCGCACCACCCACCTCTATGGCACCCCGCGCGACGCAGTGGCGGCGCTGACCGCGCCGACGCTGGCCGGCACGATGACCAAGGTGCGCGACTTCAGCTTCTCCAAGGGGCTGTTCGGGCAGGGCGCGACCTCCGCCGACGCGGTCGGCATCGGCCTGCCGGGCGGCAAGACGCTGGGCGACCCGGCCAACGTGAAGCTGCGGTTCGATCCGAGCTTCATGGAGCAGGCCGCGGCCGGCACGCTGTGAGGAGGCCGTCATGCGCTGGGTGAACATCAGGCCAAGCCGCAACGGCGCCATGCTGCTCGGCGCGATCCCGCTGCTGGCGATCCTCGTCACCTATCTGTTCGCGTCGGCCGCGCGGCATGCGGACAATCCCTCGGACAAGCTGCTGCCCACGCCGGGCGCGATGGTCTCGGCGATGCACCGCCTGATCGCGCAGGTCGATCCGCTGAGCGGCAACATGCTGTTCTGGATGGACACGGCGGCGAGCCTCCAGCGGCTCGGCATCGCGCTCGGCATCTGCACGCTTTCCACGTTGCTGGTCGGCATGGTGCTGGGGGTGCTCCCGGTGGCGCGCGCCACTCTCGGCGGGCTGGTGACGGCGATCGCCGTGATCCCGCCGATCGCGCTGCTGCCGATCCTGTTCATCGTCTTCGGGCTGGGCGAAACCGCGAAGGTGGCGCTGATCGTGATCGGCGTCGCGCCCTTCCTAATCCGCGACCTGGCCGATCATGTCGCGCGAATCCCGCAGGAACAGCTCGTCAAGGCGCAGACGCTCGGCGCGTCGAGCTGGCAACTGGCGCTGCGCGTGGCGCTGCCGCAGGCGATGCCGCGCCTGATCGCCGGGCTGCGGCTGTCGCTCGGGCCGGCGTGGGTCTATCTGATCTCGGCCGAGGCGATCGCCTCGGACGCGGGGCTGGGCTACCGCATCTTCCTCGTCCGCCGCTATCTGTCGATGGACGTCATCATTCCCTATGTCGCGTGGATTTCGCTGCTGGCGATCGCGATGGACGTGGCGCTGGCGCAGTTGAGCCGGCGCGGCTTTGCCTGGGCGCATCGGAGCGACCGATGAGCGCGCTCCTCACCCTCGACAACGTGTGGCTGGAATATGGCGACAAGATCGTGCTGGAGCGTGTCGATCTCGACATCGCCGAGGGCAGCTTCATCTCGATCATCGGGCCGTCGGGCGCCGGCAAGAGCAGCTTCCTGCGCCTCGTGCTGGGGCAGGAGGCGCCAAGCCGGGGCCGCATCCTGCTGGACGACCGGCCGCTCGTGGCGGAATGCGGGCCGGATCGGGGCGTGGTGTTCCAGCGCTATTCGGTGTTCCCGCACCTGACCGCGCTGCGCAACGTGATGTTCGCGCGTGAATGTGCCGGTGCGCGGTTCACCGCCCGGCTGTTCGGCCGCGCGCGCCGCGCCGCCGAGGAGGAAGCGGCGGCGATGCTGGCCGAGGTGGGGCTGGGCGACGCGCTTCATGTCTATCCCGCGCAGCTTTCGGGCGGGATGCAGCAACGCCTCGCGATCGCGCAGGCACTGATCGCGCGGCCGCGCGTGCTGCTGCTCGACGAGCCGTTCGGCGCGCTCGATCCCGGCATCCGGCAGGACATGCACCGCCTGATCCTGCGGCTGTGGCGCGAGCATGGGCTGACCGTGCTGATGGTGACGCACGACATCGGCGAGGCCTTCAAGCTGGGCACCCGGCTGCTGACGTTCGACAAGCGCCGGATCGATCCGCACGCCCCCCACCGCTTCGGCGCGACGGCGATCTACGACCTCGCGCTCAAGCCGCACGTGCTGCCCGCCGACACCGCCGCCGGGGCCGAACCCGACGCGGACGTTATTACGATTGACATCATAGGTAATAATCGTGAGAAATGATCCGGTGAAAGACGCAGCCCCCACAAGCCTCGCGCGGCTGAGCATGAGCCTGCCCGCCGAACTCTCTCGCCAGCTCGACGTGATGGTGGAGGAGCGCGGGCTGCCGTCCCGCTCCCAGCTGATCGCCGAGCTGATCCGCAACGCGCTGGCCGATCACGGCGAGGCGATGCGGCCGGACGACATGCTCGCGGGCACCATCACCTTGGTCTATCGCGGCGACATGGGGCGCGTGCGCCACCAGCTCGCGCAGACGCAGGCCGAGTATCTGAAGGAGGTCATCTCCTCGCAGCACGTCTTCTTAGAGGACGACCAGTCGCTGGAGGTGCTGCTCGTTCAGGGGCCGGCGGTGCGGCTGCGGGAACTGTGCGATGCGCTGCGCAAGGTGCGCGGGGTGCGACAGCTGCGGTTGTTCACCACGACCGCGCTGCTGCCGCCGTTGTACGAGCAGGAGCAGGACGCCGGGCGCCTGGCGGGGGAGGCGGCATGAGCGGTCTGGCCGATCCGGGTGCCGCGCGCGCCCATGCCCGCGCGATGGGCGATACCGTCGTCGAGGCGATGCCGCTGCTGCCACCGCGCGCCGACGACCTGCCTGCCGGCGTCGCGCCCGAAGACCTGCTGTGGGAGGAGACGATCGCAGCGGGCGGCTACGCCTCGCGCCGGATCGCGCGCGGTACGCGGCTGCGGCTGATCGACCTGCGCGGCGATGCCTGCGCCTCGCTGCTGCTGTTCAACGCAGACATGCCCGCCGAGCGGCTGAACATCGCCGATACGGTGAAGGTGCAGTGGAACGCCTACCCCACCACCGGCAGCGTGCTGCTGTCCGACATGGGCCGTGCGCTCGCCAGCATCGAGACGGACGAGGCGGGCACGCACGACGCCTTCTGCGGCGCATCCAACCGGGAATCGAACGCCCGTCGCTACGGTGACGGCAGCAATTCGGGCGAGACCCCCAACGCGCGCGACCGGCTGCTTTTGGGGGCCGCGAAACATGGCCTCGGCCGGCGCGACGTGCATCCGTGCCTCAACCTGTTCAAGGGCGTGCGGATCGCGCTGGATGGCGCCGTGGAACCCCAGATCGGCCCGTTCGCAGCCGGCCGCGCGCTCGTGCTGCGGGCCGAGATGGACCTGATCGTCGTGCTCGCCAATTGCCCGCACGTGAGGGACGAACGGCCGTGGAGCGTCACGCCGCTGCGCGCCACCGCATGGCGCGGGCCAGTCGCCGGGCAGGACGACCCGATCCGCAACGCGACGCCCGAGCGGCGGCGCGCCTTCCTCAACACCGAGGATCTGTACCGCCGATGACGACGCACTCCCAGAACGCGGGCGATCCGCACCTCGCCGGCCTGCCGGGGCCGGTCGTCCATGACGAGATCGTGGCGGCGCGCGCGCCGTGGCGGCACCGGATGGCGGCGGGCGAGACGCTGCGGGTCGTCGATCTCGACGGCAATCAGGCGGTGGATTTCCTCGTCTATGCGGCCGCCGACGATGCCGAACGCTACAGCGCGCAGGATACGATCGCGCGTCAGGGCAATATCTTTCTGCGGACGGGCAGCGTGCTGCTGTCCAACGAGGGCCGCGCGATGATGACCATCGCGGCCACCTCGGTCGACTATCACGACACGATCGGCGGCGCCTGCTCGTGCGAGTCCAATACCTTGCGCTACGGCCACCACACCAAGGCGCAGCACGCCTGCGTGGACAATTTCCTCGAGGCGAACCTGCACGACGGCCGCGCCAAGCGCGACATCGTGTCGAACGTGAATTTCTTCATGAACGTGCCGGTGGAGGCGGACGGCGCGCTGGGCATCGTCGACGGCATTTCCGCCCCCGGCATGACCGTCGACCTGCATGCGGAGATGGACGTGATCGTGGTTGTTTCCAATTGTCCGCAGATCAACAACCCGTGCAACGGCTTCAACCCGACGCCCGTGCGCATGATCGTGACGGCATGAACGTCCGCACGGTCCTGATCGCCAACCGGGGCGCGATCGCCTGCCGGATCATCCGCACGCTGAAAAGGATGGGCATCCGCTCGGTCGCGGTCTTCTCCGATGCCGACGAGGCCTCGCGGCACGTGTTCGAGGCGGATGTCGCGGTGCGGATCGGGCCGGGGCCGGCGGCGGAAAGCTACCTCGATGCCGCGCGCATCCTCGCTGTCGCGAAGGAAACGGGGGCGGATGCGATCCACCCCGGCTACGGCTTCCTCTCGGAGAACGCCGATTTCGCCGAGGCGTGCGAGGCGGCGGGCATCGCCTTCGTCGGCCCGACGCCCGACAATATCCGCGCGTTCGGCTTGAAGCACAGCGCGCGTGCGCTGGCGGAGGCGGAAGGCGTGCCGTTGGCCCCCGGCACCGGCCTGCTCGCCGATGCGGCGGCGGCGGTCGAGGCGGCGGGGCGGATCGGCTATCCGGTGATGCTCAAGGCGACCGCCGGCGGCGGCGGCATCGGCATGCGGGTGTGCGCGGACGATCAGGCGGTGCGCGATGGCTATGCCGCCGTGGCGCGGCTGGGCGCCGGCAATTTCGGCGACGCCAGCCTGTTCCTCGAACGCTTCGTGCCGCGCGCGCGCCATGTGGAGGTGCAGATCTTCGGCGACGGCGCGGGCCGCGTGGTGGCGCTGGGCGAGCGCGACTGCTCGCTCCAGCGGCGCAACCAGAAGGTGATCGAGGAGGCCCCTGCGCCGAACCTGCCCGGTCATGTCCGCGCGGCGCTGATCGAGGCGGCGGTGCGGCTGGGCAAGGCCGCGCGCTACCGTTCGGCCGGCACCGTCGAGTTCCTCTACGATTCGGCGCGGGAGGACTGGTTCTTCCTCGAGGTGAACACCCGGCTTCAGGTGGAGCATGGCGTGACCGAGGAAGTGACCGGGATCGATCTGGTCGAGTGGATGGTGCGCGGCGGCGGGGGTGATTTCGCGTTCCTCGACGCGCCCGTGCCCGCCCCCACCGGCTGGTCGATCCAGGCGCGGCTCTATGCCGAGGATCCGGCGGTCGATTTCCGGCCCGCCGTCGGCCGGCTGACCGAGGTCGCCTTCCCCGCCGGTGCGCGGGTGGAGACGTGGGTCGAAGGCGGCTCGGACGTGTCGCCCTTCTACGACCCGATGCTCGCCAAGCTGATCGTGCGCGGCGAGGATCGCGACGCGGCGGTGGCGGCGTTGCAGGCCGCGCTGGATGCGACGCGGCTTGCCGGCATCGAGACGAACGTGCGCTGGCTGCGCGACGTGGCACGGAACGAGGATTTCGCCTCGGGCAATGTCTCCACCGGCTCGCTCCAGTCGGTCGAGCATCATCCGCGCAGCATCGTCGTGCGCAGCGCCGGCACGCTGACGGCGGTGCAGGATTACCCCGGCCGGATCGGCTCGTGGGATGTCGGCGTGCCGCCATCGGGGCCGATGGATGCGCGCGCCTTCCGGCTGGGCAATGCGCTGCTCGGCAACGATGCCGCCGCACCGGGGCTGGAGTTCACCGCGACCGGCCCGACGCTCGCCTTCAACACGGCCGCGCGCATCTGCCTGACCGGCGCGAATTTTAATGCGACACTCGACGGCGCACCCGTCTCCCGCAACGTGCCGGTGGACGTGGCGGCGGGGCAGGTGCTGGCGCTGGGCCGGGTGGGCGGTGGCGGGATGCGCGGCTGCCTGCTGTTCGCGGGCGGGCTGGACGTACCGGCCTATCTCGGCAGCGCCAGCACGTTCGACCTCGGCGAGTTCGGCGGCCACGGCGGTCGCCGGCTGCACGTGGGCGACACGCTGCATCTGGCCGACCGGCCATGTACCGCATCGCCCGCCCCCCGCCCGGTGGACCAGCCCGCGCTCGGCCCGGTGGGGACGATGCGCGTCCTCTACGGCCCGCACGGCGCGCCGGACTTCTTCGCGCCCGAGGATATCGAGATGATCCTCTCGGCCGAGTGGCAGGTGCATTACAACAGCAACCGCACCGGCGTGCGCCTGATCGGGCCGAAGCCGCGCTGGGCGCGCAAGGATGGCGGCGAGGCGGGGGTGCATCCGTCGAACATCCACGACAACCCCTATGCCATCGGCGCGGTCGACTTCACCGGTGACATGCCGATCATCCTCGGCCCGGACGGCCCGTCGCTTGGCGGCTTCGTCTGCCCGTTCGTCGTCATCTCGGCGGATCTGTGGCAGGTCGGGCAGCTTGCGGCGGGGGACCGCATCCGTTTCGCGCAGGTGAGCCTTGCCGAGGCGGAGGCCGCCAGCGCGGTGGAGGAGGCGGTCATCGCCGGGCGCGCCGCGCCGCCCGCCGTCGTGCCCGACGCCGTGCGCGAAGAGGCGATCCTTGCCGATCTGCCGGCACAGGGGCGGCGTCCGCGCGTGCTGTACCGCCGGCAGGGCGACCGCAACCTGCTTGTGGAATATGGTGCGATCACGCTCGATCTCGAACTGCGCCTGCGCGTCCATGCCGCCACCGCCGCGCTGGTCGAGACGGCGCTGCCCGGCATCATCGACATCGTGCCCGGCATCCGCTCGTTTCAGGTGCATTACGACGGCGTGTCGCTGCGCGAGGCGGCGCTGCTCGACCGGCTGACCGCGATCGAGGCGGCGCTCGGCGAGCTGGACGATTTCACCATCCCCTCGCGCATCGTCCACCTGCCGCTGAGCTGGGACGATCCTGCGATCCACCAGACGATCGAACGCTACATGGCGGTCGTGCGCGACGACGCGCCGTGGTGCCCGGACAATATCGAGTTCATCCGCCGGGTGAACGGGCTGGCGGATGCCGCCGAGGTGCAGCGCATCATCTTCGACGCGAGCTATCTCGTGTACGGTCTGGGCGACGTCTATCTCGGCGCCCCCGTCGCCACCCCGGTCGATCCGCGCCACCGCCTCGTCACCACCAAATACAATCCGGCGCGCACCTGGACGCCGCCCAACGTCGTCGGCATCGGCGGGGCGTATATGTGCATCTACGGCATGGAGGGACCGGGCGGCTATCAGCTGTTCGGGCGCACCATCCAGGTGTGGAACACGCACCGCCAGACGGATGCCTTCGTCGACGGCAAGCCGTGGCTGCTGCGCTTCTTCGACCAGATCCGCTTCTTCCCCGTCAGCCATGACGAGCTGACCGAATGGCGGCGCGATTTCCCGCTCGGGCGGCGCAGCATCGAGATCGAGGAGACCGAGTTCCGGCTGGCCGACTATCGCGCCTTCCTCGACGAGAACGCCGGCTCGATCACCGCGTTCGAGACGCAGCGCAACGCGGCCTTCGCTGCCGAGCGCGCGGACTGGGAGGCGCGCGGCGAGTTCGATCGCGTCGCCAGCCTCGTCGAGGAGGTCGGCGGGGCGGCGGCGGACGAGGTGGCGCTGCCCGATGGCGCCGAGATGGTCGAGGCGCCGTTCGGCGGCAGCGTGTGGAAGCTGATGAAGGCGGTCGGCGATACCGTCGCCGCCGGGGAGACGATTGCGGTGATGGAAGCGATGAAGATGGAGTTTCCTGTCACCAGCCCCGCCGCCGGCACGGTCGCCGCGCTGTACGTGACCGAGCGGCAGGCGGTATCGCCCGGCGCGCCGATGCTGGCGCTGACCCGCGCATGACCGCGCTCGACCGCCTCTCCGCCAGCGCCATCGCGGCGGACGTGCAAGCGGGGCGGCGATCCGCCGCCGCCGTGATCGAGGACGTGCTGGCCCGGCTGGACCGCTACGATGCGGTTCAGGATGCCGTCTGGATCGCCCGCTTCGACGCCACGGCCCTGCGCGCCGCCGCCGCCGCGATCGACGCACGGGTCGCGCGCGGCGAAGTGCTGCCGCTGGCCGGCGTGCCCTTCGCGGTGAAGGACAATATCGACGTCGCCGGCCTCGACACCACGGCGGCGTGCCCGGCCTTCGCTTATGCCCCGGCCCGTTCCGCCGAAGTGGTCGAACGGCTCGTCGCGGCGGGCGCGATCGTGATCGGCAAGACCAACCTCGACCAGTTCGCGACCGGCATCAACGGCACGCGCAGCCCCTACGGCATCCCCCGCAACGCCTATAACCGCGCGTGGATCAGCGGCGGATCGAGTTCGGGGTCGGCGGTGGCGGTGGCGGCGGGGCTGGTCGCCTTCGCGCTCGGCACCGACACGGCCGGCTCGGGGCGCATCCCGGCGGCGTTCAACCACCTCGTCGGGCTGAAACCCAGCCGGGGGCGGTGGAGCAGCCGTGGCCTGATCCCGGCCTGCCGCACGCTGGACTGCATCACGGTGATGGCGGGCACGGTCGACGACGCGGCGCTGGTCGACGATCTCGTCGCGGGCTTCGATGTGGACGACGTGTTCTCGCGCGCGTTGCCCGACGTGCCGCGTGCGACCCGGCGGATCGGCGTGCCGCGCGTTGAGCAGCGGGCATGGTTCGGCGATATCGAATCGGGGTTCCTGTACGACACGGCGCTGGCGGGGCTGGATGCCGAGATCGTCGAGATCGACATGGCGCCGCTCGCCGAGGCGGCGCGGCTGCTCTACGACGGCCCGTGGGTCGCCGAGCGGACCGCCGCGATCCGCGATTTCCTGAAAGGGCAGCCGGACGCGATCCACCCGGTCGTGCGCGGGATCGTGGAGCAGGGGCTGTCCTATAGCGCGGTCGACGTCTTTACCGGCACGTACCGGCTGGCCGCGCTTGCCCGCATGGCGGAAGCGATGTGGACGGATATCGACCTGCTCCTGCTGCCGACCGCGCCGACCAGCTATCGCGTGAGCGAGATGCTCGCCGCCCCGGTGGCGCTCAACGCGAGCCTCGGCACCTACACCAACTTCGTCAACCTGCTCGACATGGCGGCGATCGCCGTGCCGACGGGGTGCCATGCCAGCGGCGTGGGCTTCGGCGTCACGCTGATCGGCCCGGCGGGTACGGACCGCGCGCTGGCGGCCGCGGCGAAGACGCTGTTTCCCGCGCCGGCCAGCGTGCCGCCGCTCGATCTGGAGGGTTCGATGGAGAAAGTCCGCATCGCCGTCGTCGGCGCGCATCTGAAGGACATGCCGCTGCACTGGCAGCTGACCTCGCGCGAGGCGACGTTCGTCGGCGAAGCGAAGACTGCGCCCGTCTATCGGCTGTTCGCGATGGCCGGCAGCGTGCCGCCCAAGCCCGCGCTGATCCACGACGAGACCGGCGGTGCGATCGCGCTGGAGGTGTACGAGCTGGACATGGCCGCGTTCGGCAGCTTCGTCGCCGAGGTGCCGCCGCCGCTGGCGATCGGCACGGTGACGCTGGCGGACGGCAGCCTCGTCAAGGGCTTCGTCGCCGAGCCGCGCGCGATGGCGGGCGCGGAGGACATCACGGCGCTGGGCGGGTGGCGGGCCTATATCGCCCGTTGAGTACTGCCCCCGCCGGGCGCCATGCCCGGCGGCGCGGCGCCCGGCATGGCGCATGCGGCGCATGCCGCCGCTGGCGGCGGGCTAGAACCGATCGTTTCATCTGGATGGTGCCGTAGCGGTGTCGCCGACTGTCTGGCGATCACCTGCCGGACCTTCCGGTCGGACGAGCGGCACGATTGCGATCGTGACGAGGGCCTTGGCGGGTGTGGCGTGCGTCACGCGGCCCACCGGGAGATCTTACGAGGCGGGCAGGCGGGGCGCCGATGGCGCGCCATGCCCGGTTCGCCCTCCCGGCGCGGGTGCCCAGGGGAAATTGCCGGCCGGCCGATCCCGCCATCCCCCACCCCTGACGGCGCGCGTCAGGCTTCCAGCTTCTTCCTCAGCAGCGACCGGAACAACCGCGCCTCCAGGATCCGACCGACGATATAGAGCAGGGCAAAGATGCCGGCGAAGACGTAGGCGGACGTGGGCTTCTGGCTCTTGTCCTCGTCCTTCTTGTCCTTCTTCGCCTTGTCGGGGGCCGGGGCGCCCAGCGCCTTGTCGAGGGGGTTCATCGGCACGTCGGGCTTCTTCTTTGCGGCGGCCTCCTTCTTTGCCTTCGCGGCGGCTTCCGCCGATGGCTTCTGGTAGTCGCTCACGACGATCGTCAGCCCGGCGAAGCCGAGAAACAGCAGCGGCAAGAAGAAGCAGAACAGCAGCATCCGGCTGGTCAGGCGGTAGCGCAGCAGCGGACCGGCGACGCCGCGCTCGATCCGCAGCACGCCGCCGTCGAACACCGCCATCCTGTCCTGCGCGGCCTGATCCCTCTTGCGGAAGGTCAGCGTGTCGCCGGCCCGCTCATGCGTGGTGCCCGGCTGGCGAAACAGCGGGTCGATCCGGGCGAACGCCTCCTCGGCCGACTGGCCGCGCGGCAGGGCCACGCTACCGCTGACGTTCCAGATCCAGTCGACGAGGCGAAGGTTCATGCGGTGTCCGTTCGGGCGGTTGCCGGATGACGTGGGCAGGGCCAGCCCCGTCATTCCGCCGGCACCGCGATCGGCTGGCCGCCCGTCGACCGGCCATATTTGACCTTGATCGTCTTCCAGCCCTCGACGAACGGAAAGGTCATCTGTTCGCGCACCGACATGCGGCGGCCGTATTCCAGCCCCAGCAGTTCGGCTTCGCCATCCACGCACGTCCCGAACATTCGGTCGATGAAGATGAAGGAGCCGGCATAGTTGCTGCGCGTCGCCTCATAATCCTGCGAGTGGTGCAGGCTGTGGTGCTCGGTAGTGTTGAACAGGAACCGCCACCAGCGCGGCGAATTGAAGCGCACGTTGATGTGCTGGTACGATCCGATCGCCAGCCCGAAGACGCCGGCGAGCAGGGCCGCACGCGGCAGGAAATCGAAGAAGCCGCCCAGCCCCAGCCCGATCAGGAACAGCTCCACCGGGTTGCCGACCGCGCCCTTGTTGATGTTGAGCTGGGTAATGTAGTGGTGCACCGAATGCGGCAGCCACAGCGGATACCAGTTATGCATCCCGCGGTGCATCCAATATTGTACGAAATCGAAGATGAACGCGATCAGCAGCGCCTGCACCAGCAGCGGCAGCGTCATGAACCAGGTGACCTTGCCCCAGTCCATCGAGTGCAGCAGCTTCTCGGTGATGACATCGCTGCCGATGAAACCTTCCGCGAGATTGAGCACGGTGTAGCCGAGCCCGACGTAGAACAGGTCGGTGACCAGCTCCTTCCACGTCAGCTGCCAGCTCGCGAAGCGGGGATTGACCCATTCGAGGCCGAGCAGCAGCACCCTGAAACCGATGCCGATGCCGATCGCCGTCGATGCCTTGGCGATCGAATTGGGCGCATAGTACCAGAAGGCGAGCAACGCGAAGAGCATCGCGGGCTGGAACCAGGTGAAGACGAACTGCTTCACCGGGCCGCCCTCGACCCTCGGGATGTTTTCCCACCCGATCGTCACCGGCGCCTCTGCCCCGATCACCCGTTTTCCTACGCGAACTCCGCTCATTCTGTCCTCGCGTGCCGACCCATCGCCTGGAAATGGCCGAAAAATCGCGATGGCGTGATACGTCATCAGACGTATGCCGCTCTGCGAACCCGGCTTGGCGAGGGGCGGTCGCTTGCCGGACAGCGCCGGAAGCAAATGTCCGTGCCGAGGGTGGCACCGACCGCGCGATCGGCGGAGAAAGCGGACGGACCGAATATCGGCCGCGTCGGGCTACGCACGCCCGGACCATGCCCGATCGGTGGCGGCAAAAGCGCTTGTGTCGCTGGCGATGGGATTGCCCCGACAGCGCTGGAGTGCGTGGTACGGCCGATCCGGCGTCCGCCGACGTGATACCCGTCCCGGCATCGCATGCCACGCTGCCACGGCGGGGGGCTGATCTGCGGAGAGTGGTGACCCCAACGGGAGGACTTCCTCGAGGGCAAAAACCGCGGAAATCTGCGACTTTTGCTAGTCTCCCAGATCCTTTGTGTACTCGGTATGTGTACTCGCTTCCTGCTGTAGACACATCTAATCGCTGAATACTGTCTGTGCAAGGCG
Organism: Alterirhizorhabdus solaris; assembly: GCF_007785815.1. Taxonomy (GTDB): domain Bacteria; phylum Pseudomonadota; class Alphaproteobacteria; order Sphingomonadales; family Sphingomonadaceae; genus Alterirhizorhabdus; species Alterirhizorhabdus solaris. The sequence goes on along the minus strand of NZ_VNIM01000006.1, from coordinate 277 downwards.
GGTTGCGGCAACTTGAGACTGACCTGCTTGTGGATAGGCGTCGAAACGGGACCCCCGCCGAAATGCGGCTAAGGCGTTGTAGCGGAAGACAGAATAAAAACTCTCGGGGGGCGATCGGCGCCGATCGGGACCCCCTTATACCAAGGCTCGGAGATCGTGACTCGGCGGGGCTTGCCAGCGTCAGCGCGCCCTGATTCAACATGGCAAACGGATTGGAGTTTGCCATGCCGATCGCGCTTCGCACCGATTTCGACGCTGCCTCTGTGAGGAAGGCGGC
>NZ_VNIM01000069.1 GCF_007785815.1 Alterirhizorhabdus solaris | reverse complement strand
GCTCTCCAACGTGCTCGGCGCGGGCAAGGTGGCCACGGTGCCGCTGCCCGGGATCGGCCAGTGGCCGTTCGGCGCGGGCATCCTGTTCTTTCCCGTCGGTTATGTGATCGGCGACGTGCTGACCGAGGTCTATGGCTATGCCCGGGCGCGCCGCTGCATCTGGGTGGGCACCGCCGCGCTTCTCTTCATGGCGTTCATGGCGTGGGTGGTAGTGGCGTTGCCGCCGGCGGCGGACTGGGGCGGGCAGGCGGCCTACGAACAGGTGTTCGGCCAGGTGCCGCGCATCGTGTTCGCCTCGATCACCGCCTTCTGGGCGGGCGAACTGGTCAACAGCTATGTGCTGGCGCGGATGAAGTTGTGGACGGGCGGGCGACACCTGTGGTCCCGCACGATCGGCTCCACCATCGCCGGGCAGGGGATCGACAGCCTGATCTTCTACCCGCTCGCCTTCTGGGGCGCGATGGGGTGGACGCCGGCGCTGGTGGTGAAGGTGATGGCGACGCAATGGGCGCTGAAGGTGGGGTGGGAGGTGCTGCTGACCCCGTTCACCTACCTGGCGGTCAATACGCTGAAACGCCGCGAGGGCGTGGACGTGTTCGACGAGGGGACGGACTTCACCCCGTTCCGCACCCGGATCTAGGCCGTCGCCCGCGAAAACGGGATGCCTGTTGTGAGCGTTTCGCATTAAGAACACGCATGCGCTTCTTTCGACTCACCCTCGCCGCCATGTTGCTGACTGCGGCGCCCGCCATGCCGCTCGCCGCGATACCGCCCGCAGTGCAGGCCGCCCCCGCCGGGCAGGTGCGCGATCAGGCGGCGATCCTCGCGATGGCCGGCACCTACAAGGTGACGTTCGACATGCGCGAGACGGTGCCGTTCGTCGCGGGCTACACGCCCCTGCCGGCCAGGGTGAGCGGCGGGTATGAGGTCGTGAAGGCGATCGCGGACCGGCCGGGGTTCGTCAGCCTCCAGCACATGCTGGTGGTGGATGGCGAGAAGGCGCCCGTCGTCGTCAAGCACTGGCGGCAGGACTGGACGTGGCAGCCGGCATCGGTGCTGGCCTATGTCGCCCCCGGCCGATGGGCGCTGCGCCCCGTGCCTGCCGGAGAGGCACAGGGCGCATGGTCGCAGACGGTGTGGCAGACCGACGACAGCCCGCGCTACGGCGCGCTGGGCCGCTGGCGCTACGACGACGGCGTGGCGCGCTGGACGAGCGAGGAAACCCGCCGTCCGCTCGCCCGGCGCGATGCCACGCGCGCCCCGCCCTACGATCATTACGTCGGCACCAACCGCCACGCGCTGACGCCGGCCGGCTGGGTCCACGAGCAGGACAATGCCAAGGTCGGCACGAAGGACGGTGCGACCGTCACCTTCGTCCACGAGTATCTGGTCAACAGCTACGTCCGGTCCGCCGCTTTTCCGATCGCGGCGGCGGAGGCTTACTGGGCGAAGACGTCGGCCTATTGGGCGACGGTGCGCGCCGGCTGGGATCGCGCGATCGCGGCAGGCAGGGGGCTGCGGCTGGGCGAGGAGGGCAACAACGGCTCGATCACCGGCCACGAACTGATGCTGCTCGCCGACGACGTTGCCTCGGGGGACGTAACGCCGGCACAGGCGACGGTGGATGCGGCCGAGGTGATCGCCAAGGCGACACGGGAGTAGGTCGCTCCCTTCGGTCGACCGGAGGCCGGGTCGATCGTGATCGGGATGCCTGTCCAGCTGGACGCGGGGAAGCCGGAGCGCGCGGTTGATCGGAGGGGACGACGCGTCTGCATCCCCCCCCGCCGACCTTTCGCGCTTGTCACAGGCCGCCAGGGTATCGTTACAGATCGATACGACGCTAGCGCAGTGCGGCGCCCCTTGCCGGCCGTATCCGCTTGTCGGTGCTGGAAACCGCGGCGCCGGCCACTTGGCTCAGACCACAACGATGCTGAAGGCCGCGCGACCCGGCCAAAAGGCAAAGGCGAGGTCGCACGAGCCGTCACGCAGCCCCGTCCGCTTATCGCGGGAGCGGTACGAAGGCGGTCAGGGTCGCCCCGAACATAAGGTGAATGTCATAACGCGCATCTGACGTTTGTCATAACGCCACGCGGACAAAGTCCCGTTGCTGTCGAAAACACCAGCAGAAGCAAGGGTATCGCTGGCTCCCTGAGTAGGATTCGAACCTACGGCCATTCGATTAACAGTCGAATGCTCTACCGCTGAGCTATCAGGGAACGACAGCGAGGCGCGCCTATAGCAGCGGGTTCGCGACGCTGGCAAGGGCAGAAATGCATGGCCCGATCCGGCGGGGTTCAGGTAGCGAACTGTTCCATCGTGATGCGGTCGTCCAGCGCATGTTCGGGGTCGAACAGCAGGGTCAGCGTGCTCGAACGGTCGATCGCGACATGCACGGTGGCGACATCGCGGACTTCCGCCTGATCCGCCACGGCGCTGACCGGGCGCTTGATCGGATCGAGCACGCGAAACATGATTCGCGTGCGTTCGGGCAGGATCGCGCCCCGCCAGCGACGCGGGCGGAACGGGCTGATCGGCGTCAGCGCGATCAGCGCCGAATCGAGCGGCAGGATCGGGCCCTGCGCAGAAAAATTATAGGCGGTGGAGCCGGCCGGGGTGGAGGCCAGCACGCCGTCGCACACCAGCTCGGGCATCACGATGCGGTCGTTGACGGTGACTTCCAGCTTGGCGGTCTGGCGCGTTTCGCGCAGCAGCGACACCTCGTTGATCGCGGGGATCGAGATACGCTCGCCGTCCACCGTCACGGCATCCATGCGCAACGGCGTGACGGTGAAGGTCTTGGCGCGGGCGATGCGGTTTTCGAGCAGGTCGGCGCTCCACTCGTTCATCAGGAAGCCGACCGTGCCGAGGTTCATGCCGAACACCGGCAGGGTGCGGCGGCGGTCGAGCATGCCGTGCAGCGTCTGCAACAGGAAGCCGTCGCCGCCGAGTGCTACGGCCATCGTCGCCTTTTCCACCGGCACCCATTCGTAGCGGTCGCGCAGCAGCTCGGCCGCTTCCTGCGCCTGCGCGGTAGGCGAGGCGATCAGGCAGAGCCGAGGCTCATCGCTCATCCGCCGGTCACGCTCATGTGGCGCGCGACAGCGGGGGCGGCGTCGCGCGTGTCGATGCGGAAGGCGTGTTTCAGCGGCTTGATCGCCATTGCCCCGTCCAGCAGGTCGGCCATCGCCGCCGGCCCGCCGGTGCGCAGCGCCGCTTTCAGGTCCACCTTGTCGTCGTGGCCGAGGCACAGGTAGAGCCGCCCCGACGCGGTGACCCGGACCCGGTTGCAGCCTTCGCAGAAATTCTGGGTGAGCGGGGTGATGAAGCCGATCTTCGCGCCCAGCTCCTCCACCCGGTCGTAACGCGCCGGGCCGCCGGTGCGATCGGGCACGGGCGTGAGCGTGTAACGGCGCGCCAGATCCGCACGCACCGCATCGAGCGGCAGGTAGCGGTCGGTGCGATCCTCCTCGATGGCGCCAAGCGGCATCGTCTCGATCAGCGTCAGGTCATGCCCCTCGGCCGCGCACCAGCGTAGCATCGGCTCGATCTCGTCCTCGTTCATGCCCTTGAGCGCGACCATGTTGATCTTCACCCGCAGGCCCGCCGCCTTGGCCGCCGCGATCCCCTCCAGCACCTTGTCCACGTCGCCCCAGCGGGTGATGTGGCGGAAGCGTTCGGGATCGCGCGAGTCGAGGCTTACATTGATCCGCCGTATGCCCGCCTCGAACAGCGCGGCAGACTGCTTGTCCAGCTGCGTTCCGTTGGTGGTAAGGGTCAGCTCGTCCAGCCCGTTGCCGATGTGGCGGCCGATCATCCGCGCCAGTTCGGGCGCGCCGCGACGGATCAGCGGCTCGCCGCCGGTCAACCGGATCTTGCGCACGCCGCGCGCAATGAAGGCCTCGGCCACCGCCGCCATCTCCTCCAGCGTCAGCACTTCGGCGCGTGGCAGGAAAGTCATCGCCTCCGACATGCAGTAACGGCAGCGCAGGTCGCAGCGATCGGTGACGGACAGTCGCAGATAGGTGATGCGCCGCCCGAAGCTGTCGGTGAGCGATCGGGCGGGGGTGGGGGCGCATGGCATCACCGCGAGAGGTAGGGCGGCGGGTGTCCCGCCGCAAGCGTCGATGATGATTGGCGGGAGGCGCGCGGCCCGCTAGCATCGCCGCGAACACGGGAGCTTTATCACGACATGGCGCGGGCCGAACCTCATCCGGCCGGGGCGCCGCCGATCTTCATGCTCTCGTTCCGTCACCGCGATGCGCTGGCGGCGGTGGCCGGCCGCGCCGGCTGGACGGTGATCGCGGCACGGCGGGCGGAATCGGTGGAGCGCCGGTTCGTCGCCAGTGGTGCGGCGGTCGCGCTGGTCGATGCACGCGATGCCTTCGGTGCCGGCGTGGCGGCGGTCCGCGCGCTCGGCGATGCGGTGGCGGCCAATGCGGCGGCGCTGGTGGTGTTGCTGGACCGGGACGACGTCGTCCGGCTCGATGCCGTCTATGCGGCAGGCGCCACGCATTCCCTGACTTCGCCGTTGGGGGAGATCGAACTGGCGCAGGCGCTGCGCTTCGCCGCCCGCCATGCCGAGCGGCTGGCCGGCGGCCACCGCGCCGCGCGCAGCCGTGCCGCGCTGGTGGAGGGGGAGGCGGAGACGTGGCGCTGGCGGCCGGGCGACCATGCGGTCACGCTGGCACCGGCGCTGGCACGCCGGCTGGGCCATGCCGCCGACCGGGTGCGGCTGGGCGTGGCCGCGCGAGATCTGGGCGGGGGCGGCATCGTCACCGCCCGCCGCGCGGTCGCGCGGCTGCTGGGCGACTGTCGCCCCACCGCCTTCGCGCATGAGGCGCCGGGCGGGCGCATCGCGCATCACCTCCACCTGGCCGGCGACGGCGCGATCGTCGGCCGCGTGGAGAAACTGGACGAGCCGGGTGAGCGGGACGGCCACGGCCGCGACCCGCTGACCGGGCTGGCCGACGCCGCTGCCCTGCGCCGCTGGCTCGACGCCGCCCGCCCCTCGGCCGGCGAGCCGCGCTGCGTGTTGATCCTGATCGGCATCGGCCGGTTCGAGATCGTCAACGCGGCACACGGCAACGCGGCCGGCGACGCGCTGCTGGGCGGGGTTGCGCGGCGGATCGAGCGCGTGCTGGCCGAGGCGACGAGCCACCCCGTCTGCATCGCCCGCATCGCCGGTACGGGGCTGGCCGTGGCGCTCGCCGCCGGCGCCACGCTGGAGGACGCCCGCCGACTGGCGGACATGCTCGTGGCGGCCGTCTCCCGCCCGTTCGCGGCGGAGGGGCGCGTCGCGCGGCTCTCCTGCCGCATCGGCATCGTGGCCGCCGAGGACAGCGACGATGCCGATGCCATGCTGCGCCGCGCCGGCGCCGCGCTCGCGCAGGCGCGCGCCGCCGAGCCGGGGGCGATCCGGGTGCTCGATGCCTTCGGCGAGGCGGCGGCGGAACATCGCGACCGGCTGGAGGCGGATCTGCGCGAGGCGCTGGCGCGCGACGAGATCGAGCTGCTCTACCAGCCGCAGGTATCCATTCCCACCGGCGCGATCGTGGGCGTGGAGGCGCTCGCGCGCTGGCGGCATCCGCAGTTCGGCCCGCTCGGCGCGGTGACGCTGTTCTCCGTGGCCGAGCGCTCCGATTTCCTCCTACCTCTGTCCGCGCATGTCCAGCGCAAGGCGCTGGCGGAGGCGGCGGGCTGGGGGCCGGCGCTGGCGCACCTGCGGCTGGCGGTGAACGTCACCGCTTCCGATGTCGCGCAGGCCGATTTCGCCACGCGCTTCCTCGACATGGTCGACGCCAGCGGCTTTCCGCGCGACCGGCTGACCGTGGAGCTGACCGAAAGCGGACTGATCGAGGATCTGGGGCAGGCGGCGGGGCTGCTGGCGGTGCTTCGGGCCGGTGGCCTGCGAGTGGCGGTGGACGACTTCGGCACCGGCTATTCCAGCCTCGCCTATCTCAAGTCGCTGCCGCTCGATTATCTGAAGATCGACAAAAGGCTGGCCGACGACATCGCCGGCAGCCCGCGCGACCGGGTGGTGGTGCGCGGCGTGATCGAGATGGCGCGGTCGCTCGGCCTGTCGGTGATCGTGGAGGGGGTGGAGAGCGAGGCGCAGCTCGGCCTGCTCGCGGCCGATGGCTGCAACTACTATCAGGGCTTCCTGTGCTCGCCGCCGGTGGATGCGGCCACGCTGGAGCAGCTTGTGGCGGCGCCTCAGGCGGGGCGGCGGGCGGGGGCGTAGCGGCTCGACGCGAAGAACAGCGCCGAGGAGGCGACGGCGCACAGCGCGACCAGCGTCGTTCCTTGCGCGGCGAACCCATCGGACGGCTCGAACCCGCGCCAGCCGATCATCACGGCCAGCGGCAGGCCGAGGCACCAGCCGGCGGTGTGGGTGCGGATCGAGCGGGTGAACAACAGGGCCGCGGCCAGCACCAGCCCGAACGAGGGCAGGCCGAAGAACAGCCCGGCCACCACCACCAGTGGCGCCGCCCATGCCACGCTGCCGAGGCCGAGCGCACCGATCGCCCATGCGAGGAAACCGGCGAGGCTGCCCGCGACGACGCAGACGGCGATACGGGCGGCAAGGGCGAATCGTTCGGACAGGGGTATCGCGCCACCATGGACGCGCGATGGTGAACCGAATGCGACCGAAAGGTTACCGATGGAACTGGGGCCGCAAAAGGCCGCACCGCCTGGCCTAGATCGCCCGGCGCACCGCCTCCGCCGCGTCGTCGGGTGCCGCCGGTTCGGCGCGGCCGCTCGGCAGCAGCGCCTGCTCGGCCAGCAGCGTGCGGACCTGACGGATCGGGATTGGCCGACCGTAATGGAAACCCTGCCCCTTGTGGCAACCGATCGCCTGCAACTGCGCGGCGATGGCGCCGTCCTCGATGCCTTCGGCGGTGATCGGCATGCCCAGGCTGTCGCCCAGCCGGGTGATGGCGGTGACGATCGCGGCGCTCTCGCTGTTCTCGGCCATCGACATCACGAAGCTGCGGTCGATCTTGATCCGGTCGAACGGCAGCGCGCGCAGGTGGGCGAGGCTGGAATAGCCGGTGCCGAAATCGTCGAGCGCCAGCCGGATGCCCTGGTTCTTCAGGCTGCCGATGATGGTGCGGGCCAGATCCAGATCGTCGAACAGCGCGCTCTCGGTGATCTCGATCTCCAGCCGGCGGGCGGGGTAGCCGGTTTCCACCAGCAGCTTCACGATCTTCTGCGCCAGCCACGGATCCTTGAGCTGCGCCGGCGAGATGTTGACCGAAAGGCTGAGTTCGGCATCCCACCCGCGCGCCTGCTCGAACGCCTGCCGCATCACCGAGAGCGAGAGGTCGCCGATCATCCCCGTCTCCTCGGCCACGGGAATGAAGATGTCGGGCGGGATCAGGCCGCGCGTCGGATGCTCCCAGCGCGCCAGCACCTCGAAGCCGAGCAGGCGGCCGGTGGCGAGATCGATCTGCTGTTCGTAATAAGGCACGATCTCCCCGTTGGGGATGCCACTGCGCAACCCGGCCTCCACCGCGTTGCGGGCCTGCAACGCGCGCTCCATGCTGGCATCGAACCACACCAGGCGGTTGCGCCCGGCCTTCTTGGCCGCATACATCGCGATGTCCGCACGGCGCATCAGCGCGTCGCCGTTCGTGCAGTCATGATCCGACCGGGCGATGCCGAGCGATACGGTGACATGCGCGGTCGCCTCGCCCAGATCAAACGGCTCGGCGAGGCGGGCGATCAGCCGCTCGGCGACGAGGTCCACCGTGACCGGGTTGGCCGCATCGTAGAGGAACACGGCGGCGTATTCGTCACCCCCCAGCCGGGCCAGCATCGCATTGGGCGGCAGCAGCCCGGCGATCGCAGCGGCGACATCGCGAAGCAGCGTGTCGCCCGCTTCGTGGCCGTGCAGGTCGTTCACCGTCTTGAACTTGTCGAGATCGAGCATCAGCATCGCCACGGTCTTCCCGCGCTGGCCGGCGCGGCCGAACAGGTTGGCGACGCCTTCCCCCAGCGAGCGGCGATTGAGCAGGCCGGTCAGCGGATCGTGGGTGGCGAGCGTGCGGACGCGGTCCTCGGCGGCGGCACGGGCGCCGGCCTCGCGGGTCAGGTCGCGATAACGCCGCCAGCCGAACAGCATCAGCGCGATATTGAGCAGCACGGCGGTGACCAGCGTGGCGTCCGCGCCCTCGCCGTTGCCGGCGACGAGATCGACGAAGGACGTCATCGCGCGGCTGCCGGTTCCGGCGAAGATCAGGATCGCGGCGAAAGTGATGCCGCCGGTCAACAGGTCGATCCGCGCCGCGCGGACCGGGGAGGGCGCATCCGGCGTCATCATGTCGCCGCGGGTCCGGCGGGGGGCGGCGGTCAAGGCTGGTTCCTTCGCGGTCACCCTGCTTCCCTGCCCGCACAGGCATGTAGAAGCGGTTAAACCTTGCCAGCGGCAGCACGGGCGGCTAGTGCCCGACGCGATCGTTCCGCGATGAACGTGAAGGCAGCGCCCGAGGGTGCACGCCGGCCGGCGAGGTTTCGCCCGCCGGCGTTTTATGCGTTCAGAGCGGGAGGACGAGGTTTTCGGGCGTTTCGCGCCCCGGAGGTTGGTGATGTTCGAAAGTCTGAGCGATCGGCTTGGCGGCGTGTTCGACCGTCTGCGTGGCCGTGGCGCGCTGAACGAGGCGGACGTGCGCGCCGCGCTGCGCGAGGTGCGGATCGCGCTGCTGGAGGCCGACGTCGCACTGCCGGTGGTGCGCCAGTTCGTCGATGGCGTGACCGAGAAGGCCGTGGGCCAGTCGGTGCTGAAATCGATCACGCCGGGCCAGCAGGTCGTCAAGATCGTCAACGACGCGCTGACCGAGATGCTCGGCTCGGACGCGGCCGACCTCGACCTCGACGTCACGCCGCCGGCGGTGGTGATGATGGTCGGCCTGCAAGGCTCGGGCAAGACGACGACGACCGCCAAGATCGCCAAGCGGCTGACCGAGAAGGGCCGCAAGAAGGTGCTGATGGCGTCGCTCGACGTCAATCGCCCGGCCGCGCAGGAACAGCTCGCCACGCTGGGCACGCAGGTATCGGTGGCGACGCTGCCGATCGTCGCGGGGCAGACCCCGGTGGATATCGCGCGGCGGGCGTTGCAGGCGGCCAAGCTGCAGGGCTTCGACGTGCTGATGCTCGATACGGCGGGCCGCCTCCACGTCGATCAGGCGCTGATGGAGGAGATGAGGGCGGTCGCCGAAATCTCCACCCCGCACGAGATCCTGCTCGTGGTCGATGCGCTGACCGGGCAGGACGCGGTGAACGTCGCGACCAACTTCTCCCAGCAGGTCGCGCTTACCGGCGTGGTGCTGACGCGGATGGACGGCGATGCGCGCGGCGGCGCGGCGCTCTCGATGCGCGCCGTCACCGGCAAGCCGATCAAGTTCGTCGGCACCGGCGAGAAGCTGGACGGGCTGGAGCTGTTCCAGCCGAGCCGCGTCGCCGGCCGCATCCTCGGCATGGGCGACGTCGTCAGCCTCGTGGAGCGCGCCGCCGAGACCATTCAGGTGGAGGAGGCCGAGGCGCTTGCCGCCAAGATGGCCAAGGGCCAGTTCGACATGAACGACCTGCGCGCCCAGTTCAACCAGATGAAGCGGATGGGCGGCCTCGGCGCGCTGGCGGGGATGCTGCCGGGCGTGAAGCAGGTCAAGCAGGCGATGGCCAACGGCGCGGGCGATGACAAGATGCTCGTCCGGCTCGATGCGATCATCGGCTCGATGACGCCCAAGGAGCGGTCGAAGCCGGAACTGCTCAACGCCAAGCGCAAGATCCGCATCGCCAAGGGCAGCGGCACAACGGTGCAGGAGGTCAACAAGCTCCTCAAGATGCATCAGGAAATGGCCAACGCCATGAAGAAGATCCGCAAGATGGGCGGGTTGAAGGGCCTTGGTGCGATGATGGGCAAGGGCGGCGGCCTCGGCGGAATGCTCGGCGGGCTGACCGGCGGCATGGGCGGCGGGGCAGGAGGCATGCCGCAACTGCCGCCCGGTGGCATGGGCGGCCTCCCCGGCCTGCCCGGCAAGGGGCCGGGCGGCTTGCCCGCCGGCTTTGACAAATTTCTCAAGAAATAAACCGAACTCTTTGAAAGGAATACAGAATGGCAGTTTCGATCCGTCTCGCCCGTGGTGGCGCCAAGAAGCGTCCTTACTATCGCATCGTCGTGACGGATGCGCGCAACACGCGCGACGGCCGCTTCATCGAGAAGATCGGCACCTACAACCCGCTGCTCGCCAAGGATGACGAGAAGCGCGTGGTGCTCGATGCCGAGCGTGCGAAGCATTGGCTGAGCGTCGGCGCGCAGCCGTCCGATCGCGTCGCCCGTTTCCTCGACGCCGCCGGCGTGAAGGAGCGTGCCACCCGCGCCAACCCGAACAAGGGCAAGCCGGGCGAGAAGGCCGTCGAGCGCGCCGAGGAGCGCGAGAAGAAGGCTGCCGCCGCTGCCGAGGCCGCTGCCGCCCCGGCGCCGGCCGCAGAGGCCGAAGCCTCCACCGAGGCCTGAGCCGATGGAGACGGAAGGTGAGGGTGGTTTCGTCACCCTCGCCGCCGTCGCCGGCGCGCATGGCGTGCAGGGCGAGGTGCGCCTGAAGCTGTTCACTGACGATCCCGCCAACCTCCGCGCCTATGACGGGTTCGAGGCGGGCGGGCGTCGGCTGACGCTGAAGACGATCCGCCCCGGGCCGGCCGGCGCGGTCGCACGCTTCGCCGAGATCACCGATCGCACCGCCGCCGAGGGGTTGCGGGGCACGCCGTTGCGCGTGCCACGCACCGCGCTGCCGCCACTGGACGACGGCGAATATTATCACGCCGACCTGATCGGCCTGCCCGCCGTCTCCACCGGAGGCGATACCCTTGGCCGGGTCGTGACGATCGAGAACTTCGGCGCAGGCGACGTGATCGAGATCGAGCGGCCGGACGGCAAGCGTTTCATGGTGCCGATGACGCGGGACGCGGTGCCCGAATGGGATGCCGAACGGCTGGTGGTGGACGCCGGCTTCGCCGAGTGACGGCATGACCTTCACCGCTACCATCCTCACGCTGTACCCGGAGATGTTTCCCGGGCCGATCGGTCACAGCCTCGCCGGCCGTGCGCTGGCCGAGGGGCGCTGGCACTGCGACCCGGTGCAGATCCGCGATCACGCCGCCGACCGCCACCGTAGCGTGGACGACACGCCGGCTGGCGGCGGGGCGGGCATGGTGATGCGTGCCGACATCCTGGCGCTGGCGGTGGATGCGGCGATGGCGCGGCGGCCGGACGTGCCGGTGCTGGCGATGAGCCCGCGCGGGCGCCCGCTGACGCAGGCATGCGTGCGTGATCTGGCGGCGGGGCCGGGGCCGATCATCCTGTGCGGCCGGTTCGAGGGGATCGACGAGCGCCTGTTCGAGGCGCGGCCGATCGAGCCGGTGTCGATCGGCGACTATATCCTGTCGGGCGGGGAAATGGCGGCGCTGACGCTGCTCGATGCTTGCATCCGCCTGCTGCCCGGCGTAATGGGCGCGGCGCATAGCGGTGATGACGAGAGCTTCGAAACGGGGCTGCTCGAATATCCCCATTATACCCGACCGCGTGAGTGGGAAGGACGCACGATCCCCGAAGTGCTGCGATCGGGGGATCATGCGGCGATCGCGGCGTGGCGGAAGTCACGATCCGAGGATGATACACGGCTAAGGCGGCCGGATCTTTGGGAGCGCCACGAGGGCGCTCGGGTCCAGTCGCCCTCTGGTGCGCGGCGAGAAAAGGAGCGATGAGCATGAATCTCATCCAGACGCTCGAAGCCGAGGCTATCGAGAAGTTCAAGGCGACGAAGACCATTCCGGAATTCCGTCCGGGCGATACCGTCAAGGTCGGCGTGCGCGTCGTCGAGGGCGAGCGGACCCGCGTGCAGAATTACGAAGGCGTGTGCATCGCCCGCGCCAGCCGTGGCATGGGCTCCTCGTTCACCGTCCGCAAGATCAGCTTCGGCGAGGGTGTGGAGCGTGTGTTTCCGCTGTACTCGCCGAACATCGACTCGATCGAGGTCGTGCGTCGCGGTGTCGTGCGTCGCGCCAAGCTCTATTACCTGCGTGGCCGTACCGGCAAATCGGCGCGTATTGCGGAACGCCGCGATCCGCGCACGGCCGCCGGGGCCAAGGAAGCCTGACAAGGGCGTTCCGAACAGACCTCGCAGGCGGCCGGCTCCCCACAGGGAGACCGGCCGTTTGCTTGTCCGGACCACACACTATCAACCACGTCATCCCGGCGCAGGCCGGGATCTCCCGGAGACGGAGCGCACCGCTTCTTCCCGGAGACCCCGGCATCCGCTGGAGTGACGAGAAACGGGAATGGGTATCATGGGCTATCGTGTCGTCGTCGCAGGGGCCACCGGGAACGTGGGCCGGGAGATGCTGAACATCCTCGCCGAGCGGGAATTCCCGATCGACCAGCTCGCCGTGCTCGCCTCCGCGCGCAGTCAGGGCGATGAAGTCGAGTTCGGCGAAACCGGCAAGAAGTACAAGATCCAGAACATCGAGAACTTCGACCCCGCCGGGTGGGACATGGCGCTGTTCGCCATCGGCTCGGACGCGACGAAGAAGCATGCGCCCCGGTTCGCCGCCGCCGGCTGCACCGTGATCGACAACTCCTCGCTCTACCGGATGGACCCGGACGTGCCGCTGATCGTGCCCGAGGTGAACCCCGAGGCGATCGACGGCTACAAGGCGCGCAACATCATCGCCAACCCCAATTGCTCTACCGCGCAAATGGTGGTGGCGCTCAAGCCGCTGCACGACGCCGCCGGGATCACCCGCGTGGTTGTCTCGACCTACCAGTCGGTATCCGGCGCGGGCAAGGCGGGGATGGACGAGCTGTTCGAGCAGAGCCGCAACATCTTCGTCGGCGATCCGGCCGAGCCGAAGAAGTTCACCAAGCAGATCGCCTTCAACGTGATCCCGCACATCGACAGCTTCCTCGACGACGGCTTCACCAAGGAAGAGTGGAAGATGGTCGTGGAGACCAAGAAGATCCTCGATCCCAAGATCAAGGTCGTCGCCACCTGCGTGCGCGTGCCCGTGTTCGTCGGCCACAGCGAGGCGATCAACATCGAGATGGAGCGCGAGCTTTCCGCCGAGGACGCGCAGAAGATCCTGCGGGAAGCGCCCGGCATCATGCTGATCGACAAGCGGGAGGACGGCGGCTACGTCACGCCGATCGAGTGCGTCGGCGAATTCGCCACCTTCGTGAGCCGGGTGCGCGAGGATCCGACGGTGGAAAACGGGCTGGTGCTGTGGTGCGTCAGCGACAACCTGCGCAAGGGCGCGGCGCTGAACGCGGTCCAGATCGCCGAACTGCTCGGCCGCCGGCACCTGAAGAAGGACAGCTGATCGGGCGGCGTCGCTCCCCTGCCCGGGGGCGGCGCCTAACCCTTGCGGCTGAGGCTGCGCATCGCCTCGTCAAGCCCGCTGAGCGTGAGCGGATACATGCGGTCGTTCATCAGCCCGCGGATCATCTTCGTCGACTGGGAATAGCCCCAGTGCGCTTCCGTGGCAGGGTTCAGCCACGCGGCGGAGGGGTAGGTGGTGGTCAGGCGTTGCAGCCACACGGCCCCGGCCTCGTCGTTGAAATGCTCGACCGAGCCGCCGGGATGGACGATCTCGTACGGGCTCATCGTCGCATCGCCCACGATCACCAGCTTCCAGTCGTGGCCGTATTTGTGAAGGATGTCCCACGTCGGCGTCCGCTCGGTTAAGCGGCGGCGGTTATCCTTCCACACGCCTTCGTAGATGCAGTTGTGGAAGTAGAAGAACTCCAGGTTCTTGAACTCGCCGTGCGCGGCGGAGAACAGCTCCTCGCACAGCGTGATATGCGGGTCCATCGAACCGCCGACGTCGAGAAACAGCAGCAGCTTCACCGCATTGTGCCGCTCCGGCCGCATCGCCAGGTCGAGCCAGCCCTTGCGGGCGGTGCCGTCGATCGTCGCGTCGATATCCAGTTCGTAGGTTGCGCCTTCGCGGGCGAAGCGGCGCAGGCGGCGCAGCGCCACCTTGATGTTGCGCGTGCCCAGCTCCTTCTGGCTGTCGAGGTTGCGAAACTCGCGCTTGTCCCACACCTTGATCGCGCGGTTGTGCTTTCCCTCGCCGCCGATGCGGACGCCCTCGGGATTGTAGCCGCCGTTGCCGAACGGGGAGGTGCCGCCGGTGCCGATCCACTTGCTGCCGCCCTGATGCCGGCCCTTCTGCTCGGCGATCCGCTGCTTCAGCGTTTCCATGATCTCGTCCCACGAGCCGAGCGCCTTGACCTTCTCCATCTCCTCGGGCGTCAGGAACTTCGCGGCGACGGCCTTCAGCCACTCCTCGGGCAGATCGACCGCATCGGTGCCGTAGCTGCCCTCGATCCCCTTGAAGACCCGGGCGAACACCTGATCGAAGCGGTCGAGCAGCCCCTCGTCCTTCACGAAGGTAGCCCGCGCCAGGTAATAGAAATCCTCGGGCCGGTTCTCGATCACCTCGCGGTCCAGCGCCTCCAGCAGCACCAGATGCTCCTTCAGGCTGGCGGGGATGCCGGCGGCGCGGAGTTCCTCGAGGAGGTTGAGCAGCATCGGGCGATCCTAGCGCAGAGCGGCGGGGGCCGTTTCCAGCCGGCCGCGCAGATAGGCGTAGCACTGGTTGATCGCGCGCCGGCCGAGCAGCTCGTAGCTGGCCGCTGCCCCACCGCCCAGCGCCGCCGGGATCACCCACGCCCGCCGCGCCATCGCGCCGAGCAGACCGCGACCGGCCACGAAGCGGCCGATCACCCGGCGCGCAAGGTGCCCACGAAAGCGACCGGCGGCCTGCGCCACCGGATTGGCCCGTGCCACCGCCGTCAGCTCCGCCAGTGCCTCGGCCCCCAGCGCGGCGGGGGCATAGGCTGCGACGAGATCGGCGAGGCTGTGGTGGATGCGCGGGGCAAGCTCCGCCGCCTCCGTCGGGGTCAGGCGGAATTCGGCCTGCACGTCGGCCACGAGATCGGCCAGCGCATCGCGGCCGAAACCGAACGGCGCCGCTGCCCGTGCAGCCGCCTTCAGCGCGCGGCGATGAACCATCCGGCGGGCGGCGGCGCGGGCTGCGTCCAGCTCGGCGATCGAGGACAGGCCCATGTCAGCTTCCCTGCCGGCGCGACATGAACGCCAGTCGCTCGAACAGCATCACGTCCTGCTCGTTCTTCAGCAACGCGCCGTGCAGCGGGGGGATGGCCTTGCGACTGTCGGTCGATCGCAGCACCTCCAGCGGCATGTCCTCCGACAGCAGCAGCTTCAGCCAGTCGAGCAGTTCGCTGGTCGAGGGCTTCTTCTTCAGGCCGGGCACGTCGCGCACTTCGTAGAAGATGTCCATCGCGCGGGTCACGAGCAGCTTCTGGATGCCGGGGAAGTGCACGTCGACGATCGCCTGCATCGTCTCGCGCTCGGGAAACTTGATGTAGTGGAAGAAGCAGCGGCGCAGGAAGGCGTCGGGCAGCTCCTTTTCGTTGTTCGAGGTGATGACGACGATCGGCCGCTCCCTTGCCGCCACTGTCTCGCCAGTCTCGTACACGTCGAACGCCATGCGATCGAGTTCCTGCAACAAGTCGTTGGGGAATTCGATGTCGGCCTTGTCGATCTCGTCGATCAGCAGCACGGGCAGTTGCGGGGCGGTGAACGCCTCCCACAACTTCCCCTTGCGGATGTAGTTGGCGATGTCGTGCACGCGCTGGTCGCCGAGCTGGCCGTCACGCAGGCGGGCCACCGCGTCATATTCGTACAGCCCCTGATGCGCCTTGGTGGTGGATTTGACGTGCCACTGGATCAGCGGCGCGTTGGCCGCCCTGGCCACCTCATGCGCCAGCACCGTCTTGCCGGTGCCCGGCTCGCCCTTCACCAGCAGCGGCCGGCGCAGCGTGATCGCGGCGTTGACCGCAACCTTCAGGTCGTCGGTCGCGACATAATCCTGCGTGCCTTCGAAGCGCACCAGCCGTTCCTTTCGCGTCGTAACTCCCCGATGCGATAGGAATATGGCGCGGCGGGCGCAAGCTCAGTGCCTGATCGTCCGAGGTCGAACCGCCGTGCGGTTCGGCCGAGGGCGTGAATCAGGCTTCATCAAAGATCAGTGTGCCTGCCGGGCCTGTCGGCGGGCGTCCAGCAGATCCCACAGCGCGCGGTGCTGGATCATGATCTGCTCCGCGCCGAACAGCATCGCCCGCTCGGTCGCGGGGGTGACGGCGAAGGCGACCGCGACGGCGCGCGTCTCGGAGACGGTGGGGAGGGTGAGCGGCGGCGGCTCGATGCCGAAACGGATCGCGGCGATATCCAGCACCTCGCGCAGCGCCCGCCAGTCCAGCACCAGCGCCATCGCCGCACCCAGCGCGCAACCGTTGCGCTCGGACTTCGCCAGCACCTCGGCGGCGTGGCGCTGGCCGAGCACGGTCGTCTCGGAGGCGGCGTGGCCCGGCGTGCTCGGCTGCGGGCCGGCCGTCACCGCCAGCCGGGTGATGTAGCCACGCTCGCGCGCGAAGCCGCTCACCGATCGCTCCAGCCAGTCGCGCGCGGCCGGCGGGACATATTGCGCCGCCGCCAGATCGACCACCCCCGGCGTGCGGCCGTGAATGAGGCAGAGGTAGTTGGCTGCGTCGGCGAAGTTGCGGGCCGTCTCGTTGCCGGGATAATAAGGCCGGGCGGTCAGGGCGGCACGCCCGGCACTGCTGTCGCTCTGCACGAGCGCCATCAGCCGCTCGGCAACGTCCTCATCGTGATCGGCAGCCCTGCTCGCCATGTCATTCTCCCCGAACGCCGGGTGCGTCCTTACCGACTTGATGAGGGGAGCCTAATAGACAAGCGTTAACAGTGAGTTCACGACCCAATGGATCGAGCCATATCCGATGAGGAAACCATCCGGCCAGACAAGGCGATGGCCCGCGCCCCGACGGGGGCAGCGGGCCATCACATAGTCGCGACAGTCGTATAGCCTGACGATCGACCTACTGGTCGAGGAAGCTGCGCATCTTGCGGCTGCGGCTCGGATGCTTGAGCTTGCGCAACGCCTTGGCCTCGATCTGGCGAATACGCTCGCGCGTGACCGAGAACTGCTGGCCCACTTCCTCCAGCGTGTGATCGGTGTTCATCCCGATGCCGAAGCGCATCCGCAGCACGCGCTCCTCGCGCGGGGTAAGCGACGCCAGCACGCGGGTGACGGTTTCCTTGAGGTTGGCCTGAATCGCGGCATCCACCGGGATGATCGCGTTCTTGTCCTCGATGAAGTCGCCGAGATGGCTGTCCTCCTCGTCGCCGATCGGCGTCTCGAGGCTGATCGGCTCCTTGGCGATCTTCATCACCTTGCGGACCTTCTCGAGCGGCATGGAAAGCCGCTCGGCCAGTTCCTCGGGCGTCGGCTCGCGACCGATCTCGTGCAGGATCTGGCGGCTGGTGCGGACCAGCTTGTTGATCGTCTCGATCATGTGGACCGGGATGCGGATCGTCCGCGCCTGATCGGCGATCGAGCGGGTGATCGCCTGCCGGATCCACCACGTCGCATAGGTGCTGAACTTGTAGCCGCGGCGATACTCGAACTTGTCCACCGCCTTCATCAGGCCGATGTTGCCTTCCTGGATGAGATCGAGGAACTGCAGGCCGCGATTGGTGTATTTCTTGGCGATCGAGATGACGAGCCGCAGGTTCGCCTCGACCATTTCCTTCTTGGCGATCCGCGCCTCGCGCTCGCCCTTCTGCACCATGTTGACGATGCGGCGGAACTCGGCGAGCGCCATGCCGGTCGCCTGCGCGATCTCGGCGATCTCGCTGCGGATGCGCTCGACCGGTTCGGCCTCGGCAGCAGCGAAGGCGGCCCACTTCTTGTCCTGCGTGGCGACGCGCTGGAGCCAGCCTTCCTCGGTCTCGTGATCGATATAGCTGTCGAGGAACGACTTGCGCGGCACCTTGTGACGCTCGGCCAGACGCAGCATCTGCCCGCCCAGCGCGGTGAGGCGGCGGTTGAAGGCATAGAGCTGGTCGACCAGATACTCGATCTTCTGGCCGTGGAACTGCACGCTCTCGACCTCGGCGGTGAGATCCTCGCGCAGCTTCTGATACTTGGCTTCCTCCCGCGCGGGGAAATCATCGCCCACGCCCAGCGCGCCGAGACGGGCGACCTGAACCTTCGAGAAGCTCTTGTAGAGCGAGGTGATCGTGGCGAACTTTTCCAGAGCGAGCGGCTTGAGCTGCTCCTCCATCTGCGCGAGGCTGAGGGTGTTGTCCTCCTCCTCGTCGTCGGACGGGCGCGGCGTGCGCCGCTCGGTCATATTGCCGTCTTCGTCCTCGGTGGCCTCCGGCTCCTCCGGCTCGGCCTCTTCCTTGAACGAGGGGCCGGTGGTCTTCTCGGAGATCTCGTCGCCTTCCTCGGCGCCTTCCACCTGCTCCGGCGTCGGCCCCTTGGACAGCATCGCATCGAGATCGAGGATCTCGCGCAGCTGCATCGTGCCCTCGTTGAGCGCGGTCGACCAGTCGATGATCGCGTTGAACGTGATCGGGCTTTCGCACAGCCCGAGGATCATCGTGTCGCGCCCGGCCTCGATCCGCTTGGCGATGGCGATCTCGCCCTCGCGGCTGAGCAGTTCGACCGCGCCCATCTCGCGCAGGTACATGCGGACGGGATCGTCGGTGCGATCGACCGTCTCTTTCTTGGTCACGTTGGTGAGGACCGGGGTCGCCTCGCCCTCGTCGACGCCGACGACCTCTTCCTCGGCCGCCTCGTCGGTGTGGCTCTGGTCTTCCTCGCCGGACTCGTCGTTCTCGACGATGTTGATGCCCATCTCGGACAGCGCGGACATCGCGTCCTCGATCTGCTCGGACGACATCTGGTCCTGCGGCAGCGCCTCGTTGAGCTGGTCGTAGGTGATGTAGCCACGCTTCTTGGCGCGGGCGATCAGCTTCTTGAGGGTCGCCTCGTTTAGGTCGATCAGCGGGGCGTCGCCGCCCTCGGCCTTTTCAGCTGGTTCGGCCATGTTCGTTTTTGCCATCTATATCCCGCCAGTCGCTGTAGTCGCCGCCACTTCGGCCGCCGCCAGTTCGGCGGCCTGCGCCATATCGATCGAACCGAGTTCGTAGCCCCGCTCCCTGAGCAGGAGCTTGCGTTCCCGGTTCCGTTGCCGTGCCGCCTCAATCGCCTCGTACCGGCCCAGGCCGGTGTCGGCCAGCGCCACCGCGTTCAATCTCGCCATCTCGTCGTCGAGATCGCGTTCCTCGCTGATCATCTCGATCATCGCGATCAGCCGTTCCACCGCGAATGCGGCATCGGCGCCGGGCCGGGTAAACGGAAACCGCAGATCGAACTTCACATCGAAGCGCGCCGTATCGGTCAATGCTTCGGTGGCCAATATGGCTTCGATCCCGTCGGTATCAAGATCGGGCCGTGTGATCGCGACATGCATCAGCACGTCGCGCCAACGGCGGAACTCGTCATGATCGACGCGCAGACTGCCCACCGTCTCCAGCCGGTCCACCGTGATCTTCGGGTATCGGGTCAACCCGTACAGCACCGAGCGGATGTAGAGGCCGGACAATTCCTTCCGGCCGTGCGGCCCGGTGCCGACCACCGCCTGGTTGAGCTGCCCGCGCTCCTGCCGTTTCCAGCCGAAATCCTCGAAGAACAGGCTGGTGAATGACCGGCGATATTCCTCCGCCACCAGCTTGTCGGCGCAGCTGTCGGCCAGCCCGGACAGCCGCTGGCGCAGTTGCGCGCGCGCCTCGGGCGAGGCGGCATCGATCTTCGCGGCTTCCGCCTTGTACAGGAGCGAAACGAGCGGGGCGGGGGCGGCCACCGCCTGCTCCCACGCCGCCACGCCGCCGGCCTTGACGATATCGTCCGGGTCCTGCCCCTTGGGAAGCTGGGGGAAGCGCAGCGACTTGCCGATGGTGAGCGCGGGCAGCGCGCGTTCGGCAGCGCGCACGGCGGCCTTCTGCCCGGCGGCGTCCCCGTCGAAGCACAAGGTCGGCACGTCGATCAGCCGCCACAGCCGCCCCATCTGCTGCTCGGTCAGCGCGGTGCCGAGCGGGGCCACCGCCTCGTCGATCCCGGCGGAGGCGAGGCCGATCACGTCCATATAGCCCTCGACCACGAACAGTCGGTCCGCCTTGCGGCTGGCGGGGGCGGCGCGATCGAGGTTGAAGAGCGTGCGGCCCTTGTCGAACAGCGGGGTCTCGGGCGAGTTGAGATATTTCGGCTCACCCGCGTCGAGAATACGCCCGCCGAACGCGATCGAGCGCCCGCGCGCATCCCGGATCGGGATCATCAGGCGGCCGCGGAAGCGATCGTACGGCTCGCGCCCGTCCACCTCGATCAGCAGCCCGGCTTCCACCAGCATCGGCACGCCGAAGCGATCGAGCGCGGTCTTCAGCTTGCCCCGGCTGTCGGGCGCGAATCCAAGCCCGAAGGCGTCGCGCAGGGCGGGAGAAACGCCACGCCGATCAAGATAGGCACGCGCCGCCGCCCCCTCGATCCCGCCGAGCTGCGCACGGAACCAGTCCGCCGCCGCCTCGGTCGCGCCGATCAGCGTGGCGGCCTGTTCGGCACGCTCCTGCGACTGGCGGTCGGGCGCGGGCATCTCCAGCCCGGCGGCCTGCGCCAGCTCCTTCACCGCCTCGATGAACGGCAGGCCTTGCGCCTCGGTGAGGAAGCGGATGGCGTCGCCATGCGCCGAGCAGCCGAAGCAGTGGTAGAAGCCCTTGTCGTCGTTGATGTAGAAGCTGGGCGTCTTTTCCTGATGGAACGGGCAGCACGCCTTGAATTCGCGCCCGGCCTTGGTGATCTTCACCGTGCGGCCGATCAGGGCGGAGAGCGACGTGCGCGCACGAAGCTCGTCAAGGAAGGCGGGCGACAGCATCATATCCCGACATCCCTTCCGGGCCGGGCGAATCGATCGCGAAACGGCATGTCCGGATTATAGCGTTAGCTGATTTCGGCGCGGGGTTAAAGGTGGGGTGAGGGTGATGGTTGCGACGCGTCGTGCCCCGTCATCCCACTTGGCCGTCATCCCGGCGTCCGCTGGGATGACGAATGGAGGTGAGGTGGGAAGAGGGCCGGTTGGTTAGAGGCCGGGCCGCTGGATCACAGGCAAATCCTCCGGCACGCCCGCCCCCTTAATCCTCCCCATCCAGCACGAACTGTCGCAACGCCCGCGCATCGTGCAGGGCGTTGTGCGGCACCGCGCTGTTGCGCGCGGTTGAAAATCCCGGCGTGCGGCGGAACTCGAAGCCGATGCGGTCCACATCGACGATATCGCGCGTGCCGATCAGCAGCAGGCGGCAGAACAGCGCGATATCCTCCGGCCAGTCCGCCACGATGTACGGGTCCGGGTCGGCGCGCAGATAGGCGGCGAGGTCGTGCGCCGCCGCCACCCGGTCCAGCCGGTTGTCCAGCGCCTGCGGCACCTGATACAGATACGGGATCACGTTGCGCGCCACCCACTCCTCGGGCAACGCGGGCAGCGGATGGAGCACGACGTAATAATCCTCGCCCTCCTCGGCAGCGAGGCCGAGGCTGATGAGCGCGCCGCCGAAGCCGTCGAACTCGGTATCGAGGAAGTAGCGCGCCATCGGGTCAGCCGGCCAGCGCCGCCTTCACCAGCCCGCTGGCCTTGGCCATGTCCAGCTGGCCGGCGAACCGCTCCTTCACCGCGGCCATCACCTTGCCCATATCTTTCACCGACGATGCGCCCAGATCGGCCACCACGCCGGCGATCGCCGCCTTCGCTTCGGCCTCGTCCATCTGTTTCGGCAGGAAGCCCTCGATGACGCCCAGCTCGGCGCGCTCCTTGTCGGCCAGCTCGGTGCGGCCGCCGTTATCGAACATCTCGATCGATTCGCGGCGCTGCTTGCCCATCTTCTGCAACACCTCGGTGATGAGCAGGTCGTCGTCCGGCTGCACGGTGGCGGTGCGAAGCTCGATGTCGCGATTCTTGATCGCCGCCTGGATCAGGCGGATGGCGGCGGTGCGCTCGCTCTCGCGCGCCTTCATCGCGGCGACCAGCGCCGTCTTGATATCGTCTCGAATCATGGGGTCTATGCTCGCGTGGGCTAAAGGCGGGACGATAGC
>NZ_VNIM01000068.1 GCF_007785815.1 Alterirhizorhabdus solaris | reverse complement strand
GGGGGATGAGGCACCGGGCAACAGGGGGGAATCCCGGCACGGTCCCCGCGACCGCTTGAAACCTGTTAGGCCGCCGAACCTGTCGGGCGGATGAATGAAGAATGGGCCGGCGCCGGTCGTCGCGGGGGGCGCACGGCCTGCCGCCGGATGGCGCAGGGCACGGCGATATTTTCCTGTCGATCAACGGGATGCGGGGGTAGGGTCGAGCCGAATCGACCCCCGCACGAGGGGCGACACAGGAGAGTGATATGAAAGCCGCCCGACTCAAAGTGGACCATGTCTGCCCGCACATGGCGCTGGTCGCGATCGTGACCCCCACTGTGTGGATCACGTTCATCTACCTGCTGTTCCGCTAACCCCGCCGGCCGCGGCACCCGCCGGGGCCGTGGCGCACGATGCGGCCTCCGCCGATCAATGGCGGAAGTGGCGCATCCCGGTAAAGATCATCGCGAGGCCCGCCTCGTCCGCCGCCGCGATCACCTCGGCGTCGCGGATCGAGCCGCCGGGCTGGATCACCGCCGTGGCGCCGGCTTCCACCGCCGCCAGCAGCCCGTCGGCGAACGGGAAGAAGGCATCCGAGGCAACCGCCGAGCCGATCGTGCGCGCCTGCGCCCAGCCGGCCTTGTCGGCGGCGTCCTTCGCCTTCCATGCGGCGATACGAGCCGATTCGAGGCGGTTCATCTGCCCCGCGCCGACGCCGGCGGTGGACCCGCCCCTGGCGTAGACGATCGCGTTCGACTTCACATGCTTGGCCACCGTCCAGGCGAACAGGCAGTCGGCCAGTTCGTCGGCGGTCGGCTGGCGTTTCGTCACCACCTTCAGGTCGGCCTCCGCGACGCGGCCGTCGTCGCGGGACTGCACCAGCCAGCCGCCCGCGATCGACTTGGCGAACAGGCCGGGACGGGCGGGATCGGGCAGCGTGCCGGTGAGCAGCAGCCGCAGGTTCTTCTTCGCCGCGAAGATGGCGAGCGCGTCGGCGTCGGCGTCGGGCGCCACCACCACCTCGGTGAAGATGCCGGACACCGCCTCGGCGGTGGCGCGATCGAGCGGGCGGTTGACCGCGATGATGCCGCCGAACGCCGACACGGTGTCGCAGGCGAAGGCGGCGGCATAGGCCTCGGCCAGCGTATCGCCGGTCGCGACGCCGCACGGGTTGGCGTGTTTCACGATCACCACCGCCGGCGGGCCATCGCGGAACTCGGCGATCAGCTCCAGCGCGGCATCGGCGTCGTTGTAATTGTTGTAGCTCAGCGCCTTGCCCTGCACCTGCCGCGCCTGGCCGATGCCGGAAACGCCGCCGGTCGTGTCGGTATAATAAGCGGCGGCCTGGTGCGGGTTCTCGCCATAGCGCAGGTCCGGCCCCTTGGTGGCGGTGATCGCCAGCGTCGCGGGGAAGGCCTGCTGCTGGTCGACCGTCTGGAACCAGCCGGCGATCGTCGCGTCGTAGGCGGCGGTGGCGGCATAGGCCTTGGCGGCGAGTCGGCGGCGCAGCGGCAGCGTGGTGGCGCCGCCGGTCTCGTCCAGCTCGGCCACGATCGCGTCATAGTCGGCCGGATCGGTCACGATCGCGACATGCGCGTGATTCTTGGCGGCGGAGCGCACCATCGAGGGGCCGCCGATATCGATGTTCTCGATCACCTCGTCGCGACCGGCACCCTTCGCCACGGTCTGCGCGAACGGGTAGAGGTTGACGACGACGAGATCGATCGCGCCGATGCCATGCTCCTCCATCGAGGCGACATGCGCCGCGTCGTCGCGCACCGCCAGCAGGCCGCCGTGCACCTTGGGGTGCAGCGTCTTGACGCGCCCGTCCATCATCTCCGGAAAGCCGGTGAGGTCGGAAATGTCGCGCACCTCAAGCCCCGCCTCGCGCAGCGCCTTCGCGGTGCCGCCGGTGGACACCAGCTCGACACCGTGGCGGGCCAGCGCCGTGCCGAGCGCGACCAGCCCCGCCTTGTCCGAAACCGAAAGCAGGGCGCGGGTGACACGGACGTCGGACATGGTGGTTTCCTGTAGCGGGAGTATCCGCTCATCCCGAGGAGCCATTGAGCGAAGTCGAAATGGCGTCTCGAAGGATCCTTCGAGACGGGTCTTCGCCTGCGCCCTGCCCCTCCTCAGGATGAGCGGAGGGAAATATGCCGCGCCTTTAGGTGATTCGGTCGCTGCTGTCAGCCCTGCGGTCAGCCCCTCACGCCGCGCGGCGGAACAGCCAGCCCACGCTCGCGCCGCCGGCCGCCGCCTCGGCGGAGATCACCAGCTGGGCGGAGCCGCGCGGCCGGCCGGCCGGGTCTATCCACAGGCTCTCCTCGATCGACAGCATGCCGCCCTTGCAGCGGAACTGCCACAGCGGCCCGCCGGGCAGCCGCAACAGCGCACCCATCGCATCGTCGGTGGACGTCGCCTCGATCCCGGGGGCGAGGTGGAAGCGGACGGCGAAGGCGGCCTCGCTGGCGCGGTGGCGGCGGCTGGCGGGCAGCAGCACGTCCTCGCCCGAAAGCTCGCGCCCGTCGCCGGCCAGCAGCAGCTGGCGGCGGTGGATGAAGCCGTGACGGCGGGCGTAGCCGTCGTGGCTCACGTCCAGCCGGCTGCCACCTTCCTGCTCGTGCCGGTCCAGCTCCACCTCCGTCACGCCGCGGCCAAGCGAGCCGTCGTCGTGGATCGCGGTGGAATTGGTATCGGCCACGACGAGGGTGGAGTGGGCGGCGGTGGAGCGCAGCGCCGCCGTAAGATCCGCCGGCAGCAGCCCGCCGCCGCGCGGCCCGCCGCAGTTGACGACGAGGCGATGCGCGCCGTCCGACAGCTCGAACGCGAGGGTGGAGGCGCAGCCGCCGGCGGCGAGGCGGCTGGCGGGCGGGGGCGCCGCATCCAGCACCAGCACCGCCTGCCCGCAGGCGATCCGCTGGTAGCCCCAGTCGCGCGCCTGCCGCAGCGGACGCGCGCGCACGCCGGATGCCTCGACGGCGGCGGTCACGCGGGCCGGGCCGATCGGGGCGCCGCCCTGCCAGCTGGAAAGACCGCCGTCGCCGAGCGTGACGCCCAGCAGCGCCGGCACCGCGCGGGCCAGCGCCTGCGTGACGCTCTCGTGCGGATCGCGGTGCATCCCGAGGTAGAAGGCGCGCAGTTGCGCCAGCAGCTCGACCAGTTCCAGCTGCGCCACCGGCGAGCGGTTGGCCAGCCCGCCATCGCCGTAAAGCGAGGCGGCGATGGCGCGCGCCAGCCCCGCCTCGCCCGCCGCCACGCGCCCCTCGCCGCCGGGGATCAGCAGCCCGGCGGCGATCACGCCGGCGAAGGCGGTAATGCGCGGCAGCCCCTGCGGCGCCTTTTCCGCCCCGCGATCGAGGTGGCGGGCGGCGCGCGCCAGATTGTTGAGCACGGCCGAGCGATAGACGATGTCGCTGCTCGACAGGATCAGCGGCGCGTGCGCGCCCCACGCCATGATCCGGCGGCCCACGATGTCCGCCCGCCACGCCGGCTCGGCCACCTGCTGGCCGTGCGTCGCCAGCCATTCGCGCACCAGTATCTCGGCGACGGGCGCGCCCCGGTCGCGCGGGCCGGCGGCGGCCAGATCGCGCAGCCAGCCGAACGCATGGATCATGTCGCGGAAGCCGGCGGATACCGTGAGGTTCGCCAGATCGGCCCCGTCGAGATCGAGGCTTTCGCCCAGATGCACCATCCGCCCGCCGAGCAGGGTGCGGCCGGCGCCGACATCGCCGGGGATCGGATCGTGCGGCACGCCCAGCAGCTTGAGCGGATAGCGCCCGCGCAGGCGAAGGTTATGCAGGGGCGTGCGCCAGATCAGCCGGTGCAGGTGCGCGGCCATCCGCCCGGTGAGCGACTGGCCCGAATCGTCGGCGAGGCGGATCAGGCTTTTGCCCGGCTCGATCTCCTGCGGGCCATCCTGCTCGTCGCCGGTCGCGTCGCCAAGCGGACGCGACACGGCTCAGGCCGCCTTCAGCGCGGCGATATTGTCGGCATAGGCGGCAGGCCCGCCCTTGAAGGTGGCGGTGCCGGCGACGAACACGTTGGCGCCGGCATCGATCGCGCGGCGGATGTTGGTGCGGTCGATCCCGCCGTCCACCTCGATGTCCACCGTCAGCCCCTGCCTGTCGATCGCCTTGCGGATCGCCTCGATCTTGCGCAACTGGCTCTCGATGAAGCTCTGCCCGCCGAAACCGGGGTTCACGCTCATCACCAGCACCAGATCGACCTCCTCCAGCACATAGTCGAGCATCTTGGCCGGGGTGGCGGGGTTGAGCGACACGCCCGCCTTCTTGCCGAGCGCGCGAACCCGCTGGAGCGTGCGGTGCAGGTGCGGCCCGGCCTCCGGATGCACGGTGATGATGTCCGCCCCGGCCTCGGCGAAGGCATCGAGGTACGGATCGACCGGGGAGATCATCAGGTGCACGTCGAACGGCTTGGCGGTGTGCGGGCGCAGCGCCTTCACCACCGCCGGGCCGATGGTGATGTTGGGCACGAAATGGCCGTCCATCACGTCGACGTGGATCCAGTCCGCGCCGGCGGCGTCGATGGCGCGCACCTCCGCGCCGAGCTGGGCGAAATCGGCCGAGAGGATGGACGGGGCGATGAGGATGGGCGTGGTCATAGGTGCCCTCGCTCTAGCTGCCGCATATACATCGGGCAAGCGGGCCGGGCGGCCGCCGGCCCTCAGCCGTTGGCGGCGAACCAGATCGTGTGGATCGGCCCCTTGCCGTTCTCCCGCGCGCGCATCTGCACCTCGTCCACGGTGAAGCCCGCCTGCTTCAGCCGGCGCGAGAAGGTGGCGTCGGGCGCCGCCGACCATACCGCCAGGATGCCGCCGGGGCGCAGCGCCATCCGCGCGTTGGCGAGGCCGAGCGCGGAATAGAGCCGGTCGTTGGCCGGGCGGGTCAGCCCGTCGGGGCCGTTGTCCACATCGAGCAGGATCGCGTCGTAATCGCCCCGGCCGGCGGCGATCGGTGCCGCCACATCCTCCAGCCTTATCTCCACGCGCGGATCGTCCAGGCAGTCGCCCGTCATCGCCGCCATCGGCCCGCGCGCCCAGTCGAGGATGTCGGGGACGAGTTCGGCCACCACCGCGCGCCCGGCGGGGCCGAGTTCGGCCAGCACCGCACGCAGGGTGAAGCCCATGCCATAACCGCCGATCAGGATGCGCGCGTTCTTGCGGGCGCGCAGGCGGCGGCACGTCATGCTGCCCAGCGCCACCTCCGAGCCGCTCATCCGGCTGCTCATCAGCTCGTTGCGTTCCAGCATGATGATGAAATCGCGGCCGTGGCGGATCAGCCGTAGCGGCGGGCCGCCGGGTACGTCCGCCTGCCCGATCAGTTCACGCGGTATCATCGTTCGCAGCCCTTCGCTTGCCCGCCGGGTGCCGTGGGCCGCGCGGCCCTGCCCGGTTCCGGGCGATGCGGCAAGCCGGGGGCGTTGCATGGCGCGGCGTTCGGGGGTAGCTGGCGCCATTCGCTTGGACCCGGTGAAACCCCGGGTGGCTATTCCGGCCGCCGATCCGCCGGACAACGCAAACGTCGCACCCGAACATTCCGACGCCGCAGACCAAGCGGCGGCCGGCGCGACGTAAGGCGGACTATTTCCATGACCGTACATTCCCTTACGACGCCCCTTTCCCGCACCCGCGCCGAATGGTTCGGCGGCGGCGTGCCGGCCGCCCGGCGCGATGTGCTGGCCGGCATGGTCGGCACCTTCGCGCTGATCCCGGAGGTGATCGCCTTTTCCTTCGTCGCCGGGATCGACCCGGAAGTCGGCCTGTTCGCCTCCTTCGTGATCGGCATCGTGATCGCCTTTGCCGGCGGGCGCCCGGCGATGATCTCGGGTGCTGCCGGCTCGGTCGCGCTGGTGGCCGCCGCGCTCGTCCACACGCACGGGCTGCAATATCTTCTGGCCGCCACGGTGCTGGCCGGCCTGTTCCAGATCGGCTTCGGGCTGGCCAAGCTCGACGTGCTGATGCGCTTCGTCTCGCGATCGGTGCGGACCGGCTTCGTCAACGCGCTGGCGATCCTGATCTTCTCCGCGCAGGTGCCGCAACTGCTCGGCGTGACGTGGCATACCTACGCCATGATCGCGCTGGGGCTGGCGATCATCTACCTGCTGCCGCGCGTTCCGCTGAAGATCCTGTCGGCGATCCCCTCGCCGCTGATCTGCATCGTCGTGCTGACGGCGGTCAGCGTGGCCTTCCCGATGCCGCTGCGCGTCGTCGCCGATCTCGGCCGGTTGCCCGATGCGCTGCCCTCGTTCGCCCTCCCGCATGTGCCGGTCGGGTGGGAGACGCTGGTGATCGTCGCGCCCTATGCGCTGGCGATGGCGGCGGTCGGCCTGCTCGAATCGATGATGACCGCGCGCGTGGTGGACGACCTGACCGAGACGACCAGTTCCAAGGCGCGCGAATGCACCGGCCTCGGCCTCGCCAACATGGCGGCCGGGCTGTTCGGCGGCATCGCCGGCTGCGGCATGATCGGGCAGACGGTAGGCAACGTGCGCTATGGCGGGCGCGGGCGACTTTCCACGCTGGTGGCGGGCGTGTTTCTGCTGATCGTGATGGGGCCGCTGCGCCCGTGGATCGCGCAGGTGCCGGTCGCCGCGCTGGTGGCGGTGATGGTGATGGTGTCGGTCAGCACCTTTTCCTGGGGGTCGCTGCGCGATCTCGGGCGGCACCCCAAGGTCTCGGGCATCGTGATGCTGGCGACCGTGGCGGTGACGGTGGCGACGCACGACCTGTCGATGGGCGTCGCGGTGGGCGTACTGCTCAGCGGCGTGTTCTTCGCGTTCAAGGTCACCAAGCTGATGGGCGTGGCGGAGGCGTATGACGAGGCCACCGATACGCGGCGCTATGTGGTGACGGGCCAGATCTTCTTCGCCAGCGCCGAGATCTTCGCCGACCGCTTCGATCTGCGCGATACCGCCCGCCGCGTGACGATCGACCTGACCCACGCGCATCTGTGGGACGTGACGGCGGTGGGCGCGCTGGAGGAGGTCGTCTCGACGATGCGCCGGCACGGCATCGCCGTCGAGGTGATCGGGCTGAACGCGGCGAGCGCCATCCTCGTCGATCGCCACGCGCCGCTGATGCGGGAGGAGCCGGCCTGACGCGCCGGCTCGCTTCGTCGTACAAAGCGCGGTACGATGCGGGAATGGAACGCAAACTTCCCGGCCTGACCGCGCTGCGGCAGGATCTGCAGGCGCCGATCGAGGCGCGCCGTTTCGGCAGCGGCTGGTTCGCTGGCTTCTTCGCGCTGCTGCTGGCGGTGGCGGGCTTCGGCTTCGTCGTGGCGCTGCGCTGGCCGGGCTGGTTCGCCATGCCGGAGCTGGCGCGGCTGCGCGACCTGCCCGGCTTTCGCGTGGGCGTGCACGGCGTGCTTCTGGCCAGCTACGCGCTGGCGCTGCTCAGCCTGCTGTTGCGGCCGGCCAAGGCGATCGGCTTTACCGCGCTGGCCATCGGCATCGCCGCCGCGCTGCTGGGCGGGGCGGACGTGCAGCCGGACGAGACGCGCAGCTGGGGCATCTTCTTCGGGCTGGATTTCTTCATCGTGAACCTCGCCATCACCGGGCTGATGTTCGCTCCGATCGAGCGGCTGTTCCCGCGCGACGGCGCGCAACGCCTGTTCCGCACCGAATGGCGCGAGGACCTGTTCTATTATCTCGTCAGCTCGATGATGGTGCAGGTGCTGACCTTCCTCGCCTTCGCGCCATCGAAGGCGGTGATGGCGCATAGCGGCGGGTTCGCCGGGTTCCGCGCGCTGGTGGGCGGGCAGCCGTGGATCGTCCAGTTCATCGAGATCATGGTGCTGACCGACCTGGCGCAATACTGGTTCCACCGCGCCTTCCACCGCGTGCCGTTCCTGTGGGGGTTCCACGCGATCCACCATTCGGCCAAGTCGATGGACTGGCTGGCCGGCGCGCGGATGCACTTCTTCGAGATCGTCGCGTTGCGCGGCGTCACGGCGTTGCCGATGATGACGCTGGGCTTCCTGCCCTCCGCGCTGCAGGCCTATATCGCGGTCGTCTACATCTATTCGTCGCTGATCCACGCCAATTTGCGTGGCGATTTCGACCGGCTCGGGCGCTGGCTGGTGGTGCCGCGCTTCCACCACTGGCACCACGGGCTGGAGCAGGAGGCGGTGGACGTGAACTTCGCGATCCACTTCCCGTGGATCGACCGTTTGTTCGGCACGCATCATTTTCCCAAGGGGCGCTGGCCGCAGGGCTATGGCGTGCCCGAGGAGGTGCCGAACGGCTATCGCGCACAGTTCGCCTATCCGTTCAGGCGCCGTCGCGAGGGTTGAATCGGCGCACGGACAAGGGCGGGGCGGTGTTGCTGTCCGCTCGTCGTCGCTGTCTGCTGTGCGTTGCAGCGCCGTATGCCGATGACGAGCCAATGAAGGCTGTGCCCGACGTGCTGCAAGATACGAGCGACTCTCGCCAATAGTTAGGTTGACAGCCCGCGGCGCGATACGGATCGGTCAGCGCTGGTCGGATCCACGACTTGGGCGATGCGCGTACGCACGGCGGGCAGCATCCCGCCGCCTCGTACTTCTGGCGCGTTAACCGACTTTTCCGTACTTAGACACATTTTGTTACAAATGTTATGGAACTTTCGCTGTCAGATCGGGGGAGGCAAGCGGCCCAATCCGGCACATAGCGGGATCCGGCCTTCGAACCTGACACCGGCGGGCCGGGCGATCCATCGGATCGATCAGCGAACCATGCCCGGTCGCCAGTCTCACGGCCAAATGTCGGCTCCCCGAAGAAAAACGACGCTAAACCGCGCTTTGCAGCGTTAACCACCGGTTCTCCACACCACGCCAAGACGAGTGAAAACACGGACGCGGACAATCGTAACGAGCCTGAATAACACCCCTTTACACTGATCCAGATCAGCCGAATCCACACAGGGTGCGACCAAGGTCGTACTGACTAGACACTGGTCGCACCGAACCGCCGCCGAAGTGGCCAAGTAAGACTCGATTCACCCAGATATGTTCCAATGATACTCGATGTTCAGTTGGAGTTGTCTGATGTCTCGATCCATGATCCTTGCCGCCCGCTCCTGCGCGCTTGCCACGGTAATCGTTCTCCTTGGCGCGGCACCGGCGAGGGCCGACACCAGCAGCGGCACTATTGCACTTGCGCTGACCGTCACCAATGCATGCGTCGTCAACGGGGCAGGAGCCGTGCAGTCGAACGTCGGATCGCTGGGCACGATCCGCTTCACCGACCAGCCCGGCATCTTCGGCAATGTCGACGGCCAGCTCGTCGGCTCGCTTGGCACGCTGCAGGTGCTCTGTTCGCCGGGGGTGACGCCGGCGCTCACCATCGGCGCGGGCGCCAATGATGCCGCGGGCAAGCATCATCTCGCGTCGGGCGGCAACACCGTGGCCTACCGCCTGTTCTCGGATTCAGCGCGTACCAGCGAGATCACGATCGGCCAGCAGCTCGCGCTCGGCACGGCGACCACCACCGCGATCAGCGTGCCGATCTATGCGCGGGTCAACAGCGCGGGCGCGGTGCTGCCGGCCGGCAGCTATGCCGATACGGTGCAGGTGACGCTGAGCTGGTAACGGGGCGGAGACGCGCGATGCGCCTTTCCCCGGCCCGGCGTGGCCTGATCGTCGCGGCGGGATGCGCGGGGCTGGCGGGGCCGGCGGCGGCGGTGACGAGCCAGTCCTTCCAGGTCGGCGCCACGGTGGTGCAGGGCTGCGTGGTCGCCACCAGCGGGGCGGGGCGCTGGGGCTCGATCGATTTTGGCACCGTCTCCGGCGTGGCGCAGGGTACGATGGACGCCGATCTCCTGTCGGGTGGGGCGGGCGGCATCTCGATCGAATGCACGCCGGGCATCGCGGTGAGCATGAGCGCGGATGCCGGCGACCATGCCGCCGGGGGCGTCCGCCGCCTCGCCACCGCCAGCGGGCCGGGGGTGCCGATCCCGTACCAGCTGTTCCTCGATGGCGGGGCGACCGCGTGGACCACGCAGGCCGTGGCGCTGCCGTTCGCCGCCGGGGTCAGCAAGCGGGTCGTCGCGGTGCGGGGGCGCGCCACGCTCGTCCGGCCGATGGCGGCCGGGGTCTACGCCGATACCGTCCGCGTCACCCTAAGCTGGTGAAGCCCGGTCGGTGACGGCCATTCGTCTTGTGGGAAAGTTCGCGATGAAACGTCTTCTTGCCGCCGCCTGTGCGCTCATGCTGCCGGCCGTCGCCGGTGCCTCCACGGTCGTGATCTGGCCGGTCGATCCGACGATCTCGGGCAGCGAACCGGCGACCGCGATCTGGCTGGAGAACAAGGGCGACCAGCCGGTCACGCTCCAGGTGCGCACCTTCCTCTGGTCGCAGACGGGCAGCGGCGAGGCGCTGGTCCCGCAGGACGAGATCGTCGCCAGCCCACCGATCGCCACCGTGGCTCCGGGCAAGCGCCAGCTCGTCCGCGTCATCCGCCGTGCGCCGACCGTCGTGCCGGAACGGTCGTATCGCCTGCTGGTGGATGAACTGCCGGATCGGCCGCCGGAGGGCGGGGCGGCCGCCGCATCGGCGCGCCTCGCGGTGCAGATGCGTTATTCGATCCCGCTGTTCAGCTATGCCACCACGGCCGGGGCGACGTCGCCGGGGCTGATCGCCGACGTGCTGCCGGGGGAGGCGGGCAGCCTCCTCTCGATCCGCAACGGCGGCACCATGCACGCGCGGCTCAGCGACATCCGGATGGCGCGCGGCAGCACGGAGACGATGATAAAGGCGGGCCTCGCCGGCTATGTGCTGCCCGGCGCCACGATCACCTTCCCGCTGCCGGCGGGCGGGGCCGGTGCGGTGCGGGCGGTGGTGAACGGCCGGGATGCCGTGCTGACCCCGTCTAGCTGAGCGCTGGCGGGCGCCCGATCCGGATCATGCGACTTTCCCGGCTCCTGTCGGCACTGCCGCTGGTGCTGGCCTCGGCGCCGGCCGTCGCGCTGCCCGACGCGCCGGCGCTCGCCAGTGTGACGACGGCGCCGGCCGCGCTGTTCGTGGAGCTGGTGGTGAACGCACAGGCCAACGGCGCGCTCGCGGCGGTGACGCAGGAGGGCGATCGCCTGTGGATCGAGGCATCCGCGCTGCGCGAGGCCGGGATCGCGGTGACCGGCAACCAGCGGATCGACGTGGCCGCGCGATCAGATTTCCACGCTACCTACGATGCGCCGGGCCAGCGCCTGCTGCTGGACGTGCCGACCGCGCTGCTGCCCACCCGCCGCATCGCCGCCGATCCGCGCGACCATGCGCAGACGATCGTCGATACCGGCGCGCTGCTGAACTACGATCTGTACGTGCAGCACGGAGACGGTCGCACCGCCGCCTCGCTGTGGACCGAGCAGCGGGCGTTCGGTGGCTTCGGCACGCTCTCGAACACCGGCCTCTTCCGCGCCGGCGCGCTCGGGCGCAACGGTTATGTCCGGCTCGACACGCGCTACCGCTTCGTCGACGAGCGGCGCGCGCTGACCGTGACGGCCGGCGATCTCATCACCCAGGCCCTGCCGTGGACGACGGCGGTGCGCGTGGGCGGGGTGCAGATCGCCCGCAGTTTCCGCGTGCGGCCCGATCTTGTCACCGTGCCGCTACCCAGCTTCGCGGGGCAGGCGACGGTACCCTCGGGCGTGGACCTGTTCGTCAACGGCTACCGCCAGCAGCGGGCGGAGGTGGCACCGGGGCGTTTCGTGCTGGATAACGTGCCGGTGGTGAACGGGGCCGGCGAGGCGCGGATCGTCACCACCGATGCGGTGGGCCGGCAGGTGGCGACGGTCGTGCCCTTCTACGTCGCCTCGGAACTGTTGCGCCCGGGCCTGACCGACTTCTCGGTGGAGGCGGGGGCGTTGCGGCGCGGCTACGGCATCACGAGCCTCGATTATGGCCGCTTCGTCGCCTCCGCCTCGCTGCGCCACGGAATGAGCAAGACGCTGACCGTGGAGGCCCATGCCGAAGCGGCGGCGGGGCTGGCCGCAGGCGGCGGCGGGGTGGTGTGGGCGCCGGGGCTGTGGGGTGCGCTGCACGGCACCGTGTCCGCCAGCCGGCGGGGGACGACGACGGGGACGCAGATCACCGCCGGCTACAACTACACCGGCCGCCGCTTCAGCATGGGGGTGGAGCACATCCGGCGCAGCGGCGGGTTCGCCGATGTCGGCAGTTTCGACCTGCGGAACTGGCGCGGCGGGATGCGGGCGGATCGGGCCAGCGCCAGCATCAATCTCGCCTCTTTCGGCAGCATCGGCCTCGGCTATATCGACAGCCGCACGCGCGACAACAGCCGCGTGCGGCTCGCCTCGGCCTCGCTGTCCATGCCGGTGGGCGCACGCATGTCGCTGTTCGCCGCCGCCGACTATGATGTGGACCGGCGCGGCGCCAGCGCGCAGCTGCGGCTGTCCGTACCGTTCGGGCGCGGCGGCATCGCCGGTGCGGGGATCAGCCGGCAGCCCGGCGGCGACCTGCGGGTCCAGGCAAACGTCGCCCGTTCGGTGCCGGTGGACGGCGGGCTGGGGATCTCCGCCGATGCCGCGATCGACCGGCGCGGCACGACCTACGGCCAGACGACGGTGACGTGGCGCGGCCCCCACCAGCAGGTCGATGCGGGCACCGCCTGGGCCGGGGGCAGTCGCTCCACCTGGGGCGGTGTTTCCGGCTCGGTCGCGTTCCTCGATCACCAGCTGGTCGCGGCCAACGCGCTGCCCGATGCGTTCGCGGTCGTCGCCACCGGCGCGCCCAGGGTGGCGGTCTATTACGAGAACCAGCGGATCGGCACGACCGGCCGCAGCGGCCGGCTGTTCGTGCCGCGCGTCACCGCCTACCACCCCGGCCGCTTCGCGATCGACGCGGTCGACCTGCCGATCGGGATGCAGGCCAAGGCGAGCGAGGCGCGGGTGGCGTTGCGCGAGGGGGCCGGCGCGGTGATCCGCATGCCCGTGACGATCACCAGCAGCATCACGGTGCGCCTGTTCGATCGCGCGGGCGCGGCGCTGCCGCCCGGCACCGCCGTCGCCCTGCCGGGGGGTGGTGCCACCGTCGTCGGCTGGGACGGCATCGTCCTGCTGGAAGGGATGACCGGCCCGGTCGAACTCGCCGCCATCGCGCCAGCCGGGCCGTGCCGCGCGCATGTGACGATCCCGCGCGGCGGCGTTCTGCTGGCCGATCTGGGAGTCGTGCGATGCGAATGATCCTGCGACTGCTGCTGGTGATGCTGGGGCTGGCCGCCGCCCCGGCGCAGGCGGCATGCAGCCTGACGGCCGCGACCACCACCGTGTTCGCCGCCTCCTCCTCCTACGATGTCCGCGCGGCTTCGGTCGCGACCGTAGCGGCGCCGACCAGCCTGACGTGCAACGGCGCGATCCTCGGCGTGCTGTCTGCCAACGTCGGCACCGCCACGATGACGAGCAGCAACGCCTTCCGCCTCACGAACGGATCGGGCGACAGCATCGGTTATCGCATGTCGGCGGATGCGGCGGGCACGGTGGCGTTCACGCAGGGATCGACGATCGACTATTTCAACCCGTCGCTGCTGGCGCTGCTGAGTGTGCTGAACCCGAACTCGTTCGTGCCGACGATGTATGCCACGCTGACCGACACGCCGAACGTGCCTGCCGGCACCTATACCGATACCGTCGTCGTCCAGTGGGCGTGGCAGATCTGTCGCGGCATCGGCGTGGGCGGGCTGTGCATCCTGCAGGAGGTGGGCAGCGGCACGACGACGATGACCGTCCGCATCGTGGTGGGGCTGGACTGCCGGATCAGCGCGCCGGCCGTGTCGTTCGGCAGCGCGCCGCTGGCCTCGCTGTTCGGCAGTGTCACGCAGGCGGTGGCGGTGGACTGCACGAAGGGAACGCCGTTCAACATCGCCTTCACCAGCGGCACCGGCGGCGCATCGCGGCCGTGGCGCACGATGAAGGACGGCGCCGGGCATGTGCTGCAATATAATCTCTACCGGCCCGATGCGACGACGATCTGGGACCAGACCAACCCGCTGGTGGGCGCCGCCACCGGCACCGGCGCCACCACGCCGGGGCAGATGATCCCCTATGTGGCGCGGATCAATCCCGATCAGGCGACGCCGCCGGTGGGCACCTATACCGATACGGTCAGCGTCGTCGTGACGTTCTAGGCGGGGCGGGCGGCGCCAGGTCGGCCGCCCGCCCCCATTCCTTCAGGGTGAGCGGATAAGGTTCAAGCCATCCGACCCTACAGCCTGCGGAAGCGCGCCACGAAGAAGCCGTCGGCGCCGCCCGCCACCATGCCGGGCACCACGCGCAGCCGCCCCGCCTCGTCCGGCACGATGCCGGCGGGCAGCGCTTCCGCCTCCACCGCTTCCAGCGCGAAGCCGTGGCCGACGGCGAAATCCTCGGCCACGCGTTCGCCCTCGACGCGTTCGAGCGAGCAGACGGCGTAGACGAGCGTGCCGCCCGGCTTCACCCAGCCGCCCGCCCGCGTCAGCATCGCCCCCTGCGTAACGGAAAGCGCCTTGATCGCCTTGTCCGTCACGCGGTGGAGCACGTCCGGGTGGCGGCGGAAGATGCCGGTAGCCGAACAGGGCGCATCGAGCAGCACCGCGTCGAACGGCGCGGCCGGCTCGAACGCCATCACGTCGGCGGTGACGAGATCGACGGACAGCCCGGTGCGGGCGAGGTTCTCCGTGAGCCGGGCAAGCCGCGTTTCGGAGGAATCGACGGCGGTGACGGCCCAGCCGGCGGCGGCGAGCTGCATCGTCTTGCCACCGGGCGCGGCGCACAGATCGAGGACCGTTCGGCCCTCGCCCGCACCCAGCAGGCGCGCGGGCAGCGAGGCCGAGATATCCTGCACCCACCATGCGCCCTCGGCGAAGCCCGGCAGTTCGGCGACGCCCGACGTCCGCGCGATCCGCACATGGCCGGGGGCGAGCGAGGTGCCGCCGAGCCGTTCGGCCCATTCGGCGGCGTCGCCGTCGCGCAGCGTCAGGTCGAGCGGGGGCGGGGCGGCGATGGCGGCGCGGGCGGCGTCGATCGCCGGCTCACCCCACGCCTTGCGCCAGCGCTTCGCCACGTTGGCCGGCAGCGATGGCGGCACGGGCAACGCCGCCTCGTTGCGCAGGATCGTGCCGAACACGCCGTGCACCAGCTTGCGCGGCCCGCCGTCCACCAGCGGCAACACCGTGGCGATGGCGGCGTGCGGCGCGGTGCCGAGCGCGAGCGCCTGCGCCAGTGCGATGCGCAGCACGGTGCGCGCCTTGGCATCGTGCGGCAGCGGCTTGGCGGTGGCACCGTCGATCAGCGCGTCCAGATCGGGCAGGCGGCGCAGCACCTCGGCGGCGATGGCGTGGGCGAAGCCGCGATCGTCGGCGCGTTCGAGGTCGGCGGTGGCCGACGCCATCGCTGCCTCCAGCGGCAGCCCCTGGCGCAGCACCGCATCGAGCAGACGAAGCGCGGCGCGACGCGCGGGGGTTCCGGCGGATTCGGGTTTCAGCGGAGGGGTATCCAGATCGTCATGCCGCGCCCCTAGCCCAAAACGCGCCGTTGCGCGCGGGATTTAGCGGGGGCGGGCCGAACCCGTCAGACCGTGAAGCTTTCGCCGCAGCCGCACGCGCCCTTGGCATTGGGGTTCTGGAAGACGAAGCCTGCGGTGAAGTCATCCTCCACCCAGTCCATCGTCGAGCCGATCAGGTACAGGATCGAGCCGCCATCGACGTATAGATCGCCGCCCGGGGTGGCGATCTTCTCGTCCATCGGATCGGCGGATGCGATGTAATCGACCGAATAGGCGAGGCCCGAACAGCCCCGGCGCGGGGTGGAGAGCTTGACCCCCACGCTGTCCCCGGGCGCGCGCGACATCAGGTCGGCGATGCGCCGTTCGGCCCCGGCGGTCAGGTTCAGCGCGGCCGGCCGCGCACGCGTCGTCGTCGTCGCCATCACAGCATCCCCAGTTCGAGCTTGGCCTCGTCGGACATCTTGGCCGGATCCCACGGCGGATCCCACACCAGATTCACCTCGGCGACGCCGACACCGGCCACGGCGGCGACGCGCATCTCCACTTCGCCGGGCATCGATTCGGCGACCGGGCAATGCGGCGTGGTGAGCGTCATCGTCACCACCACATGCCCGCCGTCCGTCACGTCCACGCCATAGATCAGGCCGAGGTCGTAGATGTTCACCGGAATCTCGGGATCGTAGATTTCCTTCAGCGCGTCGATCACGCCGTCGTACAGGCTACCGCCCGGTTCCCCTTCGGCCTGCGCCGGCGGCGCGGCGGACAGGAAGCCCTCGAGATAGTCGGCGCGGCGCGGCGCGGCTTCCACCGCATCCTCCACGCGAGCGCGCGGTGGCATGGCGACCGACTCGACGTCCTCGCTGCTGATCTGGTTTTCGCTGCTCATCCGAAGATTCTCGTCACCCGTTGCAACCCCCGCACCAAGGCGTCGACATCCGCCTGCACGTTATAGACCCCGAAACTGGCGCGCGCCGTGGCGTTCACGCCCAGATGTTCCATCAGCGGCTGGGCGCAATGATGGCCCGCGCGGATCGCGATCCGCTCCTCGTCCAATATGGTGCCGATGTCATGCGGATGCACCCCCGGAATCGCGAAACTCACGATCCCGGCGGAGTCCTCCGGTCCGAACAGGGTGATGCTGTTCAACTCGCCGAGCGCCTCGCGGGTGGCGCGCACCAGTGCGGTTTCGTGCGCGTGGATCGCATCCAGCCCGATCGCCTCGACATAATCGATCGCGGCGTGCAGGCCGAGCGCGCCGACGATGTGCGGCGTCCCCGCCTCGAACCGTGCCGGCGACGGGGCGTAGGTGGTCCGCTCGAACGACACGCGGTCGATCATCGCGCCGCCGCCCTGCCACGGCGGCATCGCCTCGAGGATATCGCCCCGCGCCCACAGCACGCCGATGCCGGTGGGGCCGTAGAGCTTGTGACCGGAAAACACGTAGAAATCGCACTCCAGCGCGGCGACATCGACGGCAAGGCGCGGCACGGACTGGCATCCGTCGATCAGGATCTTCGCGCCTACCGCATGGGCGAGGTCGGCGGCGCGGCGGCAATCGAGGATCGAACCGAGCACGTTGGAGACATGCGCCAGCGAGACGAGCTTGTGTCGCGGCGTCAGCATCGTTTCCACGGCGTCCAGATCGATCCGGCCGTCCGTGGTCAGCGGGGCGACGTCGATCTCGATGCCGGTACGGTCGCGCAGCAGCTGCCACGGCACGATGTTGCTGTGATGCTCCAGCTGCGAGAGCAGGATGCGGTCGCCCGGCTTCAGC
Organism: Alterirhizorhabdus solaris; assembly: GCF_007785815.1. Lineage (GTDB taxonomy): Bacteria > Pseudomonadota > Alphaproteobacteria > Sphingomonadales > Sphingomonadaceae > Alterirhizorhabdus > Alterirhizorhabdus solaris. Next base: position 5,459 of record NZ_VNIM01000068.1, on the reverse strand, counting down.
GACATCCCCCACGTCTGCGCGACGAGGTTGATCGCTTCGGTCGCGCCGCGGACGAACACGATCTCGTCGGCCGACGCGGCACCGATGAAGTCTGCCACGCGCCGCCGTGCCGCCTCGTACGCCACCGTCATGTCGGCGGAGCGGGCATAGACACCGCGATGCACGGTCGCATAGGTTTCGCCATAGGCCCGGGCGATCGCATCGATCACCGGGCGGGGTTTCTGCGCGGTGGCGGCGGTGTCGAGATAGGCCCAGCCGTCCGGGATCGCCGGAAAATCGGCCACGGTATCGAGCGCGCGGGTCGCCAGCATCGTCGTCATAGCGTCGCCTCCAGCCATGCCTCGGCATCGGCGGCGAACGCCTCGCGCACCGCCTCCTCGCCGATCCGGCCGAGCGCGTCGGCCACGAAGGCGCGGGTCAGCAGCGCCTTGGCCTGCGCCGGCGGCAGCCCCCGGCTCTCAAGGTAGAACAGCGCCCGCGCATCCAGCTCGCCGACCGTGGCGCCGTGGGCGCACTTCACGTCGTCGGCGAAGATCTCCAGTTCGGGCTTCAGGTTGATCGTCGCGGTGCGGCGCAGCAGCAGCCCGCGCAGCGATTGCTCGCCGTCGGTTTTCTGCGCGTCGCGCGCCACCTCCACGCGGGCGGCGATGCTGGCGGCGGCGCGATCGTCGGCCACCGCCCGCCACAACTGGCGGCTGGTGCCGTTCGGCGCGGCATGGCGCACGGCGACGGCGGCGTCGTGGCGCTGATCGTCCCGCGCCAGCAGCGCGCCGCCATATTCGGCGAATGCACCGGGCGCGGCGAGCGTCACCGCCGCATCGATCCGCGTACCCTGGCCGCCCGCGCCCAGCACGGTGGCGATCAGGCTCGCGCCCTCGGCCAGTTCCGCCTCGTCGCGCAGCGAGACGAAGCCGCTCGCCTGCAACAACCGCGCGCTGCGCATCAGCCGCGCCGATCGCCCAAGACGAATCGAGAGCAGCCGGTTGGCCCAGCCATCGCCGACAAACGTCTCGACGACGCTTGCCTGTGCATCATCCGCGAGTTCGATCAGCGCGGGCAGATGCGAAGCGCCGCCGGTGGCGACATGCACGATCTCGACCGGCCCGGCGGCGGCATGGTCCGCCCCCAGCCGCAACGCCCAGCCATCGCCGGTCGCAAGGCGTGCGAGAGCATGGGCGGATGCCACGCCCGTCGCGCCACAGGTGATCGGGCCGGGATCACTCAGGCCCGCATCCAGACGGCCATCGACGAACAGCAGGCGCGGCCCACCCAGGTTCAGCCAGAATCCGCTGGTGTCGATCACGCCGCCGGTGGGCGACGCCTCGGCCAGCGCGGGCAGCGCCGACAGATCGGACCAGCGCCACGCCTCGTCGCGGGGGGAGGGCAGGCCCAGGATGGCGGGGCTGCTCAAGCCGCCTGCTCCCGCACGGTTTCGGCATAGCCCTCGCGCTCCAGCTCCAGCGCCAGTTCCGCCCCGCCCGAACGGACGATGCGGCCATCGGCCAGCACATGCACGAAGTCCGGCTTCACGTAATCGAGCAGCCGCTGGTAGTGGGTGATGAGCAGCACGGCCTTGTCGGGCGCGCGCATGATCCGGTTGATGCCGTCGCCCACCGTGCGCAGCGCATCGATGTCGAGGCCGCTGTCGGTTTCGTCGAGGATCGCGAGGCGCGGGTCGATGATGCCCATCTGCACCATCTCGTTGCGCTTCTTCTCGCCGCCCGAAAAGCCGACGTTCACCGGCCGCTTGAGCATGTCCATGTTCAGCCCGAGCGCATCGGCCTGCGCGCGCGCGACCTTGAGGAACTCGCCGCCCGACAGCTCCGCCTGCCCGCGCAGGCGGCGCTGCGCGTTGAGCGCGGTGCGCAGGAACTGCACGTTCGACACGCCGGGGATCTCGACCGGATATTGAAAGCCGAGGAACAGTCCGGCGGCAGCCCGCTCGTGCGGAGCCTTTTCCAGCAGATCCTCGCCGAGGAACGTAACGCTGCCGTCCGTCACTTCATATCCCGGCCGCCCGGCGAGCGTGTAGCCGAGCGTGGACTTGCCCGCCCCGTTCGGTCCCATGATCGCGTGGATCTCGCCCGCGTTGATCGTGAGCGACAGACCCTTGAGGATCGCCTTGCCGGCGGTCTCGGCGTGCAGGTTACTGATTGTGAGCATCGGTCTCTTCGTCTTCGCAGATGATCGTCGTGGTGAACGCCTCGTTGTCGTCGGGGTGCTCGAGCGTCTGGATATCGACGACCGTCAGCGATTTGACATGGCCGTCTTCGGGAAACTCGACGACGTCGCCGATCGCGGGGACATGATCCAGCTCGATCTCACCGCGATATTCCGGCTCCTGATAAACCCGGCGCGTCAACACGGCGATACGCTGTCCGTTGGCTTCCTTGGTCATCCGACACTCCCTTCGAGACTGATACCGAGCAGCTTCTGCGCTTCGACGGCGAACTCCATCGGCAACTGCTGCAGGACTTCCTTGGCGAAGCCATTGACGATCAACGCCACGGCGTCCTCCGCGTTCAATCCGCGCTGCATCGCGTAAAACAGCTGGTCGTCGCTGATCTTGCTGGTCGTCGCCTCATGCTCGATCTGCGCGCTGGGATTGCGCACCTCGATATACGGCACGGTATGCGCGCCGCACTCGGCCCCCAGCAGCAGCGAGTCGCACTGCGTGTGGTTGCGCACGTTCTCGGCCGACGGCCCCACGCGCACCAGCCCGCGATAGGTGTTGTCGGATCGGCCGGCGCTGATCCCCTTGGACACGATCGTCGATCGCGATCCCTTGCCGAGATGGATCATCTTCGTGCCGGTATCGGCCTGCTGGCGGTTGTTGGTGACGGCCACCGAATAGAATTCGCCGACGCTGTTCTCGCCCGCCAGCACGCAGCTCGGATATTTCCAGGTGATCGCGGAGCCGGTTTCCACCTGCGTCCAGCTCACCTTGCTGTTCCTGCCCGAGCACAGCGCGCGCTTGGTGACGAAGTTGTAGATGCCGCCCAGCCCCTCGGCGTTGCCGGGATACCAGTTCTGCACGGTGGAATATTTGATCTCGGCGTCGTCCATCGCGACCAGTTCCACCACCGCCGCGTGCAACTGGTTCTCGTCGCGCATCGGCGCGGTGCAGCCTTCGAGGTACGAGACGTAGGCGCCCTTGTCGGCCACGATCAACGTCCGCTCGAACTGGCCGGTGTTCGCGGCGTTGATCCGAAAGTAGGTGGAAAGCTCCATAGGGCACCGCACACCCTCGGGGATGTACACGAACGTGCCGTCCGAAAAGACGGCGGCGTTCAGCGCGGCGAAGTAATTGTCCTGGATCGGCACCACCTTGCCCAGCCACTTGCGCACCAGATCGGGATATTCCTTCACCGCCTCGCTGATCGAGCGGAAGATGACGCCCGCCCGCTCCAGCTCGGCGCGGAAGGTGGTGGCGACCGAGACGCTGTCGAACACCGCATCGACGGCCACCTTGCGGCTGCCCTCGACACCGGCGAGTACCTTCTGCTCCTCGATCGGGATGCCCAGCTTCTCGTATACGCGCAGGATCTCGGGATCGACCTCGTCGAGCGAGTCGAGCATCGGCTTCACCTTGGGCGCGGCGTAATAATAAGCGTCCTGATAGTCGATCGGCGGCACGTTCAGCTTCGCCCAGTCCGGCGATTCCATCGTCAGCCACAGGCGATACGCCTTCAGCCGCCAGTCGAGCATCCACTGCGGCTCGTTCTTCTTGGCGGAGATGAAGCGAACGATATCCTCGTTCAGCCCCTTGGGCGCGAACTCCTGTTCGATATCGGAATTGAACCCCCACTCGTAGGTGGAAGCCTTCTCGGCGGCGTCGAGCGCCTCGCGGTTGCGGACATCGGTCATGCTACGGCCCCTGCGGAAATATGGTTGACGGCCACGGCGGCGGGTGCAGCCAGCGTGGCGAGGGAAACCCCGCCCAGCGCGCCCTTCACCGCATCGTTCACGGCGGACCAGTGCGGTTTCACCCGGCACGCCTCCTCGAGCCCGCAGTCGTGGCGGCCGTCCTCCACGCACGCGGTCATGGCGATCGGCCCTTCCACCGCCTCGACGATATCGGCCAGGCTGATCGCCGAGGGATCGCGCGCGAGAACGAAGCCGCCGCCGGTACCGCGCGCCGAATGGAGCAGGCCGGCACCCGCCAGCCGTCCCATCAGCTTCTGCGCGGTGGGCAGCGGCACGCCCGTCTCGTCGGCGAGCAACGTCGCGGTCAGCCGTGCGGCGGGCGCATGGCGGGCGGCGGCCGAAAGCATCACCACTGCATAATCCGTGAGGCTGGTCAGCCGCATCGCGCATCCTTGGCGTAATCGGAACGATTCGATCCGATTGGGCATGTGGCGATGCGGCACGGGTTGGTCAAGGGTGGGGGCCATCGCGACGTCCCACCGGGCGGGGCGTCGCGCGGCGGCCGTCAGCGGCGTTTCGGCGCCGGTTTCGCCGGCGGCAGGTTGCAGGCCGGCAGCTTCAGCTTGGCGGCCTCGGCGCAGTCGCGGACCTGGGCCGATCCGTCCGGGCCGATATAGATGGCATAGTCCCCGCCCGGCGTGCAGCGTGCCGCCCACAGGAACATGTTCTTGTACGCCCCGCGATCCACCGGCGGATCGATCCGCCCGCAGCGTTGGCCCGATTCGACGATCGCGCCGCGCATCGCGGCGGCCTGGCGCGGCTTGTCGAGCTGCTTCAGGCGCAGCTGATAGGTGTTCACCGGGGGCGCGGCCCCGGCGGTGCCGGCGGCGAGTGCGAGAGCGATCAGGGCGAAGGCTGCGGTCTTCATGGCTGCGTTTCCTCTTCCGGCGGAAAGGCGGGGGCGGCGACGGGTGCCGGCGGCGGGCGCACGCCGCGCGGCTCCAGCAGCGCCGCCGTCTCGATCACGTCGAGCGCGTCGCGCGCGGCGGCATAGCGGCGGGCGGCGGCGATCCAGTCGGCGGCGTTGTCGCTCCCCGGCATCCGCGCCACCTCGGCCAGCGCGGCGGTGACATGCCCGGCATCGATCTGGCGGCGCGCGCGGGCGAGGCGGTCGGCCGGATCGGGTGAGGGCAGGCTGGCGCGGCGCACCACCACCAGGCTCGCCAGTTCCCGGCGCATCCCGTCCAGCCAGCTTTCGTCCGGGCCGCCGCCGGTCAGCCGGTCGCCCGCCTCGCTCAGGCCGGCCTGCAGTTCCTCCAGCGTCACCGGCTTGCGCGCGGTGGCGATGATCGTGGCGACGGCCTGCGGCTGCGCCGCGCCGAAGCGATCGCGCAGCAGCCCCTCGATATAGCCGAGCGCCACCCCGCGATCGAGCGCGCGGCGCGCGGCGAAGGCCACGAGCAGCCCCTCGGCGCGATCGGCATTGCCCACCGCCGCATTGGCGCGCGCGTTGATCTGGCCGATCCGCGCCTCCATGCTGGCGACACGCTGGTCGAGAGCGGCCTGCCGGGCGGGATCGGGTTGTGCAGGCA
>NZ_VNIM01000067.1 GCF_007785815.1 Alterirhizorhabdus solaris | reverse complement strand
GTCTAGGGGAGGCGGGCGGGGGTTGAGCGGCCCGCCCGCCTCCCCTAGACGCTCCGCCTCACATCGAATCGGCGGGAGCTATCTATGAGTGACAATGTCGCGGCCGAGCAGTTGCGCCTCTTCATCGAGCGGATCGAGCGCCTCGAGGAAGAGAAGAAGGGGATGAGCGACGACATCCGCGACGTCTATCTCGAAGCCAAGAGCCAGGGGTTCGACAGCAAGACGATGCGGTCGGTGATCCGCCTGCGCAAGATGGAGAAGGACGCGCGCGACGAGATGGACGCGCTGCTGGAAACCTATCGCAACGCGCTGGGCCTGCACTGATCCGATAGACGCCGGCGCGGAGCCGGCGCCGACTAGCCCGGCGGTTGATGGCGGCCGCCGGCGGGGCTAGAGAGCCGTCACACCCCTGCAACAGAGGCGATCGACGGTTCCATGGCCGGCCATTCCAAATTCAAGAACATCATGCACCGCAAGGGTGCGCAGGATAAGAAGCGTTCGGCGCTGTTCTCCAAGCTCAGCCGCGAGATCACCGTGGCGGCGAAGGCCGGTCTGCCCGATCCGGACATGAACGCGCGGCTGCGCTCGGCGGTGATCGCGGCGCGCGCGCAGTCGATGCCGAACGACAACATCCAGCGCGCGATCAACAAGGCCTCGGGCACGGACGGCGATAATTACGAGGAGGTGCGCTACGAGGGGTTCGGCCCCGGCGGCGTGTCGCTCATCATCGAATCGCTGACCGACAACCGCAACCGCACCGCCACCAACGTCCGCACCGCCGTCGCCAAGAACGGCGGCAACCTGGGTGCGAGCGGTTCGGTGAGCCACGGCTTCGACCGGCTGGGCCTCATCAGCTATCCGGCCAAGGCAGGCGACGCCGAAAAGGTGTTCGAGGCGGCGCTGGAGGCGGGGGCCGAGGACGTGACGTCCTCCGAGGACGGCCACGAGATCTGGACCGCGCAGGCCGACCTCCATGAAGTCGCCAAGGCGCTGGAGCCGGTGCTGGGCGAGGCCGAGGGCGCCAAACTGGCATGGCGCCCGCAGACCAGCGTATCGGTGGGTGAAAGCGACGCCGCCACCCTGTTCAAGCTGATCGACGCGCTGGACGACGACGACGACGTGCAGACGGTGTGGGCCAATTACGACATCTCCGACGAAGTGATGGAGAAACTGGGCTGATCCTGCTCGGCCTCGATCCCGGTCTCGGCACCACCGGTTGGGGCGTGATCGCGGCGGACGGCAACCGCCTGAGTCACATCGCCAACGGCCAGATCCGTACCGAGCCGGGAATGCAGCTGCCGCGCCGGCTGACCCTGCTGTTCGACGCGCTGACCGACGTGATCCGCACCGAGCGCCCCGATGGCGCGGCGGTGGAGGAGGTGCTCGGCAACTCGAACGCGCAATCCACGCTGAAGCTGGGGCAGGCGCGCGGCGTGGTGCTGCTGGCGGCGGCCACCGCCGGCGTGGCGATCGGCGAATATCATCCGAGCATCGTCAAGAAGGCCGTCGTCGGCACCGGCGGGGCGGACAAGAAACAGGTGCAGGCGATGGTGATGCGGTTGCTCCCCGGCGTTAAGCTGTCCGGCCCGGACGCGGCCGATGCGCTGGCGGTGGCGATCACCCACGCGCACCATCTCGCCAGCCAGCGCGCGCTGGCGCGGCGGGTGGCGGGGGCGGGGGCATGATCGCGCGGCTCAGCGGCCTGCTGGCCGAGACGACGGCGGATCATGCCGTGCTGGATGTCGGCGGCGTCGGCTATCTGGTGCAGGCCTCGGCCCGCACCCTGTCGGCGATCGGGCCGGTGGGCGGTCAGGTGATGCTGTTTACCGAGATGCAGGTGCGCGAGGATGCGATCACGCTGTTCGGTTTCGGCTCGGCGGGCGAGCGGGACTGGTTTCGGCTGCTCACCTCCGTTCAGGGCGTCGGCGGGCGAGTGGCGCTGGCGATCCTCTCCGCGCTGGATGCGGGCGAGCTGAGCCGCGCCGTCTCGGCGGGGGACAAGGCGATGGTGGCGCGGGCGAACGGTGTGGGGCCAAAGCTGGCGATGCGCATCGTCAACGAACTGAAGGACAAGATCGGCGCGGTGGAAATCGGCCCAGCCGGCGCGCGCCCTGTTACGACGGGCGGCGCGGTGGAGGATGCGCTCTCCGCCCTTGCGAATCTGGGCTTCCGCCCGGCCGAAGCCAACGCCGCCGTCGCCGCCGCCGAGGAAGAACTGGGGGCCGGTGCCACGCTGGATGCGCTGGTGCGGCTGGCGCTGCGCAAGGCGGCGAAGTAACGGGCCGGCAGACGCGGCGCTTCGCCGGGTAACCGAATGAGCTTCCGGGCGTTCTGAGCGTCGGTCCGACGGGTAATCCCGGTGGGCCGGTGATGGCCCGACGTTCGGCCTCGAGGGATCGTGATGTGAAAGGGCAGATATGACCACGCAACGCTGGACGCTGGTCGTCCACGGCGGCTCCGGCTCGATGGTGCGCGGGCGGCTGGGCGCGGATGAGGACGCCGCCGGTCGCGCCGGACTGCACGCGGCGCTGGTGGCGGGCGGGGCGGTGCTGTCGGCGGGCGGCGCGGCGCTCGATGCGGTCGAGGCGGCGGTGCGCGTGCTGGAGGACGATCCGCACTTCAACGCCGGGCGCGGCTCCGTCTTCACCGCCGATGCCACGATCGAATGTGATGCCGCGCTGATGGACGGCGACACGCGCAAAGCGGGTGCGGTGGCGGGGGTGACGGCCACGCGAAACCCCGTTCGCCTCGCCCGCGCGGTGATGGACGCGAGCGACCATGTGCTGCTGGCCGGCACCGGCGCGAACGCCTTTTCCGTCGCGCAGGGACTGGAGCAGGCGCCGGCCGACTGGTTCGCCACCCCCGAACGCCGCCGCCAGCTGGACGAGATGCTGGCACGGCCCGACGGCGGGTTCGATGCGGGGATGAAATACGGCACGGTCGGCGCGGTGGCGGTGGATGCCGCCGGGCATGTCGCCGCTGCCACTTCCACCGGCGGGCTGACGGCCAAGCGATGGGGGCGGATCGGCGACTCGCCGCTGATCGGCGCGGGCACCTATGCCGACGATCGCGCCGCCGCCGTCTCCTGCACCGGCTCGGGCGAGACGTTTATCCACCTCGGCGTCGCGCACGAGATCTGCGCGCGCGTGCGGCTGGCCGGCGAGACGATCGAGGAAGCGGCCGACACGCTGATCGACGAGCTGGGCGATCTGGGCGGCAAGGGCGGGGTGATCGTGGTGGGGCCGGACGGTTCGGGCGGCTGGGCGTTCAACACGCCGGGCATGTACCGCGGGATGATGACCCACGATGCGCCGCCCGAAGTGGCCATCTACGGCGACGAATGAGACGGGCGGTGCGATCTTCCGGCCCCCTGCCTGCGACGGGCGGGCGAGTCCCGCCTGGTCGCGCACGCGGGAGACGTGCGGCATGAGCAGGACGATCGAGGCCGACGTCGCCTTCCTGTTCATCGGCGGCGCACATCAGGTGTTCCACCTTGCGCCCGTGGCGGCGGCGCTGAGCCGGGAGCAGCCCGATCTTGTCGTCACCTGCATCTGTGCCGACGAGGAGACGGAGGCGGCGCTGGTGCAGGTGCGGGCCGCCATGGCGACCGAGCGGCTGCGGATCGCGCAGGTCACCCCGCCGCCGCTGACGATGCTGGCTGCCCGGTTGTTCGGCCGGCGCGCGGCGGGCAAGGGGCCGTTGCTGGCGAAGCTGGCGCTGCGGCTGCGCCATGCGCGGGCGATCGTCGTGCCGGAACGCACCTCGGCGGCGCTGCGCTGGCTGGGGTGGCGGCGGCTGCTGATCCATTTCCGCCACGGCGCGGGCGATCGCGCGCCGAAATCGGAGAAGCGGCTGAAGGCGTTCGACCTGATCGTCGTGCCGGGCGAAAAGGACGTGGCCCGCGCGATCGAGGTGCAGCGCGTGGCGCCGGAACGGGTGCGCAGCTGCGGTTACGTCAAGCTGGACTATATCGCGCAGACCGCCGCCGACCGCCCGGCGCGACTGTTCGGCGACGACCGGCCGGTGGTGCTCTACAATCCGCATTTCGACGCGGCGATTTCCTCGCTGGGGCAGGCGCAAGCGGTGCTGGCGGCATTCGCCGCGCAGGATCGCTACAATCTGGTGTTCGCGCCGCACGTTCGCGCGTCGGAGGATATGGACGAGGCCGAGATCGCGGCGTGGCAGGCGCTGGCGGTGCCGGGCCGCATCATCGTCGACCTGCGTTCCCCCCGGCTGATCGACATGACCTATCTGCGCGCCGCCGACATCTACCTCGGCGACATGTCGAGCCAGCTCTACGAGTTCATCGCGCGACCCCGCCCGGTCGCGTTCCTGAACACGCATGGCGTCGCGTGGCAGAACGATCCGCGTCACGCCGGATGGCATCTTGGCGCGGTGACAGACGATCCGGCGGACGTGGTGGCCGCGGTGGACCGCGCGGTGGCGACGCACCCGTCGCGGATCGCGGCACAGGCAGCAGCGGTGGCGCGCTCGTTCGGCGACCCGGCCGGCGCCAGCCTGCGCGGCGCCCGGATCGTGGCGGACGCCATCGCCGCATGAGAGTGGCCGGTCGCCCGCAGGCGACCGGCCGGGTGTTTACTGCGGCACCACCGTCACGGCGCGACGGTTCTGCGCCCAGGCGCTCTCGTCCGATCCGGACGCGACCGGGCGTTCCTTGCCGTAGCTGATCGTCGAGATGCGGCTGGCGCTGATGCCGGCCGAGGCGAGATAGTTCTTCGCCGAGTTGGCACGGCGATCGCCGAGCGCGAGATTGTATTCGCGCGTGCCGCGCTCGTCGGCATGGCCTTCCAGCGTGACGCGGACGGCGGGGTATTTCTTCAGCCATGCGGCCTGCCGATCCAGCGTGGCGCGTGCCTCGCTGTCGATATCGATCATGTCGGTGCCGAACAGCACGGTATCCGATCCGGCCTGGCTGACGAAATCGGCGCGCGAGCCGGGCACGACCGCCCCTGTGCCGGCGCCGTCGCTGTAGCCGGCCCCCGTATCGCCGCCGGTCGTCGAGCCGCTGGTGGGCGGGGGCGGCGGCAGTTCCTTGGGCGGCTTCTTCGAGCAGGCGGCGGTGGCGATCAGCGCCGCGCCGAGCAGCAGCTTCACGCTGGCCCCCTTCGATGGGAATCGGGTCATGGTCGTCTCCTTGAGGATGGCGGCCCGCCGCGCCGCGAAAGTGATGGCGGAGTTCCCCTCCAAGTTCAGGGTGTTTCTACGGCAGCAGCGGCCCCCATGCGGGGTCCGATCCGTCGAGCGGGGTGGGCACGCGCCGTTCGTTGACGCCGGTCAGGTCGACCGACCACAGATCGGCCTTGCCGGAGCCCTGGCCCGTGCGGAAGAACATGATGACGCGGCCGTTGGGGGACCAGCTCGGCCCCTCGTCCTGCCAGGCGTTGGTCAGCGTCTTCTCGCCCGAACCGTCCGGCGCCATGATGCCAATGCGGAAGCCGCCACCGATCTTGGTGAACGCGATCAGGTCGCCGCGCGGGCTCCACGCCGGGGTGCCGTAGCGCCCGCCGCCGAAGCTGATGCGCTGCTGGTTCGATCCGTCCGCGCCCATTACGTACAGCTGCTGGCCGCCCGAACGGTCGCTCTCGAACACGATGCGCGATCCGTCCGGCGAATAGCTGGCCGACGAATCGATGCCGGGCGAGGTCGTCAGCCGCTGCGGCGTGCCGCCGGTGGCGGCCACGCGATAGATGTCGGTATTGCCGTTCACCGCCATCGAGAACACGATATACCGGCCATCGGGGGAGAAACGCGGCGCGAACGTCATGTTCGGCTGATCCACCACCAGCCGCTGCCGGCCCGAGCCGACATCGTACACGTAGATGCGCGGGCGGTTGTTGGTGAAGCTCATGTAGCTGATCGTCTGCTGGTTCGGCGCGAAGCGCGGCGTCAGCACGATCGACTGGCCGTTGGTGAGGAAGCGGTGGTTGGCGCCATCCTGATCCATGATCGCCAGCCGCTTGATCCGCTTCGTCTTCGGCCCGGTTTCCGAAACGTAGACGACGCGGCTGTCGAAATACGGGCCTTCGCCGGTCAGCCGGGTATAGACCGTGTCGGCGCATTTGTGCGCGGCGCGGCGCCAGTTGGCGGGCGTCACGACGAAGCCCTGCCGGGTCAGTTCGCTCTGCGCGAACACGTCGTACAGATAGCAGCCGACCGTGAGCGTGCCGTCGCCATTGGCCTGCACGAAGCCCTGCACCAGCGCCTGCGCTCCGGTGGCGGTCCAGCCCGGAAAGTCGGGCGTGGTCACCTGGTTGAACCCCACGGGGCGCAGCGCGCCGGCCGGCAGCGGAGTGAACAGGCCGCTGTTCTTCAGGTCGGTGGTGATGACCTGCGAGACCTGCGCGCCCAGCCCGGCGGTATCGCCGGCGGCGGTGGAGACGCTGTTCGGCGTGGGCATCACCGGCACCGCGATCGGCATCGGCTGGGAGATGCCGCCGGTGATGTCGACGCGGATCTGCGCGGCCGCCGGCACGGCGAGGCCGAATGCCAGCAGGCCGAGCAGGGGGGAAAGGGCGTAACGCATTCTGGTCTCCATCATCGGCCAACGCGCCGTGCGGGCGAAACGCTTCATGCCACGGCCCGGGGGCTGAAGGTCAACTCGAAGCTGTTCCAGCCGCCGCGATACTGCGCGGCGGGCAGGCGAACCGGGGCGCAGCGCACCACCGCCAGCACTGCGGCTTCCGCCATCGGGCCGGCGGCGGCGCTGTTGTCGGCGGTCACGCCGCTCTGCGTGACGATGGCGGGCAGTTCCGCCAGCATCCCATCGGGGGCGTAGGCGACACGCAGCACGGTGACGATCCCGCGCCCGCCCCGGCCGGCGCGCGGGGCACGGTAGCAACGCCTCACCTGATCGGCGGCGGAAGCGATCACCCGCGCGGCCTCCGGGTCCGGGCGGGAGATATGCGGCGGCGGCGTGCGGCCGGCGCAGGCGGCGGCGAGCAGCAGGGCGAGGGGAGCCGCGCGGTGCATCTCATCCCATCGTTCCGGGGGTGAAGCGCAGCTCGATATCCTCCCAGCCGCCGTCGTACAGTTCGGCCGGCAGCTTCAGCGGCGCGCAGCGCAGCACCGCGCGGCGGGCGACATCGTCGATCTGACGGACATAGGCCTGATTGCCCGGCGTCACGCCGCTATGTTCGGCCACCGATGGCGCGTTGGCGATCGTGCCGTCCTTGTTGAACCGCAGCCGCAGCGTGGTGACGATCGACATCGCGGGCGTTCCGGCCAGCGAGCCGAGTTCGTAACACGGCTGCACCTGCCGCTTGATCGCCCCGGCCAGCCCCTGCATCGCCGAGGCCGAGACGGCGGCCGCCGCCGGCTTGGTCGACTTGCCGGGCGAGGTCTTCTCCGGCGTGATCCCTTTCAGGAAATCCGCGCCGAGGCGGGAGCCGGCAGCCTTCGCCGGCTTGTCGCCGGGGGCGCCGCCGGCGGGTTTCGCCGGCCTGGTCGAGGGCGCGCCGCCGCCTTCGGTGCGGTCGGGCCGGCGACGGTCGCGAGTGTCGCCTGTCGCCGCGATGTCGGCCTTGCTGGGCTTTGCCGGCGAGGCGGTCGCGGATTTGGCGGACGTTTCCTTGGTGGGCTTGGCGGGCGCGGCCTTGGCCGGCGTCGGCTTGGCGGGCGTCGGTTTCGGCGTCGGCTTCACTGCCGGTTTGGGCACGGGCCTGGGTTCCGGCTTCGGTGCCGGTTTTGGCGTCGGCGCCGGCTTGGGCGGCACCGGCTTGGGCGTCGGCGTCGGCTCGGGCGGCGCGGGCTTTGGCGGCGCGGGCTTCGGGGGTGCGGGCTTGGGCACCGGCGCGGGTTCGGGCGCCGGGTCCGGTTCGGCGGGCGCGGGTTCGGGCGCGACGGCCTCCGATGGCTTGGCGATGGTCGGCGCTTCTGACGGGGCGGGCGGCTCCGTCGTCGAATCGGGCGCGGCCGATCGCGCGCCGATCGCATCGACCAGCACCACGTCGATCGGCTCGTTCTTCAGCGGCGGCAGCTTGGCGCGGCTGACGAGGCCGAGCGACAGGATGCCGAACAGCAGGATGTGGCCGACCGTGGCAACGCCCAGCCCGATCCGTTCGCCGCGTTCCATCCTAGCGGGCGCCCTCGCCGGTGCCTGACTCGCCCACCGTGACCAGCGCGACCTTGTTCAGCCCGGCGCGGTTCAGTTCGCCCATCACCTTCATCACGCGGCCGTAATCCAGCCCGCGATCGGCGCGCAGATACACCTGCGGCGCCTCCGGTCCCTTCGCCGCCGTCGCCGCCAGCGCCTCCAGCCGGGCGGGCAGCGCGGCCTCGGCGGTCTCCTCGTCGTTGACGTAGATCTTGCCGCCCTCCGCCAGCGAGACGGAGACGGGCTTCTGGTCCTGATCCAGCGCACCGGCGCGGCTGTCCGGCAGGTTCACCGGTACGCCGGCCACCAGCAGCGGCGCGGTGATCATGAAGATGATGAGCAGCACCAGCATCACGTCCACCAGCGGCGTGACGTTGATATCCGCCATCGGGGCGCGGCGACCGCGCCCGCCCCGCCGGCTGACCGGCCCCATCGCCACCGCTAAAGCTCCAGCTCGCGGCTGAGGGTGCCGTGGAAGCCGTCGGCGAAACGGTTGAGCCGCGCCTCGATCCGGTCGATCACATGCGCCAGCCGGTTGTACGCGATCACCGCGGGGATGGCGGCGAACAGCCCCAGCGCGGTGGCGAACAGCGCCTCGGCGATCCCGGGGGCGACCACGCCGAGCGAGGTGTTCTGCTGCGCGGCGATATCGGTGAAGCTCTTCATGATGCCCCACACCGTGCCGAACAGGCCCACGAAGGGTGCGACCGAACCGATCGTGGCCAGCACGCTCAGCCGATCGGACAGTTTGTCGATCTCCGCCCCCACGGCGGCGGACATGGCGGTGGCGAGGCGCGCGCGCGTGCCCTCGCGGTCCACCGTGGCGCCGGCGGTGGAGCGGCGCCATTCGGTGACGGCGGCGGAGAACACCCTGGCCGGCGGCAGATCGGCCTTGCCGGGGCCGTCATAATAGCTGTCGATATCGTCGGCCTTCCAGAAGTCCTTCTCGAACGCCTCGCTCGCCTTGCGCACACGTTTCAGCTTCAGGCCGTGGCCGATGATGATCGCCCACGTCCAGATGCTGGCGAGCAGCAGCCCGATCATCACCGTCTTCACGACGAGATCGGCCTGCATGAACAGGGTGATGGGCGACAGCAGCGATTCGGTCGGCGCGATCGGCAAGTTTGTCATCGGTCTGTCTGTTTCCCTCTGATCTGCTCGAAGATCGCCACCCACGCCGGCGGCTGGCGCCGCGGCCGGCCGTCCGGCGAGACGAACGCCGCCGTGACGTCCGCCTGTGTCAGCACTTCCCCGCCCCGCATGACCCTTTGATGAATGGCGCAGGAGGCGGCGCGGATCGCGGTGACGGTGCTGACGACCACGAGCGCGTCGTCCAGCTTGGCGGGGCGCCGGTAACGGATGGCGAGATCGGCCACCGCATAGGCGCCTTCGCCGGCCTCGTGCGCGGCGCGCTGGTCGATCCCGGCGGCGCGCAGCATGTCGGACCGGGCGCGCTCCATGAAGCGCAGGTAGCCGGCGTGATAGACGATGCCGGTGAGGTCGGTATCCTCGAAATACACCCGCAGCGCGAAACGGTGGACGCCATCGACGAAGCCGCCGGCGTAGGGCTGGTCCAGCGTCGGCAGAGTGGTGGCGTTGGCGTCGCTCATGGCTTGCGGGTAAACGGTTGTCCCGCCACCGCCAACCCTTTGCGGACCGGGCGCGATGCCGCCGGCCGGGCCGCCACCCGCTACAGGCTGACGAACAGCGTGGCGTTGACGACGTGATTGACGCGGTCTTCCCCCGGCCGGAAGACGCGCTGGTTGAGATACCCCGGCTCCACCCGCAGGCGCGGCGCGACGGGCAGGCCGACACCGATGAACGTGCGCCACTGGTCCACGCCGTCGCGCACGCCCCACCGCGTATCGTTGAGGTTGAGGAAGCCCTCGGTGAAAGCGACCGCCTTGATCGCGCCGCCACGGGCGAGGGGAAGCTGCGCCCGCACCATCTGCCGCAGTCGCCATGACGTGCCGTGTCGCCCTTCCAGCATCCGCTGTTCCAGCCGGGTGCGGCTGACGACCAGCGGATCGCCGTTGGCGCGGCGGAAGGGGACGAACTGGATCTGCTGCCACGGCCGATGCTCGTGCGTCGTCGCCCCCGTCTCGGGATCGGTGCGGACATAGGCGTAGCCGACGACGGCATGGGCATCGCGCCCGATCCGTGCGCCGATCGCCGGGCGCAGGATGATCTGGCTGCCGCCGCCGATGTCGTCGGTTCCCCGCCCCTGTGCTTCCAGCCACAGGAAGAGGTCGCCGCGCACCGTGCCGGTCGCCACCACGGACCCCCAGGCCTGCGTATCGCTGACCGCCCATGCGGGCCGGGCGCCGCCCGCCAGCACAAAGGCCAGCGTGATCGCACCGAGCGCGGCCCTGCGGAGGCGGGGGATGGGGTGCGCGCTCATGCGTCGAACAACCCCTCCTGCGCGCCCGGCGGCGGGTTGAGGCCGAGGTGCTTCCAGCCGCGCCCGTTCAGGCAGCGGCCGCGCGCGGTGCGGGCGATCAGGCCGAGCTGGATCAGGTACGGCTCGATCACCTCCTCCACCGTGTCGCGCGGTTCGGAAAGGCCGGCGGCCAGCGTTTCCACCCCCACCGGGCCGCCGCGATAGATGTCGGCGATCATCATCAGATAGCGCCGGTCCATCGCGTCGAGGCCCAGCGCATCCACCTCAAGCCGGGTCAGCGCATCGTCCGCCACCTTGCGGTTCACCACTGGCTCGCCCGCCACGTCGGCGAAATCGCGCACGCGGCGCAGCAGCCGCCCGGCGATCCGCGGGGTACCGCGCGCGCGCGTCGCCACCTCGCGCGCGCCATCGGGGGCGATGGCAAGGCCCAGCAGCCCGGCGGCGCGACGCACTACCAGCTCCAGCTCGTCCACCGTATAGAATTGCAGCCGCACCGGGATGCCGAAGCGATCGCGCAGGGGGGTGGTGATGAGGCCCTGCCGCGTCGTCGCCCCCACCAGCGTGAAGCGCGGCAGATCGATGCGGACGGAGCGGGCGGACGGCCCTTCGCCGATCATCAGATCCAGCGCGCGATCCTCCATCGCCGGATACAGCACCTCCTCCACGGCGGGCTGGAGGCGGTGGATCTCGTCGATGAACAGCACGTCGCCGTCCTCGAGGTTGGTCAGCAGCGCCGCCAGATCGCCGGACTTGGCGATCACCGGGCCGGAGGTGGCGCGAAACCCCGTGCCCATCTCGCGCGCGATGATCTGCGCCAGCGTCGTCTTGCCGAGGCCCGGCGGGCCGAAGAACAGCACGTGATCGAGCGCATCGCCACGCGATTTCGCCGCCTGGATGAAGATCCGCAGATTCTCTCGCGCCGCCTTCTGCCCGACGAACTCGTCGAGCGATTTGGGGCGCAGCGCGGCGTCCACGTCCTCGGGGCGGCGGGCGGCGGCAAGGAGGCGGTCGTCGGTCATCTGGCCCGTTCCCTACCCGTTCCGATGCGGCGGTGTCGAGGGCGGCACTCCCGCTGTCGTGGCGCGTTCAACCGCCAGCAACGAAAAGGAAGAGAGCGATGACGGACAAGCAACCGATGCAGGCGGACGGCGCCGGCAGCAAGGGCAAGCCGGATGCCACGCAGGCACCCAAGCCCGGCAGCGGCGAATCGGCCGGCGGCGCCTATGCCAACCCGCATACCGGCAAGGGACCCAAGGACGGTGGCTTCGACGGCGGGCAGAGCGAGAAGGACTACCACGGCCCGGGCCAGCTCGGCGAAAAGGTGGACGACACCGGCGGCGGGCAGGGCGGCTGAACGCATGAGCGACGATCGCGAGGAAACATGGGCGGCGTTCAGGGACGCCGTCAACATGGCGCCGGCCGAGATCGAGCATTTCCTCGACACCGACGACAGCAAGCGCGTGGGCTGGAAGGGCGAGGACGGCAAGGGATCGGGCGAGTCGGTCGGCCACAGATCCGGCCGGCGGATCGTGGCGATAAAACGCGCAAAGAAGGCCGACCTGACCGACGACGACTATGCCCACATGAAGAAGGTGGTCGCCTATGTGGCGCGCCACTGCAAGCAGGGGCCGAAGGACGACGTGGAACACAGCGACTGGCGCTATTCGCTGATGAACTGGGGGCACGATCCGCTCAAGGAGTGAGCGGCGTGGATGTAGTGACGCAGGGTGATCGAACGACCGGAGATGGGAAAGCCGTCATTGATTGTGACGGGAGCCTTCCTGTATTCCCCAGTTATGTTTAACGCTCGCGCTTTGTCAGGTCTGCCTCCCTATGGCCCCGCCGCGCTATCATTTCCGCGGGCGGATGCCATTCGCGAGGGTTTCGTTGTTGAGTTTGTAAGCGAGCTTGGCGAAACGTGGATTGGAAACTTCGCGAAGGGGAACGGGTCAGAAAGTTCAATCCACCCCGAATTGGGACCAAGTGCGACTGTAGTCGTAGCGAGCGGCGCAGGGTATCTTGTCGATACGAAGGAAAGATGCCTCGTCCGCGAAATCGGCTTCGATCTTCAACAGGTATGGTTCGTCGCCGAGATGAACGCGATCGTGGTATTGAACGGCTTATGGTTTGAAGCCTTTGACGCGCGAGATGTCGTGTGGCGAAGTCGCCGTTTCTCGTGGGACGGCACCCAAAACGTCAGCCGCGACGGCATATGGATCGCGGGAGAGGCCTTCGATCCCACGACGGACGTGTGGCTGCCGTTCCGTCTCGATCTCACCTCCGGAAGCGTCGAAGGCGGCTCCTACGACGGTCCAAACTAGCATCTGGGACGTCCGCAATCGGGCGAAAGCGGTCATCGCCCGCCACCCGCCCGCTTCACGCCACCGGCTTGCTTCGCACCCCAACGCAGGCCATCGCGCCGCCCGCCATGTTGCCCTATATGCATCGTGACGAACCATCATATCGGATCCCCCATGTCCCTCCGCCCGTGGCGCGATATCGCGCGTCGTACGTCCCGCCAGATCATGGTCGGCAATGTGCCCGTCGGTGGCGATGCGCCGGTGACGGTGCAGACGATGACGAACACCCCGACCTCCGATCCACGCGCCACGATCAACCAGATCCGGCGGTGCGAGGAGGCGGGGGCGGACATCATCCGCGTCTCCTGCCCGGATGTGGAATCGACCGCCGCGCTCAAGCAGATCGTGCGCGCCAGCCGCGTGCCGATCGTCGCCGACATCCACTTCCACTACAAGCGTGCGCTGGAGGCGGCGGATGCGGGCGCGGCGTGCCTGCGGATCAACCCCGGCAACATCGGATCGAGCGAGCGCGTGGCCGAGGTGGTGCGCGCCGCCAAGGCGAACGGATGTGCGATCCGCATCGGCGTTAACGCCGGCAGCCTTGAGCGCGACCTGCTGGAGAAATACGGCGAGCCGTGCCCCGAGGCGCTGGTGGAAAGCGCGCTCGATCACATCAAGCTGCTGCAGGATCACGACTTCCACGAATATAAGGTGGCGGTGAAGGCGTCGGACGTGTTCCTCGCCGTTTCCGCCTACATGGGGCTGGCCGAGGCGGTCGATTGCCCGCTGCATCTGGGCATCACCGAGGCCGGTGGGCTGATCGGCGGCACGGTGAAGTCCGCGATCGGCATTGGCAATCTGCTGTGGGCCGGCATCGGCGACACCATCCGCGTCTCGCTGTCGGCCGAGCCGGAGGAGGAGGTGCGCGTCGGCTTCGAGATCCTGAAGGCGCTGGGCATCCGCAACCGCGGCGTGCGCGTCGTCTCGTGCCCGTCGTGCGCGCGGCAGGGGTTCGACGTGATCCGCACCGTGCAGGCGCTGGAGGAGCGGTTGCAGCACATCCGCACGCCGATGTCGCTTTCGGTGCTGGGCTGCGTGGTGAACGGCCCGGGCGAGGCGCGCGAGACGGACATCGGCATCACCGGCGGCGGGCAGGGCAAGCACATGGTCTATCTCTCGGGCGTGACCGACCATCATGTCCAGGATGCCGACATGATCGAGCATATCGTGAAGCTGGTGGAGGCCAAGGCGGCCGAGATCGAGGCCGGCACGTCGCAGGCCGCCGCATAGTGACGGCAGCCGGATCGTGACCACAGGGGCGACGGCGGCCCGCCCCGCCGTCGCCTTCGCGGTGGCGACGGCGGGGATCGCGATCTTTTCCGGCATGGATGCGATCATGAAGGGGCTGGTGCTGGACATCGGCGTCTACAACGCGCTGCTCTGGCGATCGCTGGCGGGGGTGGCGATCGCCGCCGTCCTGCATCTGGCGCGGCGGCCGGCGTGGCCGGCGCGCGCGACCCTGCGGCTGCATGCGCTGCGCGGGCTGGTGACGACGGGCATGGCGGTGCTGTTCTTCTGGGGGCTGGCGCGGGTGCCGATGGCGCAGGCGGTGGCGCTCACCTTCATCGCGCCGCTGATCGCGCTGTTCTTCGCGCGCGTGATGCTGGGCGAGCCGATCAGCCGCCGCGCGATCGGCGGCTCGGTCGCGGCGTCGATCGGCGTGTTGCTGATCTTTTCCGGGCAGGCGCGCGTGGCGGCCGGGCCGGACGCGATGTGGGGGGCGGGCGCGATCCTGTGTTCGGCGGTGTGCTACGCCTACAACATCATCCTGATGCGGCGGCAGTCGCTGCTGGCCGATGCGATCGAGGTGGCTTTCTTCCAGAGCGCGGCGATCGCGCTGCTGCTGGCGCTGGCCGCCCCGTTCCTCGCGGTGGCACCGGCCGCGCATCATGTGCCGCCGCTGCTGTTCGCGTCGGTGCTGGCGGTCGCCTCGCTGTTCCTCCTGTCATGGGCCTATGCGCGGGCGGAGGCGAACTATCTGGCGCCGGTGGAATATACCGCCTTCCTGTGGGCGAGCGTGCTCGGCTGGCTGGTGTTCGGCGAGGTGGTATCGCCGCGGACGGTGGCGGGCGCGGTGCTGATCGGGGCGGCGTGCATCTATTCGGCGCGGCGAAAGGCCGTGCCGATGGGCAATCTGGAGGCTGCCACATGACGGATATCGATCAGGCTGTGACGATCCGCCGCGCGGTGGCCGACGACGTGACCGCGATGCTCCGCCTGATCGTGGCGCTGGCGGTGTACGAGCGCGAGCCGGACGCGGTGAAGGCGACGCCCGAGTCGCTGACCGCCACGATGTTCGGCCCGGACGCCAAGGTGTTCGCCCACGTCGCCGAGCAGGACGGCGCGGTGATCGGCGTGGCGCTGTGGTTCGAGACCTATTCGACGTGGACGGGCGCGCCGAGCCTGTACCTGGAAGACCTGTTCGTCGACCCCGCCGCACGCGGCAGCGGCGCGGGCAAGGCGCTGTTCACCGCACTGGCGCGCGAGGCGAAGGCGCGCGGCTGCGCCCGCATCGACTGGGCCGTACTCGACTGGAACCGGACGGCGCGCGGTTTCTACACCGCGATGGGCGGCTTCCATTCGACCGGGTGGGAGCCGTGGCGGATCGAGGGCGAGGCGCTGGAGCGGCTGGCGGGGGCGTAGGGGCGGCTGCTTTCGCCCAATTGCGGACGAAGATGGAGGTGTATGCTATACCTCTAACCGGACGTTCGCCCGAGGGTTGCGCCACCGAACGATCAACAGCACAACGGGCTTATGCGAGCCTCTTCGACGCTGCTAGCCACGGGAATCTGCCTCGGTCTTGGTTCCTGTGGTCAGAACCAGCGGACAGGAAAAGCAGGTGCTCAAGAACGTGTGAGCACGGCCGTGGAAAGTGGCATGCCGCTGGCTGTCGCTAAAAGCGTCGAAGCGGCGCGACAGGAGAGCTTTATCTGGGCAGGTGCCGATTGGACGGCTTACGACGAGACCTCAGGTTGCGAGGCAGAACGGCGGCTCGTCTTCGGCAAAATAAAGGCAGAAGCCCGCGTCTATCGCGATGACTTCATAGGCGGTTATGTTCCGACAGGTATTCGAGAAGCTAAAGCATTTCTGATCTTGGGTGACAGAAAGATTCCTGTGGCCTGGTCTTGGGGCTGGGGCGACAACGACCAATTTAAGAACGACGGAATTGATAGTAAAAGCCACTGGTTTCAGATAGTGCGATTACCCGGAGCCGAAAACTGGACTGTGTCTCAGGTGTCAGGATTACCTAACCAGTCCGAGGGTTCCTCAATCTACTACGGTCCGGGAATACAGTCACATTTCGAGGCCAGAGATTGCTCCTCGGTGCACCGAAGCGACAAATAAGGTCCGGTCAAGTGCAGTCTGGCCGCTAAGCGGACGATCCGCAATCCACCACTTCCCGTCACTCCACGCCGCCTCTCACCCCCCGCCCAGCACGTTGATCGTGAAGGCCAGCACGCCGATGTTGAACACGAAGGCGAGCATCGTGTGGAACGTCACCACGCGGCGGATGGCGGGGCTTTCGATTTCCACGTCCGATGTCTGGAAGGTCATGCCCAGCGTCACGCTGAAATAGAGCATGTCCCAGTAGTCCGGCTCGGCCGTCTTCGGCACGGCCAGGCCGCCGCTGTCCTCCCCGCCTTCTCCGGCGGTATAGAACAGGTGGGCGTAGTGGAGCGCGAACACCGCGTTGCTGAACGTCCACGCCAGCACCAGCGTCGCCACGATCAGCGCGGTGACCGCCGCCTGCGGGCTGCTCTTGTCGCCCAGTTCGGCGGCGATCGCGACGAGGATGACGAGGGTGACGCCCATGGTGATCGCCAGCAGCATCGCGCGGTTGGCGTCGTTGCGTTCGGCGTTGGCGCGCATGTCGGCCGGGCGGTCGTCCAGCAGCGGCAGGCAGGAGAGCAGGAACAGCAGCGCGGCGGCATCGAACCCGGCCATCACCCCCAGTCGCCAGCCGAGCGCGGCGGTGCCGGTCGCGATACCGGCCACCGCCACGAGCGTGAACAGCAGGAAGCGCGGCGGCGCGATGCGGTGGCCCAGGCCCCCGAAGGCGCGCCCGCGCGATGAACGATCCTCCGGCACCACCTGATCCTCCCGCTCCCGGCGTGCGATTCGCCGCGACCCTGCTAGACGGTCCTTCGGCGGGACTGAACCGTCATCCGGAACGGAAGGTGCGGGCGTGGCGTGGGGGTTGCTGATACTGGGCGGTTGCTTCGAGGTGGGCTTCACCACCTGCCTGCGTTTCGTCGACGGCTTCCGCCACGTCGGCTGGACGCTCGCCTTCCTGCTGGCGGCGCTGCTGAGCCTGGCGCTGCTGGAGATCGCCTCCCGCTCGATCCCGCTGGGTACGGCCTATGCGGTGTGGACCGGCATCGGCGCGCTCGGCACCGTGGTGATCGGCATGATCTGGTTTGGCGAACCGGCCAATGCCGTGCGGATCGCGCTGATCCTCGGACTGGTCGGCTGCATCGTCGGCCTGAAGCTGGTGGGCGGCGGGCACTGAGGGGCGGGGTGGCGCGTTTGTCTCCTATCTCGCCCTCGGTCCGATCGTCATCCCAGCGGATGCTGGGATCTCGTCGGGGCGAGCGAGTGGCCGATATCGGGAGATCCCAGCATCCACTGGGATGCCGGAAAGGGTGGGATGGCAGGTGGACCGGTGACGGAAACGCCGGAGGGCCCATCATGCCCTCGCCGCTTCGGTCGTGCGACATCCGTCCCCGATAAGGGCACTTCAACAATCGTTACCCGTCACCCCGGCGTGACGGGTAACGAAGAAACCGGCCCCTACAGACTCTGGCTGACGCCTTCGTCAGTGCCCAGCTTGGCCTTCTGCGCCTTGGCGGCCTCGATCGCCTCGATGATGATGCGCTTGGCCTCGGTGGCGTCGCCCCATTCACCGACGCGGACCCACTTCTTGGCTTCCAGATCCTTGTAATGGGTGAAGAAGTGCTCGATCTGCTGCATCACGATCAGCGGCAGATCGCTGCTTTCGTTGACCTTCTCGTAATAAGGGAAGGTGCCGTCCACCGGCACGGTCAGCAGCTTTTCGTCGCCGCCGGCCTCGTCCTCCAGCTTCAGCACGGCGATCGGCCGCACGCGTACGACGCAGCCCGGGATGAACGGCGAGCGCGCGACTACCAGCGCGTCGAGCGGATCGCCATCGGGCGACAGCGTGTGCGGCACGAAGCCATAGTTCGCCGGATAGCGCATCGGCGTGTGCAGGATGCGATCCACGAACAGCGCGCCCGACTTCTTGTCGAACTCGTACTTCACCGGCTCGCCGCCGACCGGCACCTCGATGATGACGTTGAGGGTTTCCGGCGGATTGTCGCCGATCGGGATGAGATCGATGTTCATGGGGCGCGAATAGTATCGCGGGCGCGCGATCTCAAGCCCGAAACGTCGGATGCCGAAACGACACGGGGCGATTCGCCGGCGGGACGATTCGCTTCATTGTGTCGCCAACCTGTTCTAGAGCCGCCGCGATGAGCAAGCCCGCCACCCCCCAGGCCGTTCGCGGCACCCAGGATATGCTCGGCGAGGCGGCCGAGCGGTTCCAGACCGTCGTCGCCACGTTCGATCGCCTCCGCCCGCTCTACGGCTTCGGCCGGGTCGAGGTGCCGGTGTTCGAGGCGACCGCCGTGTTCGCCCGCTCGCTCGGCGAGACGACCGACGTGGTGTCCAAGGAGATGTACAGCTTCGAGGATCGCGGCGGCGATTCGCTGACGCTGCGGCCGGAGTTTACCGCCGGCCTCGCCCGCGCCTATCTGACCGAGGGCTGGCAGCGCCACGCGCCCCTCAAGATCGCCACGCACGGCCCGCTGTTCCGCTACGAGCGCCCGCAGAAGGGCCGCTTCCGCCAGTTCCACCAGCTCGACGCCGAGGTGATCGGCGCGGCCGAACCGGCCGCCGACGTGGAGCTGCTGGTGCTGGCCGCACACCTGCTGGACGAGCTGGGCGTGGCGGAGGGGGTAACGCTGACGCTCAACACGCTGGGCGATGCCGACACGCGCGATGCGTGGCGTACCGCACTCGTCGCCCATTTCGAGGCGCATCGCGATGCGCTGTCGGAAGAGAGCCTCGACCGGCTGGCGCGCAACCCGTTGCGCATCCTCGACAGCAAGGATCCGCGCGACCGCCCGGTCGCCGATGCCGCCCCCGCGATCGACGATTACATGTCGGCCGAGGCGGGCGCGTTCTTCGAGAAGGTGACGGGCGGGCTGGATGCCGCGGGCGTCGCGTGGACGCGCAACGCCCGGCTGGTGCGCGGGCTGGACTATTATCGCCACACCGCGTTCGAGTTCGTGACCGACCGGCTGGGCGCGCAGGGAACCGTGCTGGGCGGCGGCCGCTACGACGGGCTGATCGAGACTCTGGGTGGTCCTGCCACCCCGGCGGTGGGCTGGGCCGCCGGGATCGAGCGACTGGCGATGCTGATCGACACGCCCAAGCCCGAGCATGTGACGGTGGCGCTGGTGCCGATGGGGCCGGCGGCGGAAGCGGCGGCGATCGGCCTGCTCGCGGGCCTGCGCCGGCAGGGCATCGCGGCCGACATGGCCTACAAGGGCAACATGAAGAAGCGCATGCACAAGGCCGATGCCAGCGGCGCGCGTTTCGCCGTGATCCTGGGCGACGACGAGCTGGCCAAGGGTGAGGCGGCGGTGAAGGATCTCGCGAACGGCAGCCAGACGTGGGTGCGGCTGGACGCGCTGGCGGCCGCGGTGCGGCATTGAGGGCGGCACGCGCATGGTGACGATCCCGCTCTCCCGCATCCGCCAGATCGAGGCGCGGCGCGACGAACTGCAGGGTGAGATGTCGCGCGGCGATCTGCCCGCCGACCGCTTCGTCGCGCTCTCCAAGGAATATGCCGAGCTGGAACCGGTGGCGCAGGCGGCGGGCGAGGTGCGGCGGCTGCGGCAGGAAGGCGAATCGCTGCGCCACATGACCGGGGACGGCGACGACGAGTTGCGCCAGATGGCTGCCGAGGAGCTGCACGCCAACGATGCCGCGCTGGCACTGGCCGAGCGCGCGCTGGCCCTCTCGCTGCTGCCGCGCGACGCGGCCGATGCACGCCCGGCCATGCTGGAGATTCGCGCCGGCACCGGCGGCGACGAGGCGGCGCTGTTCGCGGGCGACCTGTTCCGCATGTACCAGCGATATGCCGAGGATCGCGGCTGGAAGGTGGAGCTGATCTCCGCCAGCGCGGCCGATCTGGGCGGCTACAAGGAGGTCGTCGCGTCCGTGACGGGCGCCGGCGTGTTCGCGCGACTGAAGTTCGAGAGCGGCGTCCACCGCGTGCAGCGCGTGCCGGCCACCGAGAGCGGGGGGCGCATCCACACGTCGGCCGCCACCGTGGCGGTGCTGCCCGAGGCGGAGGAGGTGGACATCCAGATCGACGAGGCGCGCGATCTGCGGATCGACGTCTATCGCTCGTCCGGGCCGGGCGGGCAGTCGGTCAACACCACCGATTCGGCGGTGCGTATCACGCATCTTCCCTCCGGGCTGGTGGTGATCCAGCAGGACGAGAAATCGCAGCACAAGAACAAGGCCAAGGCATTGAAGGTGCTGCGCACCCGCCTGTACGAGCAGGAACGCGAGAAGCTGGCATCCGCGCGGGCCGGTGCGCGCAAGTCGATGGTCGGCTCGGGCGATCGGTCGGAGCGGATCCGCACCTACAACTTCCCGCAGGGGCGCGTGACCGATCACCGTATCAACCTGACGCTGCATCGCCTGCCCGAGATCCTCGAAGGGCCGGGGCTGGACGAGGTGGTGGTGGCGCTGATCGCCGAGGACGAGGCGAGCCGGCTGGCCAACCTTGACGGCTGAGGGGGCGCCGATCCGGCTGGCGCTGGCGGCGGCGGCGGCACGGATCGACAGCGCCACGCCCCGGCTCGACGCGGAGCTGCTGATGGCCCACGCGCTCGGCATTTCGCGCGAGGCGCTGTTGCTGGCGCGGCTGGATGATCCCGCCCCCGCCGGCTTCGCCCCGCTGCTGGCGCGGCGGTTGCGGCACGAGCCGATCGCCTACATCACCGGCACGCGCGGCTTCTGGACGATCGAGCTGGCCGTCGGCCCCGGCGTGCTGGTGCCGCGCGCCGACAGCGAGACGCTGATCGAGGCGGCGGTGGCGCATTTCGCCGGCACCCCCGGCCCGCGCCGCATCCTCGATCTGGGCACGGGCTCCGGCGCGCTTCTGCTCGCCGCGCTGGACGAATGGCCGGAAGCGAGCGGGGTGGGGATCGATCGCTCCGCGCCCGCGCTGGCGATCGCCGCCGACAACGCCCGCCGGCTGGGGATGGCCGATCGCGCGACGATGCGGGCGGGCGGCTGGGACGGCACGGGCGAGCGGTTCGACCTGATCCTGTGCAACCCGCCCTATATCGAGGACGACGCGCCGCTGCCGGACGAGGTGGCGGGCCACGAGCCGGCCTCGGCCCTGTTCGCCGGCGCGGACGGGCTGGACGACTATCGCCGCATCGCGCTGTTGCTCGCCGGGCAGCTCGCGCCGGGCGGGATCGCCGTGGTCGAGGTGGGCGCGGGGCAGGCGCTGGCGGTGACCGCGCTGCTGGACGCGGCAGGGTTCGCCACGGCCAACCGTCGCGATCTGGGCGGGCATGAGCGTTGCATCATCGTGCAGGTTCCGGAGTAACGCCGTCCCGTCGCCAGAAAACACTTGGTTTCTCGCGCCAAAATGCATAGATGACACGTAGGACGAAGGCTCTTGCGAGCAGAGCGGCTTGGCCGAGCCTTCCTTGCCGACCCCCAATGGCTGCGCTGCGTTCTTTGCGGCGATGCGAGAGGTGGATGCGTGAGCGCCTTGCCGGCGCCGCGCCGGTGGGGGGTGCATGATTGGTCCGGGGCGGGCCCGGACGCGCAGTGGTGAGCAGATACCACCAGTGACGAAGGCAGCGAAACGTTGATCAACAATCGTCAGAACGGCAACGGTAATGGCCGCCGCCGCGGGCGGGCCGGGGGCACGCCTCGCCCGAACGGGTCGGGGGGCGGCGCCGATCGCGGCAGCCGGCTCGATAATCGCGCGCGCGGCAACGCCAGCCAGCTTCATGAGAAGTACAAGACGCTTGCCGCCGATGCCCAGCGGCAGGGCGATCGGGTGATGACCGAATATTATCTGCAGTTCGCCGACCACTATTTCCGCGTGCTGAGCGAGACGCGCTCGCGCTTCGACGAGCAACAGCAGCCGCGCCCCGCCCGTTTCGACGGCCAAAGCGAGGATTTCGACGAGGGCGAGGGTGAGACGGGCGGCGACGACCGCTTCGACGACCGCACGGTCGAGCGCGGCCAGCAGTGGACGCAGGAGCGCGGCGACAACGACGGCAATCGCGAGAATTACCGCGATCGCAATGCCGGCCAGCCCAGCCGTAACGACGGTGCGCGGGCCGACGGCAACCGTAACGATGGAAATCGTGGCGAGGGCAACCGCGCGGACGGCAATCGCGAGGGCGCGCGCGGCCTCGAGGGACCACGGGCCGATGCCGGGCGAGAGCGTCCGGAGCAGCGTTCCGATCGTGGCGACGAACAGCGCGAGTATCGCCAGGCGCGCGAACCGCGCCAGCCGCGCGATCAGACCGAACAGCGCCCGCGCGATCAGGGTGAGCAGCGTCAGTTCCGCGAGCAGGGTGATCGCCAGCAGGGCGAACAGCGTGCACCGCGCGAGCAGTCGGACGGTCGCGAGCGTCAGCCGCGCGAGCAGGCCGATGGCCGCGAGCCGCGCCAGCCCCGCCTCCTTCGCCGCGAACGGCCCGAGGAGCAGGCCCGCACCCAAGCCGAACCGATAGCCGCGCCGACAGAGGCCTCGCCGGTCTTGGACGCGCCCGTCGCCGAGACCGCCGAGCTTCCGCTCGAGGCGCCGGTCGTCGAGCAGCGGCGCCCGCGTGGCCGTCCGCGCAAGGTCGTCGCGCCGGTCGAGGATGATGGCGAGCGGATCGAGATGGATCGCCTGCCGCCGGCCTTCGCCCCGGAGCCATCCGCGCCGGTATCGGCCGACGACGGCGAGGAGCCCAAGCCGCGACGGACGCGCCGCCCGCGCGGTGAGACTGCCGCCGTCTGATCGTCGGCTTTCGATTGTGTCGTGGGGGCGGCGCGTCCGTCGCGGCTTGGGCTCCTCGCCGT